>PBSM01000017.1 GCA_002726245.1 Planctomycetaceae bacterium | reverse complement strand
GTGATCTCATAACAATCACACCATCGCGGAGGGCCGCGTTTTTGCTAATACCAATTATGCGCGCAATTCAAAACTTCCCATAAAGTGAAGCAGGTAAGCACGAAGCAAGAATTAAACCGGAATCTTGGTTTGCACCGGCACTCAGGCGGACGAACGACGTGTTGTGACTCAGAACAGACGAGAATTGGCAGGATTCGATGGCCACAAGAAACACAAAACGACGCAAAGACTGGATCCTTTTGTTGTGGCCTTTTGCGTTCTTTGCGGCTACTGAATTGTTAGCCCAGACTCCGCCAGTAGCGTCGCTCGACCAGCGTCCGCAGCCGTGGGTGCGGAGGACGAAGCCGATTCTGTCAGCACGGACGACGAAACAAGACTGGTGCCGAATCGTCGTCGACTCGCCGCATGTGATTCATCATGACGGCCGGTTTTACATGTGGTACTTGGGAACATCAGAGGCTTCTCGATCTAACAACATCGTGATGGGATATGCCACGTCGGATGACGGCTTGCAGTGGGACGAGCATCCTGGAAATCCGGTTCTGACCGGTGACGACGTGCCTTGGGGGCAGATCATCCAAACGCCGTTTGTGATCTATGATGACGGGACCAAGCGGTTCCGAATGTGGTTCGTTTCGGGAGACGGCGTTAAGCATGACGCGCAACGGAAGATCATCGGCAACGACCAGAAGCTCGGTTACGCGACGAGCGTCGATGGGATCAAGTGGGACGTTCACCCCGAGCCGCTGTTTCCCGCAGGACGCTCGCCCTCGGTAACGCGAGTCGCGAATGCCTACCGTATGTGGATGGGATCGCGTCCGAAGTTCGACGAGATCACAGGCGGGCTCTATCGGAACATCTACGAGTTCAGCTCGAACGACGGCCTGCAATGGACGCGGAGCAAGCAGCCAGTGCTTCAACCGAGCGGGCCGGCGAAGAGCGTTGTCTATCCCTTCGTGATCCGGCATGCCAACAGTTGGTACATGTGGTATGGCTGCCATATCGACGGTGGCCGCTTTGAGCTCTTCTGTGCCAAGTCCACCGACGGGACGAAATGGAACGCGGATCACGACCGACCAGCCTTTCCGGCTTCGAAAGGCAAAGAGCTGTTCGACAGCCGGTACACATCGACGCCCTGTATTGTCCAGTTGCCGAATCGACTATTGCTGTACTATTCGGCTCGTGATTGGCAGACCGAGTACATCGACGCGGAAGGGCGTAAACGCCACGACGGATCGAGCGTTTACGCTCAGATTGGTCTGGCAGAGCTGACGCTGAAAGAGGAGTAACCGAAAAGGTTGGACGTAACGGGAGAGGGAGTTCCTGCCGCATTGCTGGCAACGACGTTGAATCGGGTGATGTCGCCCGCGGCGGATCCACAATCGATACTCGCCGAGCACGACGAAAAGGGTGCCGGCTATCGTCTGCTGGCGCCGATTGAAGTCGCCGGCAAGCTGAATCAGCGGTTCGGCCGTCAGGAAGGGAAGCAGTTTTTCACGTTGACCTACGGTGTGCTTAATCTCGAATCGCGCGAATTGCGATTCACGAGCGCAGGGCACACACCGCTGTTGCATCAACGAGCAGGTGGATCACCCGCGATGCTCGATGTCCCCGGTTTTCCGATTGGAATGTCCCCGGACAGCAACGACTTCAGCGAGCAAGCGATCACGCTGAAGTCGGGCGACCGCTTGTTCGTCTACTCCGATGGCTTGACCGACACCATGAACGCAGATGGCGACATCTTCGGCGCGGCGCAACTGCTGGAAGCTATTTAGTCGAATCGGCTTGATCTCGCTCGAGCAGGCACTGCGTTCTCTCGTGACGGAGCTCGACGAATTTCGTGGCCACTCGCAGCCAAAGACGATGTTTCGATCCTCGCTGTCGCTGTTGAGTAACATAGCGTTTCCGTTTTGTTCGCCGACCGAACGACGACTTTTTCTGACAAAGCCCGCCATCGATCGATTGCGAAGCCGGGCTCCTCATTGCACAATCTCGTTTATCGAGGTGTGCATTAGTCGGACAGCGCCACTTTGTGTTGGAGTCCCGCCTTTAGGCGGCTTCGTCGCACATCCCGGCCAAGCCGCCTAAAGGCGGGACTCCAACCAACTTGCATCGCCAGTCCCTCAGCTACAAATGGTTCATCTTAAGAGACCCCGCATGAAACCGCTTTCGTTTGCACTGACAACCATCGCCATTCTCGCTCATCTAGCTACTGCCTCGGGCGACGACGGGCGCAAGCTCTGGACCACATCGCGAGTCAAAGGCGCTCCCACTCCCCCGGCACCCTACAAGATCGTTCCGGCATTCCCCGGCGTCAGTTTCAAGAATCCAACTTGCATCGAAGAGATTCCCGGTGAGAATCGCCTGTTAGTTACTGAAATCGGCGGAAAGGTCTTCAGCTTCGTGAAGAATCCCGAAGTGCAACAGGCGGACCTGGTCGCTGACTTGTCGGAGGTGTTACGCGGAACGACGAAGGTGTTCGATGCAGATTTCCATCCTGACTTCAGAGAAAGTCGTTACGTCTTCGTTTGTTACGTGCATCCCGGCGACGGAGGGCACACGCGCGTCTCGCGATTTACAATGACGAACGAGACGCCGCCGAAGTTCGTGGCCGGCAGCGAGCAAGTCGTCATCACTTGGCCGACGGGAGGTCACAACGGAGGCTGCGTCGAGTTCGGCAATGATGGCTATCTCTACATTTCGACAGGCGATGGATCGGGACCAAACCCTCCTGACGGTTTGACCACGGGCCAAGATGTCTCCGATCTACTAGGTACCGTGTTGCGAATTGATGTGGATCAGATTGAAGGTGACCATGCCTATGTCGTGCCGTCAGACAATCCGTTCACCGAGTTGGAGGGCGCCTGCCCGGAGATATGGGCTTACGGGCTCCGCAATCCGTGGAAGATTGGCGTTGATTCGGTGACCGGCGATGTCTTTGCAGCCGACAACGGCTGGGAGACTTGGGAGATGGTGCATCGTATCGTCCGCGGCGGCAACTGTGGCTGGCCGGTCATGGAAGCGCGTGCGGTCTTGCGAAGCGATGTCGAAGTCGGCCCGACACCGATCATTCCGCCCATCAAAGATCACCATCATTCTGAAGCGAACTCCGTGATCGGTGGACCAGTCTATCGCGGACGCAAGCTGCCCGATCTCGTCGGCTCGTTCATCTACGGCGATTACATCACGGGGACGATTTGGGCAGTCCGCGCCGAAGGTGATGACACCTATTCGCATCAAACACTCGTCGATACCGATCAGCGCATCACGAGCTTCACCGAAGGAAGTCACGGCGAGCTGTATGTCCTCGACTACGACTACACTGGGCAGATTTACGAAGTCGTGCCGTCCGGATTGGTCGACACGTCGGCTGAATTCCCGCGGCGGCTGAGCGAGACTGGATTGTTCGCTTCGGTCGAGGACTTGGAGCCCGCGGCGGGAGTCGTCCCCTATGACGTGCGCGTAAACCGCTGGATGGATGGAGCCGAAGCGCAACGCTGGGTCGCGATTCCCGGCGATGGCCGAGTCCAACTGGCGAACGGTGACGACCAAGCCGCCTATCCCGAAGGGACGGTCTTGGTGAAGCAACTGAACTTACCGCAAGCAGTCGGTGCGCAGCCCGTTCGTCTGGAAACACAGATCCTGCACTATGAAAACAGGACTTGGCAGCCATACAGCTATCTGTGGGACGAGGCCGGAAAAGAGGCTTACTTGGTTGATTCGATCGGCGCGGATCGACCGCTCGAAGTCACCGACGCCTCCGGCGACAAGCTGGAACGAACGTGGCACGTGAGCGCAAGCAATGAGTGCAAGCTGTGCCACAACGCCGGTTCGCGGTTCGTACTCGGCTTCGTGCCCAATCAGCTCGACGATCAACTCCCATCTCTGGCTGCCCAGAAAGTGCTCGCGAGCGTCCCCGAAGTTGCCGCGGCGTCCCGGCTCGTCAATCCGCACGACGACTCGCTCGACCTCGACGATCGGGCCCGTTCCTATCTGCACACCAATTGCAGCGCCTGTCACCATCCAGGCGGCAACGCAATCGTTTCGTTCTACCTGAAACGAGATATGCCGTTCGACAAGCTGAACACGAACAAAGGCACGGGCATCGGCACTTTTGGAATGCACAATGCCAAGTTGATCGTGCCTGGAGATCCACACCGCTCCGTCGTTATGTACCGCATGTCAAAGCTTGGCTACGCACGCATGCCGTACATTGGCTCTCAAGTGATCGATAGCAAGGGAGTGGCTTTAGTCTCGGAGTGGATTCGTTCGCTATCGGACGTTTCCGGAGAAGGTGCTTCACCTCCGCTCGTAGATGGTTCTGCCGAGTCGAAAGCCTTGGCCACGCTTGCCAGCGAGAACGCCAAGAAACGCGAAGACCGAGACACCGCGATCAAACTGTTGACACAATCGACGGAAGGATCATTGGCGTTGCTGGCGAAGATGCACGCCGGCTCTTTGCCAGCGGAAGATATCGCTTCAGCGGTCGCAATTGGTAACGCGGGTCTAAATACGAACGTTCGAGGTTTGTTCGAGACGTTTCTTCCAGAATCGCAACGCCGCGCCCGGCTCGGCCCGAACATTGATCCCGAAGTCATCTTGAGCCGAGAAGGGGATGCCGCTCGCGGCAAGCTGATTTTCTTCAGTGACGGAGCTCGTTGCAAAGCCTGTCACGATGCTCGCGACAAAGACAAATCGATTGGTACAACGTTGATGGAGATGAATAAGAAGTACAAGCAGCGTTCGGAGATGCTTCAGCATGTGTTGAAGCCCTCATTGAAAATCGACGAGCCGTTCGCCGCGTATGCCGTCTATACAGCCGACGGCAAAGTCATCACAGGCTTGATCGCTGAGAAGACGGACGAGGCAATCGTCATCAAAACAGCCGAACAGAAGCTCATTCGCATCCCCAGCACCGAGATCGACGAGATGCAAAAGAGCACGAAGTCGCTGATGCCCGACCGCATCCTCAGCGATCTGACCGCCCAAGAAGCAGCAGACTTGTTGTCCTACATTCGCTCCCTCGGTGCTGCGGAATAGACATTCAATCCATAGGACGGAGTTGCACTCCGTCGGCATAAGAAGGCGGAATACAACTCCAACCTACACAAAGGAAGAAGCCATGAAGATACGTTTTGCAATTGCACTGTTGTTCGCCGGAGTCTGCTCGATGGATACGTCACTTGATGCTGGTCAACTGCTCTACCTGGCATCGACTCAAGACAAGACGATCGTTGCCTACGAACTCAACGCCGGCTCGGGCGACCTGACCAAGAAGTTCAGTGTAGATCTTCCGGGCAACGCCGGCCCGATGGCTTTCTCGCCAAACGCTTCCTTCGTCTACACGGCGGTGACGGGATTGCAAGATGGAAAAGCTGGTGTTGCGTCGCTGAAGCGCGCGAAGGATGGATCGTTGAAACTCGTTGCGACAGCAACGATCACGAGTCGTGCTCCGTACATTCGAGCCGATAGGAGCGGCCGTGTCTTACTCGCGGCTCATTACGGAGCGGGAGACGTCACCACTTATCGCATCAAAGACGGTATCTGCACCGACGCACGTCTCGATCACAGGAAGACAGAAAAAACAGCGCATTGCATCGAACTCGATCCGTCCGGCAAGTTTGCTTTCGTGCCCCATACATCGCCAAACAAGGTTTATCAGTTTCGTCTTGACGCCGAAACTGGCAAGCTGACCCCCAACGACCCGCCATTCGCAACGGGCCCCGACGAGGGTCACTTGTATCACCAGCCTCGGCACATTGCTCATCATCCTAAGCTGCGGATGGCCTACACCTCCAACGAACGCGGCGGCGGAATCACGGCATGGAAGTTTGATCCGAAGAAGGGAACGCTCAGCAAGGTTCAAACGCTTTCCACCTTGCCACCGAGCTACGACGGCGAGAGCGCCGCAGCCGACATCAAGATCACGCCCGACGGCCGCTTCGCATACGTTTCCAATCGTGATGTCACTAAACGGAAGGAAGGCGAAGCAACAAAAGACACGCTCGCGGCAATTGCCATCGACTCAACAACTGGCAAGATGAAGATGATCGGTCACTATCCAACGGCCCATTTCCCGCGATCGTTCTGCATCGACTTGACCGGGAGCTATGTGTATGCAGCCGGCCAGAATTCTTCGGCTTTGTTCGCGTATCGGATCAACCAAAAGACTGGCGACTTGAAACATCTCAGGACGTACGAGACCGGCGGCGTTCCGATTTGGGTGATGTGCGGAGCGGTGGAGTGACGGTTGTTGCAGTGGGATTTGGAGTGCGATGACTTGTCATCGCTTTCTTTTGCAACCGACTTTCACGGCGAAATTCGTGGTTTTCTGCAGGCCACGGAAAGAGAAAGCGGCGACAAGTCGCCGCACTCCAAAAAACTCGCCGCCTTTCCGTCTCGCTCGCCACGCACGCACGCACACACTCACTCGCTGACCGTGATTCTTGCCGCATCGGCGTGCCAATCGAGAACCTCACTGATTACTGCCGCGGGCACATCGCATCTGTGTTGCTGGATCGTGATCCTGTGACGGTGGCTTCATTGCCAAGATCGTATCGTCGAGCGACTCGACGCCTTCGCGCGTCGGTACCGAACCGATTCCGACTGAGAGCAGATCGAACGGAAGCGGAGGACGTGACTCGAACAGCAAACGTCGCTCGGCCGTGTCGAGACCGATGACTTGATCGACGATCAGGTGTGCATGCGCAGAAGCACAGAGCCGGACGAGGTCGATCTGCACACGAGACGTCGGGTATTGTCCGGCGAGCACACCTGGCAACATGCCCGAGTAGGTCGCCACCGAATAGTTCGAGACGCACGTGAGGCGAGCGTCAGGAATCGGCTTCATCTTCCACATGTGAAGCACGTGCGCGTTGGTGTAGCCGACGCCGAGCAACACGATGTCGTGCTTGGGAAGAGTGAGTTGCATGGGTGTTGGAGTCCCGCCTTCAGGCGGTAAACAGCCGGGTTCTGTTGACCGGAAGACCGGCTAAAGCCGGAACTCCAACGAGTCTAATTCTCGAACTCGATGACCTCCAAGCCTTCCTTGGATTCGACCAGCTCGTCGATGACGTCAAAGCCAATGCTGGTGTTAGCCACGTTCAGCCACTTCAGGTTCGGCAGCTCACCCATCTTTCGAAATCCTTCGTCCGAGAAGAGCGTGCCGCCGACATTCAACTTGCTGAGCTTCTGCATCTTCAAGAGCGCATCGATCGACTCATCGCCAACTTGTGCTGCCTTTAGGTTTAGCTCTTCGAGGTTCGTTAGGTCCGTCATCGCTGAGAGAGCTTCGTCGTTCGTCTTCGTCTCCCAAAGACCGAGGTACTTAAGCCCAGTGAGTTGATTGATCTTCTTGATTCCCTCGGGTGTTGCGAGCCGGCACTCGCTGATGTCGAGGTAGTTTACCTTCGGCAGAGTTGCCAGCACCGCGAGTCCCGCATCGTCGAGCGAAGTGCCACGCAGTTCCAGTCTCTCCAAGCTTGTTAATTCCGCGACATGGGCAAAGCCTACACCTGTAACGTCGGTATCTCTGATGCGAAGTCGCTTCAGTCGTTTAATGTTGGCAACGGCAGGCATACCCGAGTCGGTGATCTTCGTGGAGTCCATTTGGATCGACTCTAGCGTCGGCATCTTGCCAAGTACGGCTAAGGAGACGTCGCTGACCGACGTGCAATAATTCACATTGATCGACTTCAACGGAAGAGCTTGGAGCTTTGCTACTCCCGTGTCGGTGACCTTGGATTTTTCGAGTTGAATGTCAACGAGTGATGTCAGCTTGGCAAGATGGTCCAATCCGTCATCCGTGATGTTGCTGTTACGCAAGTCGATCGCTCGGAGCTTTGGAAGGCCAGTCAATGCGGCAAGGCCGTCGTCCGTCACGCCAGTCCGACGGAGGAACAACGCCTCCAGATTCGTTAGCTCGCCGACGGACTTCAGCGTTTCGTCGCCGATAGCAGTGTCGGTCAGGTCGAGGCGCTTCAGTCTCGTTAGCTTGGCGAGCGATTCCATTCCGTGGTCAGTCAGGCCAGGGCCGGAGAAGCGAGCAATCTGCACGCTCGGAATGCCGGACAGATGCTCCAGCGAAGACGAGATATCGCTGTCACTGGTGACGGAGAACTCGGTCACGCTGCCATCACCGTTCTTTGTCAGCTTAAAACCTGCCTCCTGCAACGCAGCCACGGCGGCCTCGTTATCGGCGGCTGCTTTGGACGAAGCGGGCTCGACCAGCCCTTCAGCCACAGTTCCGGGGGCAGATGGCGTGGCGGCTGGCTGGGACGAACCTTTGCGACACCCCGCGAAGACTCCAACGGCTATCAGAGCACAGAGGACGGGAAACGTTGGCCGAAGGCTGTTCATTCGAGGGGTAAGCTCCGTCGGTGAGGGGAGTTGAAGCCACAAACAAAGTCTATGGTGTATCAGCGAGTGATTGTGTCCCGAATTCCCGCTTGTTATCGTACACACTGACGTTTCTAGGGATTTCTGTCCGCTTCTTCAACCGGGCTGGCCGGTGAGCACGCAGGGACCACACACACACCTGCTACGGCAATCCGTAAAACCCCGTTCACTCTGTCCGAGGTACATTTCATGACAAGAAAGACAACTCGTCGTCGCTTCATGGGCCAGTCCGCTGCTGTCGGAGCTGGCGTCTGGCTTGGAACGCAAGCCGTCTCGAAAGCACAAGATTCCCCTGCTCAAAAGCTCACGGCAGCTTGTATCGGCGTCGGCGGCAAAGGCAGTAGCGACACCAGCCATATCGGTGAGCAAGGTGTTGAGGTCATCGGCCTGTGCGACGTCGATAAAGGAACGCTGACCAAGAAGGGGCGTGAATTCCCCGATGCGAAGCAGTTCGACGATTATCGAGAGATGCTCGACCAGCTTGGTGACAAAGTCGATATCGTCACCGTCAGCACTCCCGACCACAATCATGCCGCAGCTTCCGTCAAGGCGATGCGGATGAAGAAGCATGTTTATTGCCAAAAGCCTCTGACCTGGTCGATCAAAGAAGCGCGGGTCATGCGTGAGGTCGCTAAAGAGATGGGCGTGGTTACCCAGATGGGTAATCAAGGCACTTCCGAGGATGGCCTTCGCGAAGCGGTCGAGGTCATTCAGTCCGGCGCGATTGGCGACGTGACGCAAGTTCACATCTGGTCGAACCGTCCCGTCTGGCCGCAAGGCGTCGGACGTCCCGAAGGTGAAGACCCGATTCCGGAAGACTTGAACTGGGATTCTTGGATCGGTCCTGCACCGATGCGTCCGTTCAAGAAGGGTGTTTATCATGGGTTCAACTGGCGAGGCTGGGTCGATTTCGGCACTGGCGCCCTCGGTGACATGGCCTGCCATACCACCAACATGCCTGTGAAGGCGTTGGAGCTGTGGAATCCGGTCGCCGTTACGGCTGTGAAGAATCCCGGACTATTCGAGAACGAAACCTATCCAGGCAGTTCCTCGTTGATGTTCGAGTTCCCGAAACGCAACAATTTGCCGGCTTGCAAGTTCTACTGGTACGATGGCGGCAATCTCCCAGACGACGACTTGATTTCTCAGCTTCCGGCATCTTTCCAGAAACGCATTCAAGCGCAGCGTGAAGGTGGTCGCAAGACCAGCGGTGCCGTCGTTGTTGGTAGTAAGGGCTTGCTGTTTTCTCCGGACGACTACGGCGCGAAGTACTTCCTGCTTCCTGAGGACAACTTCGCGCAGTACAAGAAGCCGGAGCAGAAGTTGCCTCGGATTCCGTTCAAGGGTGGCGGCGACCAACGCCAGAAGTGGGAGTTCGTTAGCACTGTGAAGGGCGAATACGAGCCAGGCACGATGTCGAACTTCGGCTACGCAGGCCGCTTGACCGAAACGATCTTGGTCGGCAACCTGGCCATGCGGTTGGGCGAAGGTGAACGCATCGAGTGGGACGCGAAGAGCCTGCAGAGCACGAACAAGTCCGAAGTCAACAAGTTCGTCCATCGCGAATACCGCGATGGATGGTCGATCTAGTCTAGGTAGCTGTTCAACAAGCGGATTCGCCAAGCCCGGCTTTCTCGGAAGCCGGGCTCTTTTCGTGGGGTAGGCTTCCAGCCTGCCTTTATTCGCTGGCAGGCTGGAAGCCTACCCCACGAAAATCACACTTCGGCACGAACGAAGCCGTTGTGAAGCTTCTCGTGGCCGATGGTTGTTGCCGGCCCGTGCCCCGGCAACACGACTGTATCGTCCGGCAGGGCGTACAGCTTCTGACGGATCGAAGCGGCGAGATCCTCGAAGCTGCCGTCCGGAAAGTCGGTGCGCCCGATGCTCCCCTGGAACAACACATCTCCACCGAAGACAACAGACTGCGTGTCACCTTTCCAAACGAAGACAACATGCCCGATCGAGTGGCCTGGTATCTCGTAGACTTCCAGATCCAGGCCTGCCGCAGAGTAGACATCGCCCTCGTTAACAAGCTCGTCTGCTTCGGGGCTGATCAGGTCGTGACCGTAGTTTCGCGAGAGATTCGCGACGGGGTCCGTTAGTTTAAAGGCCTCTTTCGCGCCAATAACGAGTGGACTCTCGGGCCATTCCGTTTTCAGAGCCTCGTTGCCGGCGATGTGATCACCGTGGGCATGCGTATTGAGAATCGCGGCCGGTGTGAGCCCTAAGTCGTGGACCTTCTCGATGATCGCGGGATGATCGAACCCGGGATCGAAGACGATGCATTCGGTGCTGTCTTCCAGCCAAGCGATGAAGGCGTTCTCTTGAAAGAATTCCGATACGACGGCCACGACTTGCAATTTTGCTGCCACAACTACTATCCCTGAAAACGGCGAATTTGCGTAAGATGTGCGTGATGTAAGGATCAGTGAGTCACCCGCTACTTAACGGATTGCGTAGGCAGTGGTGTCCAGTTGTTTGATCCTCATTGGTGGTTATAGCCTAGGGCGATAAATATCAACACGGAAGATGGGGCTATTAACCAGCGGTTTGGTTCCGCCTACGGTCAACTTGGATCGAACAAAGGAAAGGATTCCGATGTCGAGAGCCTCGCGTCGAGAATTTGTCGGCTATCTTGCTTCCACCGCGGCACTTGCTGCCACGACCGTTGTCTTCGGCGACGAACCGCGGCAATCGCGCGACGGCTTGAAAGAGCCGGTGCTTCGCGTTTCGAAGCGTCTCGAACCCGCGCCCCCAGCGGAACATCCCCTCGATCAAGCGATCACGATAGCACGTGATGGTCTTGAACAGATTCAGAAATCGATCAGCGATTATTCCTGCCTGCTTGTCAAGCAAGAACGCATCAAAGGCAAGTTGATGCCGACGGAGCATATGCATGCGGAGATCCGCAATGAGAAGGTGGAGAACGGCGCAGTTCGCCAGCCTTTCAGCGTCTACCTGCGATTCCTAAAGCCTGAGGACATGAGCGGCCGGCAAGTCATCTTTGTCAAGGGTGCGAACAACGGGAAGTTAGTTGGCAAGGAAGCCAAGGGAGCGAGGAAGTTCTTTGGAGCTGTTTGGCTTCCGCCCGAGGGCTTGCTTGCAATGGCCGGACAGCGGTACCCCATCACAGATATCGGCATCGAGAATCTGGTCGCGAAGCTGATCGAACGCGGTATAAGAGACAAGAAGAACGATCCGACGGGTGCCCTTACGACATCGCGCATTATCCCCGGTGCGAAGATCAACGGACGAAAGTGTACAGTTATAGAAGCGACACACCCGGAGAAGAAACCCTGGTTCGACTTCTACATCGCGAGAGTATTCATCGACGACGAACTGCAAGTGCCTATTCGCTATGCTGCTTACAGTTGGCCGACACAACCAGGCGGCAAGCCTCTACTGGAGGAGGCATACACGCACTTGAACATCAAATTGAACATTGGTCTGAAGGACGAAGACTTCGATCACAAGACCAAGTTTCGTCAGCAGCCGGCCTAACTGAGAGTCTTCACGGCTTCCCACGCTTTACGGTCAGCCGGAAAGCAACCGGCGGACGAATGTCGTCGCCACCGTTGCTATCTCGACGCTCGAACTCTCTCGTGGGCCCGCGACGTTAAGCACGGCGACCGAGTTGTCGGAGAGCCAACGCCGCACCTCGTCGAAGTTGTATGCCCCGTCCTCAAGTATCCCGGCAAGATCGATGGCGAGCACTGGCTTCAGGTGCTTCTCAGCCAGTCGCCGAGTCAGTTGCGTCCCGCCGTGCATTCGCTCTCGAAAAAGAATCAAAGTGCCGTCTGAATCGATGACGTTCTGCTCTGTCCGGATTGGGTAGTCTGACGAGAGAGTCTCTTCCAGTTCGTATTGGGCGGGAATACGACCGTCTTCCGCGAGCCGTCCGCGCGGGCACCAACCACCGTGCGAGATGCCTAACGCGATTGCGGCATCGAGCGCGCCGCGGTCAACGCAGGTCTGGCCTCCTGAGACGATGCGGATGACGGGATGTCGTAGCTCCGAACTCATCTCAGAATCGTAACAGAGCCGCTCCCGTTCCTAAGGCGAGCGGCAGATGAGAACGTACCAAGAGCAGTGATGTCATCCGTAGGCCGGAACAAGTCTTCGCAGTTCCGGCATGAG
>PBSM01000016.1 GCA_002726245.1 Planctomycetaceae bacterium | reverse complement strand
GGAATTTGACCAAGGGTGCGTTCACATTGAAGTTTTACGCTTTCTACGCTTTCAAAGTTTATACAAATTCACCCGAATTCCATTTGGTGCTAGCTGCCGTATCCGTTTGGATGTTTGCTGTGCCACGACCAAGCCATCTCGATGATCTGCCGCAAATCAGGATACTTCGGCTCCCATCCGAGCTCGGCACGAATCTTCGAGCTGTCGGCGACGAGTTTCGCGGGATCGCCGGGACGGCGCGGTGTCGTCTTCGACGCGATGCCGTGCCCCGTGATCTCTCGCGATGTCTCGATGACCTCTTTTACTGAAAAGCCTTGCCCGTTGCCAAGGTTGTAAGTGCGACTGCCGTCCGACAACGCATGCAGCGCGAGAATGTGAGCGTCCGCAAGATCCGAGACATGAATGTAATCGCGAACGCAAGTTCCGTCGGGCGTATCGTAGTCGTCACCGAAGATGCTGATGTGCTCGCGCTTCCTCTGCGCGACTTGCAACACGAGCGGGATCAAATGCAATTCCGGATCGTGATCCTCGCCGCGTTCTGAAGTTGCTCCCGCCGCGTTGAAGTAGCGGAGCGCGGCGTAACGCAAGCCATGTGTTCGTTCCAACCAGGCAAGCATTCGCTCCAAGATGTACTTCGATTCGCCGTACGGGCTGCCGGGTACGATGCACTCCGACTCGCTGATCGGAATCGTCTCCGGTTCATCAAACAAGTTGGCGGTCGATGAGAGGATGAATCGCTCGACACCGTGCGCGGTGGCGCACTTCAACAAGTTAACACCGTTCGAGACGTTGTCGCCGAGATACTTGAACGGCTTCTCCATCGATTCGCCGACGAGCAAGTTCGACGCGAAGTGCATCACGGCATCGGGTTTGTGCCGCGCGAAAGCGGCTTCGATGTCAGCCGCCGCCGCGAGATCACCACGCACGAGTTCCGCGTCAGAATGAATGGCTTCGCGGTGCCCTTGCGAAAGATTGTCGAATACGACAACGCTCTCACCCGAAGCAATCAAGCGTTCGACGGCAACGCTGCCGATATAGCCAGCACCTCCGGTAACAAGAACTTTCATGTTGAGTCCATTAGACTTTCAGTAAGTTCATGCCAATCGATAGAACTTCTCGGCGTTGTCGTGTAGTAGCTTCTTTTGCTCGCTGGTCGGGCGCTCGACGATGACTTCCTTCAACGATTCAACCCAGCGACGATAGCTGCAACCGAGCAGGCAAACGGGCCAATCGCCGCCAAAGACGACCCGATCAGAACCGAACGCGTCGAGGCAATGGTTGACGATTGGAGCTAGGATCTCCGCACTCCATTTGGTCTTTGGCGTCCGGGCGACAATGCCGGATATCTTGCAGATCACATTCTCTTGTTTGGCGAGACTGCTCATGTCGCGACGCCATTGGTCTGGCTTATGCGAAATCTCTTCGTTGGTCTGCTTCAGGAATGCCTTCGGGTCGGCGTTGCCACAATGATCGACGACAAACCGAGTGTTGGGACACTGTTCTGCCAGCTTCCGTCCGTCTGACAATTCGGTCGGCCGCATACACAGATCGAAACTCATTCCGAGTTCGCCAAGCAATTGGATCGACTTCACGAATTGCGTCTCCAGGCATAACCCTCGTGCCGCGTTCGGTACATGGATGACCTGGCGGACTCCTTTGATGTACGGGCTGTCCTTGAATTGCGTGATGTAATCACGGAACCTTTCCGAATTGGGCCGGCCCGAAATCACCGCACCCGCTGTCGGGTGATCGCTGCTTTTCGAAAGCGCGATAACGTGCTTCGCTTCTTCGACTTGCTGTCGAGGCGCGACATCGACCTCCATGTAGACTGCTTTGACGACCTTCAATCCCTTCGTGGCGGCGAGGAAGTCCTTGGTGACATAGCTCTTTGCGAGAACTTCGGGCGCTCCATCGAGCCACGGTGGGCGAAACTTCGATAAATCCCACAGATGCTGATGTGTGTCGATGATCGGAAGTTGCTTCGGATCAGGCTTGTCGTCTGCCAGAAGAGTTGCGGCGGTCGCTGCAGTCAAAGCTGCTGCGGAGGCGTGCTTCACGAAGTCGCGGCGATGAATGGTCATGGAAGTCTCCGATTGGCTTGTTGTCGTCCGGTGTATTGTAATCGTTCGCGTCTGGCATAATAGCAACTCGAGTGGGAAGAGTTTCCGGGGTTTACACCCCCAGCTAGTACATATCGTCCCTAGGGGACTGAAGAGCCAGCCATGATGAAATACAAAACGTGCCTGTCTGTCTTGGTTGTGGCTCTGCCGCGCAAAGCTGAAGCATAAGCTACTCCGATAAAAAGCAGCTTCAACAACGGATGGGAAGATTCGTGAAGGAGAACGAACTCGAAACGGGCGCTGCTTCTAGCCGCGGCTTGCCTTGGCTGAAGATCATCGTCGTCGCTGTCGTGGCGACACTCGTTGTCGTCGGCTACGCGAAATTCGGCGATTCGCTGTCGCCCGCCGCGTTAGCGGATCGCGAATCAGAGCTGCGACAGTTTCAAGCCAATCATCCCGTGCTTGTGTACGGCGCCGCTTTTCTAATCTACGTCGTTGCGACCGGCCTCTCGTTGCCCGGTGCCGCGGGGTTGTCGTTGCTGTTCGGCTGGTATTTCGGATTCGTACGCGGAGTCATTCTGATCAGCTTCGCATCGACAACAGGGGCAACGGTCGCTTTTCTGTTAAGCCGTTACTTGATTCGCGACTCCGTGCAGCGACGCTTCGGAACACGGCTAGCAACTTTCAACGAGGCGCTGGAACGCGAAGGCGCCTTCTACCTCTTCACGCTGCGGCTCATCCCGGCGTTTCCCTTCTGGCTGATCAACCTGCTGATGGGCCTGACACCGATAAAGACGCGCACGTATTGGTGGGTCAGTCAACTGGGGATGTTTCCTGCCACGTGTGTCTACGTTTATGCTGGAGCCTCGATTCCCAATCTCCAGACTTTGGCAAAAGATGGTATCGGCGCGGTCTTATCGCCGTGGCAAGTCGGCCAGATTCTGACTGCATTCGCATTGCTGGGGATCTTTCCGCTCGCGGTCAAAAAAGTTATGCAGCACTTCCAGCCAAGCGGTACAACAGAAACCCACAGCAAAGCCGACTGAACCACTGGAGGAGATCCGAATGACGAGCGACGTTCGTAACGAAGTCGATGGCTTTATGCGGGGTCTCACGAAACGCAATCCTGGAGAGCCTGAGTTTCATCAGGCTGTCCGAGAAGTCGTCGAAACGCTGATGCCGTTCGTCAACGAGCATCGAGAATACAAAGACGCTCAGATCCTCGAACGCATGACGGAGCCAGATCGAATCATCATCTTTCGTGTGACCTGGGAAGACGATCAAGGTCACATCCGCGCAAACCGGGCGTGGCGTGTGCAGTTCAACAATTCGATCGGCCCCTACAAAGGCGGTTTGCGATTTCATCCGAACGTCACACAGAGCGTGTTGAAGTTCCTCGGCTTTGAACAAGTCTTCAAGAACAGTCTGACGGGCCTGCCGATGGGTGGCGGCAAAGGTGGATCGAACTTCAATCCGAAGGGAAAGAGCGACCGCGAAGTCATGCGCTTTTGCCAATCAATGATGGTGGAGTTGCATCGCCACATTGGGGAAGACACCGACGTCCCGGCAGGCGACATCGGAGTCGGTGCTCGCGAGATCAGTTATCTCTTCGGGTTCTATAAGCGTTTGGAGAACCGTTTCAGCGGGATTCTCACTGGCAAAGGCTTGGCGTTCGGCGGAAGCTTGGTCCGTACCGAAGCGACCGGCTACGGTTGCGTCTACTTTTGCGAGAACATGCTGAACCACCGCGGCGACAGCTTGAAACACAAGACTTGCCTCGTGTCAGGCTCCGGGAATGTCGCGATCTACACGGTCGAGAAGGCAACGCAGCTAGGCGGAAAGGTCGTTACGCTGTCCGACTCTTCGGGCTTCATCCATGATCCAGATGGCATCGACGCGGAGAAACTGGCGTTTATCAAAGACTTGAAGGAAGTGCGGCGCGGGCGGATCGCGGAGTACACGACTCAGTTCACCAACGCGACGTTCCATGAGCAGCAGCGGCCGTGGAGCGTGCCTGCGGACATTGCCTTTCCATGCGCCACACAAAACGAACTCTCACTCGACGACGCGAAAATTCTGCTCGCAAACAACATTCAAGCCGTATGCGAAGGTGCGAACATGCCAACAGAATTGGATGGCGTGCACCAACTCATCAACACCAAAGTGCTTTTCGGCCCCGCAAAGGCAGCCAACGCTGGTGGCGTTGCCGTTTCTGGCTTGGAGCAAAGTCAGAATGCGCTGCGTCTGTCCTGGAGCCGCGAAGAAGTCGATCAGCGTCTACGGACGATCATGCACGACATCCACGAGAAGTGCATCGAGCATGGCAATGGAGACGGATATATCAACTATATGAAGGGAGCCAACATCGCCGGCTTCGTCAAAGTAGCGGATGCGATGTTGGCTTATGGTGTCGTGTAGCGGAACTCCTTCCCGAAAGCCCCCTCCCTCATGCGGCGGAGCCGCAACATGGTTGTGACCAACAGGATTCAATATGTCGCGAGGTGAAGTGACTGTCGGTGGCATCGTTCTTTGTGGCGGGAAGAGTTCGCGGATGGGAATGGCAAAGGCGACGCTGCCATTTGGTCCGGAGTTGATGCTGCAGCGGGTTGTCCGCTTGTTGCAGAAGGTTGTTCGCCCCATCGTCGTTGTCGCTGCTGCAACTCAAGAGCTGCCGGAACTTCCAAGCGATATCCTCACGACGCGCGACGAGCGTGAAGGACGCGGACCGTTGCAAGGATTGCATGCCGGTTTGCTCGCGCTCCAAGATCGAGTCGAGGCTGTTTTCGCCACAAGTTGCGACGTGCCGCTACTGCAGCCAGCCTTTGTGAGTCGAATGATCGACGAATTAGGCGACAACGATGCTGCGGTTCCCGTCCAAGACGGCTTTCATCATCCTCTGGCCGCGGTCTATCGCGTGAGTGCTCTGCCGCTCATTGAAGAGATGCTCGCCGCGGATCAGCTCCGACCGCGTATGTTGTACGACCGAGTTGCGACGAGGCTTGTGTCTGTTAACGAATTGAGAATCGTGGATGCTGAACTCGCCACGTTGAAGAATCTCAATCATCCTTCTGACTACATCGAAGCTCTGCGGTTGGCTGGCTTCGAATTGCTGGAAGAAGTCTCAGAACACTTCTCGCAGCTTGACCTATCGGAGAATCACAAGGATCACGGCAGCGGAGCATGAGGGCTAGTTCGCCGCGATTTACACGATCCGAGCGTTCTGTCATAACGATGCTCTCGCGTGGCAGGCGCTCTGGAGGACAAGATGGCTGAAAACCCGAACAACGAATATCCGACGATCTATTTCACAGGCACCGACGCCGACCTGCCTGAATGGTTTACGAACGACTTCCACAAGTATCGAAGCTTGCAACCGATGGCGGGAGGCGGGAACGGCGATTTGTTTGCGGCGGACGACGGCAATCTCGGCAGGAAGGTCTGCATCAAGCGGCTTTCGGACAAGTTGTCCAAAGACAAGACGGAACGCCGGCGTTTGTTGCGCGAAGCGCGAGTGACGGCGCAAATGTCACACCCGAATACCGTTCCGGTTTACGAACTCGGTAAAGACCACCAAGGCAACTTGTACTTTGCCATGAAGAAGATCGAGGGGCGAGACCTCTTCAAGATCCTCACTCAAATCGCGCGGAAAGATCCCGACGCATTACGCGAGTTTTCGCTCGATCGGTTGCTGGGGATTCTCATTCAAGCTTCTAACGCTTTGGCATACGCCCATGCACACGGCGTGATCCACCGGGATATCAAGCCTGAGAACATTATGGCCGGGTTGTTCGGCGAAGTGATGCTGATGGATTGGGGCGTGGCGAAGGTCTGGGGGATGGCAGATGAACCGACGGATGGCGCGCCCCAGCCGCAAATCGACTTGGAAGAGCGGCTCACCTCTCCGGGCCAGCGCCCCGGTACGCCTTTGTACATGTCACCCGAGCAGGTTCGTGGTAGCAAGTCGATCGATGAACGAAGCGACATCTTTAGCATGGGCGTGGTCTTGTACGAGGTACTGGCTCTGAGAGAGCCGTTCCGCGGTCGAACGATTGACGTAACATTTAAGAACATTCTAAACCTGACACCCAAGCCGCCCAGTGAGGTGGCAGTAGGTCGCAAGATCTCCAAACGCCTCGACGAGATCTGTTTCAAGGCGATTGAGAAGAAACCGGTTGATCGCTACCAGTCGATCCAACACATGATCAACGATATCCGCGATTTCAGAAATCAAGCGATTCAGGCTTCAGTCAGCCCGGATTCTTCAACGTAGCCATCACGCTCCGCGTGATGAAGAGCCGTGTGGCGAAGCCCAATGCCATGCCGTTAAGCTCGGATGGCGAATCAGCGTCGATCCATCTCCCGCATTTCATCACGCGGAGCGTGATGGCTACTTTGGACAAACGTTACCGACTTGAGCGTCATCAGTTCATCCGACGGCTTGCTCTTGGCTCGGACTGTCAAGGTATGTTCGCCGGTGCTTGGTACCGCTAGGTAGTATTCATCGGTTACCGGCTCGCCCGTGCCGCGGATCTCGCACTCTTTCTCTTGTTCGCCCACAGCTAACACGAACGAGCCACCGTCCGATGCCGGCCGTGCCGCGTAGGTAACTCGCACGAGGAACACACCCTGCGGCGGCAGCTTGACGATCTTGAACTTCCAACTCACCCAATCATCCATCGACTCCCAACGAGTTAGAACGTCGAGGTTGCTCATCTGCTCACGTGTGATCGACGGCCCATGTAGTTGGGCGAAAGCGGCATCGAAGTTTACGCTGCCGTTCCCTTCTTGATAAACCACAACCGAATCGACTACCTCTTCCCAATCACCGACGACAAGCTCGCGCGACGCGGTCGTATTCGACAAACCGTGCTCGAAATCCAAAGTCGTCTGCGTCTGAAACCACTGTGCCGCGAGGATGATCACTGCACCTAAGCCCACAACCATCACGCCCACCATTACGCCAAGCGCCCAAGGGCGCGAAGCCTGCTCCGGATCGTCCGCTTCCACAACGACGGGTGCATCGACGGGCGAAGTTGTTATCGCGGGCGGATGTGCTGGCGCGGGCGGCGGTTGGGAAGCTCGCAGCATTCCTTCGAGCATCTGGTCATAGCTCGCTTTGGCAGGTGGATTCAGCAAGCAGACACGAGCGGTGGCAAGTTCATTCAGCAAGGCCTGTGTGAATCCGCCGCGGGGACCGGTTTGGAGCGAACGAACGTAGGTCATTCGTTCATCGGCGGCCTGCGCGATCATCTCGACGTCTTGCTCGAAGCGCGTAACACCGAGCAACCGGTAGTGATCCACCAGCACTTCGTGCGGCTCGATACCAAGCCACTGGGAATACGGATCGAAAGGTTCTGACATGAGCGGGAAACCGGATCGGCGTGCGACTGCCTTCGCCGATCGAAATGACTGGCCGAGTCACTTCTTCGGACCAACTTCCACTCTACACCAGCAACCAGCAGACTCAAGGGCGTGTCGCTCCGAGACCAACAGCGTCGTGCGTCTTTTCACAATTCACAATGTAGGCCGAAACAAGTCCACGCAGTTCCGGAAACTCGCCAAATCCGTTGCCGGAACTGCGCGGACTTGTTCCGGCCTACCAAAAACCACTCCGAGACCAGCGGCGAGCCTCGAAGAGACTCGCTCGATTGGGCGACGGCGTTACACTTGTTCCGGAACGACAAACGGCTTTCGATAAGGCCGGGTCAGCAACTGGTTGGCATCTTCGTCGCCGATGAACTTCTCAGTCTTCGGATTCAAGGTCAACGTGCGACCAACGGTGTAAGTCGTCTCGCTGAGCTTGATATCAACCGCACCGATGTTGCTCTTGAGCGTCTCAAAGGATTCGACGACTTGCTTATTGTCGCCCAGGCTCTTCGATTGCTCACTGAAGCTGGCCGATTCGCCGAGTCGATACGAAACGTTGCCCAAGTGGCAGAGAGCGCTTGAGTAGTGAGCCACTTCGGCGTCGCAATTGATGTCTTCCGGTTTGCGACTCCGCATGGCGGCTGTGAAAGCTCCGAACGGACCGCCAGGGGTGACGGTCGCTTCGCCGCCGCTGATCGATTCTGGCGTGCCGCCGTCCTTGGGATAGAACTTCCATCCCACGATCTTTCCTTCGGTCGTATAGAACTCGTTGCTGACATTTCGAGGCGGTGCCTTCGGATACTTGCTCTTATTCTCCACCAAGCCTCGCGTTTCGAATACCAGCAGGACATCGTCGTATTCGTAAACCGACAGTTGCATGTTCGGCGTTTCGCCTTGATCGGCTTCCCCTGGGACAAATCTGCCGCCAACGCTCCAAACCTTGTTCGGCAGCGTTGCACCTTTGATTCCCCAACGCGCCACATCCATCTCATGCACGCCCTGGTTGCCGGTATCGCCGTTGCCGGTGTCCCAGAACCAATGCCAGTTGTAATGCACCAGATTACGATGGAAGTCTTGCTTCGGTGCGGGGCCTAGCCAGAGATCAAAGTCGAGAGTCGATGGAGCCTTTTCGATCGGCTTGTGGCCGATGCTCCAACGCGGCTTGCAACAGTAGCCCTTCGAGACGAGAAGCTTGCCGTACTTGCCTGATTGGATGGCATCGATCTGACGAGCTCGATTCTCATCGCTGCGTTGCTGCGTTCCATGTTGAACGACGCGCCCATACTTGGCGGCCGCTTCGACACACTTGCGGCCTTCGAACAAGTTGTGGCTCATCGGCTTTTCGACATAGACGTCTTTGCCGGCCTGGCAGGCCCAAACCGTGATCAACGAATGCCAGTGGTTGCACGTGGCGACGGACACAGCGTCCAAGTTCTTATCGTCGAGCGCCTCGCGAATGTCTTGTACACACTCTGGAGTTGTCCCGCCTTTCGACTTGACTCGATCGCCGCGCGATCCGAACAGAGTCGTATCAGGATCGATCAAGTAGGTTACATCGACATTCTTCTGCGACGCAAAGCCGTCGATGTGCGACGTGCCTCGCCCGTTGATACCGGCGACCCCAAGCCGAATCGTGTCGTTCGCTCCAATGACTTTGCCTGAAGCCTTTGTGCCGGCGATCGTGAACAGCGGGAAAGCGGCACTAGCTGCGGCAGCCGATTTGAGCAAAGTACGTCGAGTGAGTTTGGACATCGGAATCCCTTTCGTCGATGCGGGGAGGTTGATTGTAGCTCCGGTGCTCCGTGACGGAGTTTGTCCCGCCACGAGTAGGCTGATTACAGCACAGCCGTTCAGTAATGTCCAGCTTTTCCAGTTGCGGATTCCCCAAGGACGGTAATCAGAGATGGCCGCGGATCGCCAGATTGAGTAGGATTCACGGTGGTCAGTGACTCTTGGCTTAAGAAAGGCTGCCAGTTGCGAAGGGTCGGCGGCGGTTTTACATTGGGGTAAATGCGACTTTCCCATCGCAGCGGACAATTTGTTGGTCTCCGCATTGCGAGCCGGTCGCGTTATTTCTGTTGTGTTCCGAATGGAACAGAAGGAGTTCACAATGAAGCGTTATCTTACGCGAACCCCCTGGCTGATGTTGGTAATGGGCTTGGTCTGTGGAGCTGCGATCGGAGCAGGCGTCTATGCCAAGCTAGGTACTCCCCGGATCGAGTTGCCCGCGACGCTGCTTAACGCCACAGCCACACACGGAGGCGACACCATGGCGATCGCAACGGGTCCAGTCGCTGATGGTGTTGAGGGGCTGTTCATCCTCGACTTCATCACCGGCGAGTTAAGTTGCTCCGTTCTGAATCCTCGAAACGGGGCGATCGGTGGCGCTTACAAAGTCAATGTTGTCGGTGATTTGGGTGTCGAACAGGGCAAGCAACCAAAGTACGTTATGGTCACCGGACAAGCGAGTTTCCGGGTGCAAGGTGGCAACGTCAAACCCGCAGAGAGTGTCGTCTATGTAGCTGACACCAACACGGGTCGCTTCGTGGCTTACATGTTGCCGTGGAATCGACAAGCCGCGCAGTGGAACTTTACACAAGTGTACCCGATGATAAAGCTTGGCCAAGGTTCGGCCCGCAACATCCAGCTTGAGTGATGGACAGAAACAGAATAGGGACACGGCGGGCGTTCATGCGTCCGCCGTTGTTTTTGATATGAAGATCGTATTCAATGGCGCCGACCGCGACGTCCGCGATCACTTGACGATCGCGGAGCTACTCGACGAATTGTCGCTCGATCCCAAACGAGTTGCGGTCGAAGTCAACCTCGATCTGGCTCCCCGCGACCGGCACGCGGAAACACATCTGCACGAGGGCGACCAGCTAGAAGTCGTCACACTTGTTGGAGGAGGTTAGCCGTTCATGGCAACGGATGCCCAAACAGCCGCGTCGAGCGAAGCCAAGTCGGACGAAGCGTTCTGGCTCGGCAAGCATGTCTTCCGCAGCCGATTGATCGTCGGCACTGGCAAGTACGAGACGTACGATCTGATGCGCGAATCGCTCGACGTATCGGGCACGGAGTGCATCACCGTCGCAGTCCGTCGCGAGAAACTTTACGATGGCGATGGCAAGAACATCCTCGATTACATCGATCTTGATCGCTACACGCTGCTGCCGAACACGGCAGGTTGCTACAACGCGAAGGATGCGATCCGCACAGCAAGACTTGGTCGCGAGATCCTGCTTGGCTTGGAGAATCCCGGAGCTGATTGGGTCAAGCTCGAAGTGCTCGGTGACAGCAAGACACTGCTGCCCGACCCGATGGCGACGCTCGGGGCGACCGAACAACTCGTCGCCGAGGGCTTTCAAGTTCTCTGCTACACGAACGACGATCCGATCATGGCCCAGCGGCTGAAGCAAGCCGGAGCGACGGCGGTCATGCCAGCCGGCAGCCCAATTGGCTCGGGGCAAGGCGTGCTCAATCCGAACAACATCCGCATCTGTCTCGAATACCTCAAAGCCGACGATCCCGACTATCCCGTGATCATCGACGCGGGTGTCGGAACAGCCAGCGACATCACCGTCGCGATGGAGCTCGGCGTCGATGCCGTCCTCCTCAACACTGGCATCGCCCACGCCCGCGACCCGCTTGGCATGGGCAAAGCCATGAAAGCCGCGTGTGAAGCCGGCCGCCTAGCCTATCAATCCGGCCGCATCCCCAAACGGCTCTACGCAACCGCCAGCAGCCCCGAAGACGGCGTAATTAGCAGCCGGCCGGTTTGGTAGCGGTGATGAGAATGTACACACACGCGTACTATGCGTATGCTGCGTCCTTGTCGGCTAATGGGGCCCTTTCCTCCGTGAACTCCGTGAACTCCGTGCCTCCGTGCCTCCGTGGTCGCTATCTGAGTGATAACACGGAGGCACAGAGTTCACGGAGAAGAATAGATCAGATCACTAACAACATAGATGAAATCGCCATGTCACGAGTTGCATCCATCCTTCTTGGTATCTCTCTCGTCGCTGCCTCCCATGCCGAAGAGATGTCTTTTGATCGCGGTCCGTTAAACAACGTCGTTGTCGAACGCGACGGCAAGCGACTCGCAGTCTACGGCGGAGCGGATTGCGAGCAAGTTCTTATCACGCATCATCGTCGCGATGTTGTGTGGAAGGCGAGGAAGGCACTTGCTGGTGGAGCGAAAGCAGTGGCACCCGAGGCAGAACGCGACTTGCTCGAGAAGCCGGGCGAGTTTTGGGACGCGTTCACTCAGAACCGCTTTCACGACTATGCTCAGCAATCGACAAAGATCCTCGCGCAGCCACTCGCCGTCTCTCGCTGGGTGAAGGAAGGCGACGTTGTCGAGTGGCGAGGGATTCGATTCGACGTGCTCGATACACCAGGATATACGCGCGGTGCCGTTTCATACGTTGCAACAATCGATGGCAAGAAAGTCGCATTCACCGGTGACCTCATTTACGGTGATGGCCAACTGATCGATCTCTACAGCTTTCAAGACGCGATTCCGGAAGCGAACATCCGTGGCTATCACGGCTATGGCAGTCGTCTGGCCGGACTTGTGACCAGCCTTCGCAAGATCGGCGACCAAAAGCCTGATGTGGTCCTTCCCGCGCGTGGCCCGGCGATTAACGAACCGCAGGCCGCCATCGAGAAGCTAATCTCCCGAGTGCAAAAGCTCTATCACAACTACCTCTCGACGAACGCCTTGCACTGGTACTTCAAAGAGGACCGGATGCGTCTGTGCGGCGAAAGGATTCTCGGCCAAGGGGCGGACGTCGAGTTGATGCCTTACTCGCTGCATGAGAAGACGCCGGACTGGGTCTTCGAACAGGCAACGAGCCGGTTGTTGATCTCGGAAGATGGTCACGGCTTTCTGTTGGATTGCGGCTATCAACGTGTGATCGATGCTGTCAAGAAGCTGATGTCGATGGGCTTGGTCAAGCAAATCGATGGCATCTTCGTCACGCACTATCACGACGACCACACCGACATGGTGCAAGCTGCGGCTGAGGAGTTCGGTTGCCCGGTCTACGCGACGAAGGAATACGAAGACATCTTGGAGAACCCAGCCGCTTACCACATGCCGGCGATGACTTCCAATCCGATTAAGGATGTGAAGGGCCTGCCGAGCGGCGAGAAGATGAAGTGGCAGGAGTTTGAATTGACATTCCACTTCTTCCCCGGACAGACCTTCTACCACGGAGCAGTTTTGGCGAAGAAGAACGACGAGCGACCGATCTTCTTCATCGGCGATGCGTTCGCGCCGTCGGGCATCGACGACTATTGCGTGCTGAATCGCAACTTGGTTCACGCGGACGGCGGGTTTCGGTTGTGTTTTCAGAAGTTGCGACAGCTTGACGAGCCATTCTGGTTGGTCAACGAGCATATTCCTTACGTCTTCGCTTTTTCCAACGACGAGATGGATTACTTGGAGAAGCGATACAGTCAGCGAATCGACATTTTGCGGGAGCTGTTTCCGTGGGATGCTCCGAACTACGGCATCGACGAACAGTGGGCTGTGTTCTATCCGTATGGAGCTGAGACGAAATCGAACGCGAAGCTGAAGTTGCAGGTCCGCGTGACGAATCATTCGCCACATCGAAGAGACTTCGCGATCAAGCCACATCTCACAGAAGGTATGAAGTTGATCAGCTACGATTCGAAAATCGCTCTGCCGCCCGGCGCGACAGGAATCATGCATCTGCACGTGCAGGTTGATTCGAAGCCCGGCAACTATGTCATCACGTCCGACGTTCGATCGGAGGGGATGGAGTTCCGTGAGTGGGTCGAGGCATTGGTGACGGTCAAGTAGGAAGGCCAAGGAGTTGACCACGAAAGGCACGAAATACACGAAAGGGGAAAGATCGGATGATTGATAATGTCTCTCATTCTTTTTTCGTGTGTTTAGTGCCTTTCGTGGTTGTCAAGCACTGTCTGTCCACGAACGCTTCACGACGATGAAAACGATCGATGTCGATGTTGTCGTGCTAGGGTCTGGGTTCGCAGGAAGCCTCACGGCGATCCTACTCCGACGGATCGGGCGGAGCGTCGCGCTGATCGACAAAGCTCGGCATCCTCGCTTTGCGATCGGTGAATCATCGACGCCGATCGCCAACATGGTTCTACGCGATTTGGCCGTCCGATACGATCGGCCGCGACTATTACCGCTCTGTAAGTACGGCTTGTGGAGAAACGCTTACCCCGACCTGACGTGTGGCGTGAAGCGAGGTTTCAGCTACTTCAACCACGAAGCCGAAACACCGTTCCAGCCATCCTCTGCACATCACAACGAACTGCTTGTCGCAGCGAGCGCGGATGACGAACATAGCGACACGCAGTGGTTGCGTTCCGATATCGATGCGTTCTTATGTGGCGAAGCAGCAGATGCTGGCGCGGTCGTGTTGGACGAGACAAATGTGCTGAAACTCGAACGGAGTCGGAAGCCTCTCAGTTGGAGACTGCAATGCCAGCGATCCGGCGAAGCGTTAGTCGTCCTAGGCAACTTCCTAATCGATGCGACCGGCGAAGCGGGCGTGGTCCCGCACAGTCTTGGTATCGAATCGGACTTGGGTCAAGTGCAGACGCACTCGCGCGCCATCTTCTCGCATTTCACGCGCATCCACGATTGGAACAACTTGTTGCGCGAACTCAGCGGCCAGACGGAAGATCATCCTTTCCCGTGCGACCACGCCGCACAACATCATCTGCTCGACGGAGCTTGGCTCTGGATGTTGCGGTTTCAGAATAGCCGCTTCGATCAGCTTTGCAGCGCCGGCCTAGTCCTGGATGAACGAAAGTACCCTCTCGACGACACGATCACTCCGGAAGCCGAATGGCAAACCTGGCTCAATCGATATCCGTCGATCGCGCGAATGTTTGAGAAAGCAGAACTGACCGACAGTCCCGGTCAGTTGATTCGAACGCGGCGTCTACAGCGTCGTTGGCAACAGCTCGTTGGTCGCGACTGGGCGTTGCTACCACACACGGCAGGCTTCGTTGATCCACTTCACAGTAGCGGCATCGCGCATTCGTTATGTGGAATCGAACGGCTGATTCGAGCGATCGATGAGGCGTGGGATTCCGAAAGCCTCGCACAACGCTTGCTGGAATACGAGCAGACGCTTTATGCTGAACTCGACCTGATCGATGAGCTCGTTGCCGGTTGTTTCGATTCGCTCGGCCAGTTCGATATCTTCGGCGCTTATTCGATGTTGTACTTTGCCGCAGCCACGACGTACGAGCGCCAGAGAGCAGAGAAGATTCGTATCGATCTGCCAGCCTTTTTGTGTGCAAATGACGACAGATTCCGCGACGCAGTGAAAGCGGTCCGCGACCGGATGCCAAACGCCAGCGAGAACGTCTCGGCCCAGGCGACCAATCAGTTCTTCAAGGACGTCGCCGAGCTGATTACGCCCTTCAATCATGTTGGCTTGTGTGACCGCGCTGTCCGGAACATGTACCGCTACACAGTCGCTCCAATGTGATGGCCTAGAGGTGCTCCAGGGAGCGCACAGCCGTATACATCGGTATACAAGACGTTTCTCTTGACTAGCAAGCAAAACTGGTCTCTGCCGCACAGTAGCAAAGCTTGCCACATAACAACTTCGAGCCGTATCAAGCTTGACGCGCGGTACTCGCGTTACTTAACATATCAATCAGTGTCGATGAATCGTAGCAGTTGTTGATTGTGCTGTTATTTCTCGAACAAACTCGCCGTAACGCTCGTTGAGCGTTCACCCGTAATCCTGCCCCACACAACCGAATTCGCTTAGAAGCGCGTGCTCATGAGGTGGTCTATGGTTTTGCGCACTCCCTCGGTGTTGTTGTTGGTCTTCTTGGCAAGCATTCTCGCGCGACCGCTACAGGCCGACGACCCGCTGCACCAACAGATCGATCAGATCATCGAAACGGCAAGCCTCGGAGCGGTGGCTGAAGTCGCGACCGATGGTGAGTTTCTGCGCAGAGTCTATCTGGACTTAACCGGTTCGATTCCACCGAGCGATGTAGCGCGCGCTTTTCTCGACGACGCTGCGCCTGACAAACGCGCCAAGATCGTTGATCGATTACTCACCAGCCCGCAATACATTCGACACATGACGAACGTCTTCGACGTGATGCTCATGGAGCGTCGCGCCGAGAAGAACGTGAAGAATGACGAATGGCGGAAGTACTTGTACGATTCGGTCGCTGCCAACAAACCCTGGAACGAATTGGCGAAAGAAGTTCTGGGAGCCGACGGAACGGACGAGAAGATCCGTTTCGCGACAGCTTTCTATTTCGCGCGCAACGGAGAACCGAACCTCCTGACTCGCGATGTTGGTCGCATGTTCTTTGGGATGGATCTGCAGTGTGCTCAGTGTCACGACCATCCGCTGATCGACAGCTACTATCAATCCGATTACTACGGAATCTTTGCGTTCCTCAGCCGTGGCACTCTGTTCACAGACAAAGACAAGAAGGTCTTCTACGCAGAGAAGGCGGAAGGCGACGTCAGTTTTACTTCTGCCTTTACGGAGGAACAGGACAAGACCTTCCCGCGTTTGCCGGGCAGCTTTGAGATCGATGAGCCGTTCTTGCTGAAAGGCGAGGATTACACCGTTGCTCCCGCCGACAAGGTTCGTCCTGTTCCCAAGTACAGTCGTCGCGCGAAGCTTGCCGAGTTGGTCGGACAGGGGATGAACCGGCAGTTTAATCGTAACATCGCGAATCGGTTGTGGGCACACATGATGGGCCGCGGTCTGGTCGAGCCGGTCGATTTGCACCACGCTGACAATCCGGCATCTCATCCGGAG
Source organism: Planctomycetaceae bacterium (assembly GCA_002726245.1). Lineage (GTDB taxonomy): Bacteria > Planctomycetota > Planctomycetia > Pirellulales > Pirellulaceae > PBSM01. The sequence goes on along the minus strand of PBSM01000016.1, from coordinate 22,819 downwards.
TTGCTTGAGTTGCTGGCCGATCGGTTTGCAACGATGAACTACGACGTCAAGGCTTTCGTTCGTGAGTTGGCATTGAGCAAGACCTATCAACGTTCGCTTGACATCCCGAGTTCGCTTCCGGAATTAGCAGCGAAGCATGAACCACAGTTGGAAGCTTGGAAGGCTAAGGCCGCGACGTTAGCGGAAGCAGTTAGCAAAGCCGAGGAGACGGTTCTCAAGCTCGGCGAGAAGATTGGCGCTGCTGACGACGACGCGGATCCGGTCTACGACGAGCTAACGAAGTCCAACGCTGCTGTCGGTGAAGTCCGCAAGAAGTCGGATGCAGCCGCGAAAGCACTGACCGATGCCAAGAACCAGCTTGTCGCGAAGCAAGCGATTGCGACTCCGTTGAGCGAAGCCAGCACGAACGCCAACAAGGCGGCCGAACTCTTGCCGGGCGAGAAGGAACTGATCGCGCTGGCTCAGAAGTTAAAAGCTCGAGCCGATAAGATCGCCGCGGAAGTCGCCGCGGCGAACAAAGCCGTTACGGATAAGACTCCGGCCGCGAACACATCGGCTGCGGCGCTCGCCGCGGCGAAATCCGCTGCTGAGGGAATCAAGAAGCGATTCGATGCAGCTCGCGCGAAGGTGCGAGAATTGGAAACCCAATTCGCGCCGGCGACGAGCGTGTATCAGGTTGCCAAGATCGAGAAGATGCTGGTCGATAGCCAGGTCGCAACCGCAGAGTTAGCGATTAGCTATACAAAGCTCACGGCAACGCAAGCACCTGTTGAAACGGAGCTCACGAAGCAGACCGCGGAACTGTCCGGAGCACGCAAGACGATGCAAGCCGTTGAGGCCGTGCTAGCCAAGATGAAGACAGATCTTCTCGCAGCGAAGAAGGCCGCGGAGTCGATGACAGCCGCACACGCAGCAGTGGCAAAGCAATATGCGACGCGGCAGGAGATCGCAACGCTCACATCACAAGCAACGGCGAGTGCCGCGATCGCCGCGAGCAAGCTGCCGACCGACACCGAACTCAAAACAACATTGACCAGCCTTACCAAACGCGACGCGCAACTCAAGGCAGAAGTGGCGGAGTTGCAGAAGCTGGTTGTTCAGAAGGAACAGGAAGCTAAAGTCGCCGTCGAACGGATGACCGTCGCTCAGTCAACGACCGATGCGAAGGCCAAGGAGTTGGCGGCGGCACAAGCGACTGTCGCTCCGCTCGAGAAGACACATACCGAGTTGAATGCGAAAGCGACGGCTGGGCGAACGGAGCTGAGTCAACTCTCGGAGAAGCTGACTTCACGTTGGGAGACACGCTTCTTTACGAATCGGTTGGACCACCTGTCGCCCGAAGAAATGGCCTGGAGCATGATGCGGGCAACGGACTTTCTTCAGGCGCAAATCGCCGCTGGAAAGGCGGAGGCCGATAAGACGCTGCCGATCGATCCCAAGAAACCCGACGATCCTGCTCGCTTGGCAGAACGCGAAAAGCACGTCGAGGCCTACGTTTACGAAAAGGTGAAGGGGAACCTCGCTGCATTCGTGAAGCTGTTTGGCCACGCCGCCGGCCAACCGCAAGCCGACTTCTTCGCGACCGTTGATCAGGCTCTGTACTTCTCGAACGGTGGCACCGTGTTGTCATGGCTCAATCCGAGCGGCAATAATCTAACGGCTCGCTTGAACAAGCTAGAAGATCCGAAGGCAATCGCCGAAGAAATGTATATCAGCGTGTTAACCCGCCGGCCGAGTGATCAAGAGGCGAACGATGTCGTTGGCTATTTCGGCTCACGAAAGGATGACAAGGTCGGCGCGTTGAAGGAAATGGCTTGGGCACTTGTTACCTCAGCCGAGTTCCGATTCAGTCATTAGTTTCCCTTGCCGAAGAGAGCGCACGCCTCCGGCTTGCGGATAAACGAAGGATACGTAGCAAGACAACCAACCGCGGGAGAGCCAGTCATGAAGAAATGCACATACGCTTGCGGGACTGAAGAACATGTCATTTCCCGACGTCAGTTTCTCGGAGATGTTGCGGCCAGCGCTGGGGTCGTTGGTGGCTTGGGCGTATTGGCTGGACCTGCTTCGGCAGCCAAACTGGCCAAAGATCAAAAGCGCGTCATCGTCGTCAACATGGCTGGCGGGTTGAGCCAACTCGAAAGCTGGGATCCGAAACCGCAAACCGATACTGGCGGTCCGTTTCGCGCAATTTCAACGAGCGTGCCGGGCATGCACATTTGCGAGTTGCTGCCGGAAACAGCCAAGCAGATGCACCATCTGGCGATCGTTCGAAGCATCAACACCAAAGAAAACGATCATGGTAAGGGCGGCTATGCAATGTTCACTGGCCGTCGCCAAACTCCAGCCGCTGACTACCCGCGAATCGGGGCTGTGGTGGCCAAAGCATTGACACCCGAAACAAGCCCGCTGCCCGGACACATTGTCATCTCCAATGGCGGCAGTGGCGGTCGCAGCAACGATTCGGCTTATCTTGGTCCCAAGTACGCCAGCATTTCCTTAGGGAATGGCAAGCCGCCGCAGAACACGGATTTGCCGAAGTCGATCACCGAAGCATCCGATCAGCAACGACAGGCGTTCCGCCGCAAAGCGAACGACCGGTTTACTCTTCGTCGGCGAACCGCGTTCACGGATGCGTATGCCGCAAATTATGAGCAAGGGTTGGAGCTGATGAAGCGGCGCGAGATCTTTGATCTCGCCAAGGAGCCGCAAGCGGATCATGATCGCTACGGCAAGCACGACTTTGGCCGGCACTGCTTGCTTGCACGGCGGTTGCTGGAAAACGGGATCACGTTCGTTCAAGTAACCCACTCCAACTACGATACACACAACGAGAACTTCAACTTCCATCTCGAACAACTTGGCGAGTTTGACGGCCCGTTCGCGAGGCTGGTTGCCGATCTGGCCGATCGTGGAATGATGGAGAGCACGTTGATCGTCGTGATGTCCGAATTCGGTCGCACGCCGCGAATCAACAATCGATATGGCCGCGATCACTGGGGAACGGCTTGGTCGGTGTGTCTCGGTGGTGGACGGCTTCAGCGGGGAGCGATTATCGGCAAGACGAATGCTAACGGGACCGCAGTCGCCGATCGCGAAGTCGATCACGGCCACATGTTCCATACGTTCATGCAAGCCGTCGGCGTTGATTCGACAGGATCTTTCGACATCGAAGGTCGCCTCATGCCGGTAGCTGATCCCTCCAGCACACCGATCGGCGAACTGCTCGCGTAACGTAGCCATCTCGCAGGCGTGGGGTAGGCTTCCAGCCTGCCTCTGATCCTGGAGCGGCAGGCTGGAAGCCTACCCCACGAGGAAAAGCTATGATCGACCCCAAACAGACCCACGTTACTCACCAGTGGAAGCACGATCGGCCGCTGATCGCGTGCCGTTTCGATCCACAGGGGCGATTCGTCTTCACGACGTCCGAAGACAACTCTGTGCAACGCTGGGAACTCGGATCCGGCACGAAAGTCGTGATGAAGGGCCACGACAGTTGGCCTCGTTCGATCGCCTTCACGCCAGATGGCGGACACGTGATCACTGGTGGTGCCGACGACCTGATTTGGTGGCCCGTTGCCACGGAGAAGCCGGAACAGGTTCGCCGGGTCGTCGCGCACAAAGGTTGGATCCGCACCATGTCGGTGAGCCCTGACGGCAAGCTGCTGGCGACCGGTGCGAACGACAATCTCGTGAAAGTGTGGAACATCACCGACGGTTCCTTGGTGAAAGAGTTTGCCGGGCACGGGAAGGACGTTTACAGCACACTGTTTCATGCGGGTGGCGAGTTTCTTCTGTCGGGCGACTTGGCGGGACAGGTACATCAGTGGGAGATCGCGAGCGGTAAACTCGTCCGCAAATTCGACGCCAAGCAACTGCACACGTACAACGGCGGACAGCGAGTCGATTTCGGCGGCGTTCGCACCTTGTCGATGAGCCCCGACGGCAAGCATCTGGCTTGCGGCGGCTTGTACAAGGCCACGAATCCGCTCGGTTCGGTCCACGAACCATTGGTGCTGGTCTTTGAATGGGAATCGCAGAAGCTTGTTCAATCGCACGTCGGTGAAGGCTTGAAGGGTGTCGTCTGGCGAGCGATCTTCCACGAAGAAGAGTTCCTGTGCGGCACGTCGGGTGGCACAAGCGGCGGCTTCTTGCTTTTCTGGAAGACGGCAGAACCGAAAGACTTCCACCGCTTCAAGCTGCCTGACTTGACTCGCGATCTCGACATTCATCCCGACCGCACGCAGTTGGCCACGACGCATTCCGACTCGCACGTTCGGATCAGTCGGATGACGCCGAAGAAGAGTTAGCATCGCGTAGTCGTTGCTCAAACTGAAAGGGGAGTCGTGAAAATGGGACTGGCTCCAAAGCAGCGCGATCGACTTACCACTAGAAAACAAGTGGTTCGCTGCCTTGGTGCCTGTCCCACTTTCGCGACGGACCAGCGGGGTTCGACGCGGCCCGCGAGGAAAGGGGACAGGCACCGTGCCAGTACCGTTGACCGACATTTCGGGCCTTGCCGGGCACGGAGCCAGTCCCCTTTCTCGCTCGCGTTTCCAGTTTGAGTTAATTAGCGCGTTGCTCGCGTCTGCTCTTTCCGAAGCAGACAAGCAGCGCCGGCAGGATCAGCACATCGGCGAGAAGCGCCGCGGCCAAGGCAACGCATGAGAGCACTGCGAACGATCGTAGTGCGGGCAACTTGCTGAATGCACCTGCGCCGAAGCCGCCGATCAAGGTTATTGTCGTGACGAGTAACGCCGCTCCAACTTTGGCGACACTTTGCTGGACAGCCTCATGCACTTCCTGCCCAGCTTTCAGTTCGCGATCGAAGCGGCTGATAAAGTGAATCGTGTCGTCAACGGCGATACCCAGGCAAACACTGAATGTGATCACGCTGGAGATTTCAAGCGCACTGTCTCGCAGGAACACCAACATGGCAGCGGCCGCAGCTAGGGGAAAGACATTTGGCAAGAGACTGATCAAGCCGCGACGAATGGAGCGAAAAACGATCGTCATCACGCCAAAGATGAGCACCGAGGCAACGGTCAGGCTCTTGCACAAGTCAACAATGACCAGATGAACATTGCGAACGGCCAAGACGGGTGAACCTGTCAAAGACATACTAAATCCCGGATGCTTGTCCTGCACCATTGCTTGGATTCGTTCTTCGCTGCGGGCCAAGACAGGTTTAAGCTCACGACAGCCGGAATCGGGCGTCTGGACTCGGACGACAGCCTTCCGGAGATCGGTCTGAACGAAGGTATTGCGAAGCTCAGTAGGGACGCGACTCAAGTAGGGGACCGCACTTGCAAGTTGCCCCTGGCGATGCGGGAGTGCCGCGAGCACGTTCAGTACCGAGAACGGTGGGCCAAACTCCGGTTGGTCGTTTAAGATCGAGTGGACGTCGGCGATCGCTTGCAAGACTTCATACGACTGCAACTCGTAACGCTCCGGCCATTCGACAACAACGTAGCTCGATAACGCGCCGCCGAACTGCTCTTCGCACTTAACAAGTGAGCGGTACGACTCACTGCCGGTCGGCATGCTCTCCTGGATGCGATTCTCAGGCTCCAGTTGGAGAGCGATCGCAACCAAGCCGATTGTGCCGACACAACCGAGGATCGCGACGGGACGGGAGTGTTTCGTGATCCAACCTACAACAATTCGGAAGAGACCGTAGGTTCTATCTTCCATCGATACCGCCGTACCTCCAGCCACGTGGTGGCCGAGCCGACTGCTTGCCAACAGCGGAATGAAAATGACCACCGCAATGAAGTTCAAGATCGCGCCCGCAGCGCAGGCGGCACCAAAACGCTGAATAACGTCCATCTCGGCGACCATGAGCGAGCCAAAACCGACGGCTGTCGTGACAGAGGCCAATCCACATGGAAGGATCAAGTGTCGCAAAGCGATCTGAGCGGACTCACGCGGCGATTTGCCTTCGCCCTGCAGCCGGCGGATCTCGACCATGAAGTGCACCGAGTCGGTGAAGCCGATCACCATGACAAGCGCCGGCAGAATGCTGTTGAAAGTGTTGATCGGTTCGCCGACGGCGCCGAGTGCTCCCAACGTCCAAAGTGTCCCCATCGCCGGCCCAACGCAAACGATAAATACAGCCGCCAGCCGTCGGAACAAGACGAATGCGATCAGCACCGCGCAACTGGCGCCAAACGCCAGAAAGACCAACTGGTCTCGTCGAATCGCATGGTAGATATCGACTCGCAGTCGCGGAATCCCCGTGAAGCCGACATGCACCTCCGAGCCTTCCATCAAGCGGTCGATCACGGCTTGCACAGCATCGACGGTCGGTTGCACTTCGCCAACCGCAAGATCACGACCCTCCAGCCGCACCATGACAAGCGTCGTCGTCCCATCAGCGGATAGCAGGTGCCCTTTGACCAATGGATGCGTGAGCGCGGTTTCGCGCGCAATGGCAAAGCTCTCAGGAGTCGCAGCATTGCGCGGCATGAGCGGGCGCTGAGTTCGTCCCAACCCGGGAACCGGACGTCGTACGTCGAGCATCGAGTAGACGCTGGCGATGTTGGGTAATTCGACAAGCTCACTGCATAGGTCACGAAGCAAGGATGCCTTATTGGCTTGGAACCAATCGTCGGTCGTGAGGACCAGCAAGCAACTCGTATCGTCCGCGCCAAAGTCGTTGAAGAACTGAACTAGCGTTTTGTAGTCTTCGTTCTCGGCCTTAAAGAAATCGGCCAAGTTGTCATTGAATTGAAGCTGCGTGAGACCCCAGCCACTCACGGCGGTCAACACGATCGCAACCAGCACGAACCCCGAGCGGAGTCGAAAGAACAGGGAATCGAAGCGGCTGGCAGGCACGGGGATGTGGAGTCGTGGGGCGGTGGCTTGGAGAAGGGAAAGGCGCGTCAATGCCTTAGCCAGCTAAATATTGCGATTCGTTCGTTTAACCGCAAGCCGGAGGCGTGCGTTTTTCGCAACGGAGACAAGCGCACGCCTCCGGCTTGCGGTTAAACGAAATGCTCAGATTCTCACCGGCCACGGTGTATTATCCAAGATGGCCGAGCGTTCCGCTAGGGAAGAGCTTGAGCCAAAGTGAAACAGGTCGGTGCGGTCTACTCTTCTAACTCGTCAGTGCCGGGCCGGAAATGCGGTAACGCGCCAGTGAACTCGATCTTGGCGTTGGCCCGTTGACGATCCGCTGCCCAAGTGAAGAGATAACGCGTGATAGCTTCACTCAACTCTTCCCGGACGTTTTCCCAGCCCCTCTGCCCCGGTTCGATCTCCAGGCAGCGGATCAAGTGAACGCCGAAAGCCGATACAACTGGCTCGCTCACTTTGCCCTCCGCTAGAGCGAACGCCGCCTTGGAGAACGATTCAGGCATCGGTTCGCGACGAGAAATGAGCCCGATGTCGCCTCCCTTGGCTCCCGTTGGCGCTGCGGAGTGATCCATCGCGACTGCAGCAAACGTAAGCTCTCCCGAAACGATCTGCTTCCGCAACTCGCTCGCCTTCTCGAGTGCTGACTGCGGATCCTCTCCCTCGGTCTTCAGCAGGATGTGCGCAACGTGTATCTTCGTGCCGTCGAAGTCCCGGCGATGCTGCTCGAAGAACTTCTGAAGATTCTCGTCCGTCATGTAACGAGCGGTGAACCGCTGCCAGCCGATCTGCCATTCGAAGAGTCGGCGAGTTTCTTCCTCGGTCGTCTTGAGTTCCGCGAGATGGTTGGCGAGAGTCTTGTCTCTTTGCGCGAGCCGCTTCTGCAAGCGTTGAATTGACAGGTCAACTTCCCCCTTGGACGCTCCTTGGCGTTTGGATTGAAGCCAATGAACGACTAATCGCCGGTCGATTAACTGTTGTAACGTCTGCGCTTGCAGCACGCGTTTCGCAGCCGGCTCGATGGGGCGGTCGTTGACGACACGGACGAGTTCACGTTCGACCTCCGAAACATAGACGAAGTCGTTATCGATCGATGCGGCAATCTCGCCCGAGCCCTCGGCGCGGGACGATTGCGGCGACGAGTACGCAGCGACGTAGAGCATGGCAACGGCGATCGCAACTCGATCGCTTCGCCGTAAGCAAGAGCCAGCAATCATGGCAATTCGATATCTTTCAATTCGTATTCGACGGGAACCTGCAAGATTAACGCGGGAGTCTTGTAAACGAACTTGCAGCCTTCCGCTCCGTCGGACAGATCGAATAGATAGGCGACCCCAATCTCGTTCGTAGACCTTCTCGTTTCTTCCAATCCGATGTTATTTAGCTTCTTACCATTGGCGTCGAGGACATACGCCTCGTTGCGAAAGATCCAGCCGCGATGAGACGCCAGCGCGTTCGTGGCATTCTCGAATCGTACGCGCATGGCAAGCTGGTACAGATCGACGTTCTTGCGGAGGCGCTCAAAAGTCACGACGACGCCCGCCCGCTCTAACTCCGTATCGCGAGACTCAACAAGGTCCGAGAACTCGAACGTCTCGACGCTGCCCGGAACTAATGCGGTGAAGCGCGCTTTAACGGAAGCGAGTTTCTTTGCCTCCCGGCTCGGCAACGCCAGGGGCAAACCAAAATCGACGGCGGACATTCCAAACTCGACCGGGACATTGCGACTTCCTTGGCGGCCCGTGATCGAAAGCGTCTCGCCACGATCGTCAGTAATTTCAATTTCAGTGAGCTGCTGGCGTAGGGCGATCGGAGAGACGCGAGGCTCCCAGGCGATGCCGAGCGTAAGTTGCAAGACGTTCACGGCCGGGTTTCGCAAATCACGGCGAGCTTCCAGACGCTGCGCCTCGATGCGGAAGACACCCGAATAGGTTGCGGACTCTGATCGTTGAAGACCCGTGTCGGGGCGTGCCTGTACGGTCAACGCTCCTTGTCGCGCCCCAAAAGCATTCACATCCAACCCGGCTTGATCGAGTAATGCATCGAAGGCTTGCCAGTACGGCACCTTGTCAAAGTCAACATCGACCGTACCGCCAAGCCGCTCGTGGCCGCTCACGCGATTACTTGTCTGTTCTTCAAAGGACTGAAGCGCGTCGGCGAGAGACATTTCGCCTTTGAGCGTTATTACGGTGGGCTTGGAGATCGCTTCCGCGTTCGCCGTTTCAAGTGTCTTCCTGACACGTCCCAACCGCTCTTTCACTTCCGCCGGCGTACGAGGTGTAATTGGCGGCAACAGGCCGAGGGCCTCGGAGCCTAACTCGACGAGTTGCTTCTCCGCCTGTTCGCGTTCGGCGCGTTCATCCGCGTCCAACTGTTGGACCAGTTCCCTGACCTGAGCTTTCAGGTTGGGTGCCGGTGCTTTTGGTTGTGCGGGTACGTCCGCCTGTACAAGCAACAACAAGCAAATTGGCAAGACCGAGCCACTCACGTTTCTTCTCCCTCTATAGCTCCACCTAATTCGCCCTTCATCGTACCCGCGCAAGCCGACGCTTGTCCATTTCCATGTCGTAGGTTTTTGATGTGGCGAGACGCGTTCCCGAGGAACCGAATTCAGGAGTATCCCGCGATTGTCGTCCCGTCCCCCGTACTCCGTACTGAGTACACAGTGCTGGAAGTACGGAAGCACTTGAAAGTACCGGTCTGTCACCGCGACTAAGGCACGGACTTGAAATTAATCAGGCATCTCGGTTGGAATGATTGTCCCGAAGGGACCGCGTCAATTAGCCCCAGACTTCAGTCTGGGGAAACGTAGGTAAACACACGCTCCTTGGTCCCGACGGGACGACGGCAATAGGTTGGCACGCCAGTTCGCCATCGTCCCTTCGGGACTCGTTTGGGGTATGGGTTATCAATCCCCCAGGTTGAAACCTGGGGCTAATTGACTGCGTCCCTTCGGGACAACGCTCGGAGATTATCGCCGCACGCCTACCCACAATTCCGGTTTAATTGTTACTTCGTTCCTAAGTCCCACATAGATCGATCATGATGAAGCGTCCGAACATGAACTCGCTTGCCATACTCCTTAGCTTCTCCGTCGCGTTCTGCTACGCGGGACACCTGGGCGCCCAGGATTTCACCGTTGAGTTAGAACTCGAAGGCCAATTGATCCAGGGGACACCACTAGAGTGGTCCAATAGCGCCGTCACGATGCTCCGCCGCGGCGGCTATTTGCTGAACTTTGCCCCTTCCGAGGCGAAGAACTTCCAGAAGCTTGGCGACGGTTTCCAAAGCTATTCGCAGGCTGATATGCGTGCCCAGTTGGCAAGGGAGTTTGGCAGAAGCTTCGATGTTTCGGGGACCAGCAACTATCTCGTCGTTCATCCGCGGGGACAACGCGACAAGTGGGCGACCCGTTTCGAGGACTTGTACCGTTCGTTCACTACTTCTCGGCCCGAGGCTTCCGGCCACAGAGGCTGCAGCTCCCGCTCGTTGCCGTTGTGTTTGCGAACCAGCGGGACTTCTTGCGATACGCTTCGCGAACCGGTGCGAAGCTACTGCCCGGTACACTTGGCTACTATTCGCCGATGACAAACCGCATCCTGCTCTATGATCTCACGGCTGGGCGAGGCGAAGATGAACGCAACTGGCAAGTGAACGCGAAGACCATCATCCACGAAGCGGCTCACCAGTCAGCGTTCAACACGGGCGTTCACAGTCGCTATGCGATGCCTCCGCGATGGGTGGCCGAAGGCTTGGGAACGATGTTCGAAGCCCGCGGCGTTTGGGATTCACGCAATCACCCTAGCCAACACGATCGTGTGAACAAGTACCGAATGCTGGCCTTCAAACGCTACACGGCGTCGCGCCGTCAGAAGGGAGCGCTGCCACCGTTCGTATCGTCCGATCGGGGTTTCTACTCGGACGCGGACGGAGCATACGCCGAGGCTTGGGCGCTGACATTCTTCCTCGTCGAGACAAGGCCGCGGCAGTACATGCAGTACTTGCAGCGTACTGCTTCACTACCCAACTTCAGTGTCTATCGATCACCTGAACGACTGCAAGACTTCACCGAGATCTTCGGTAGCGACTTCGAATTGCTCGAGTCTCATTACGTGCGGTTCATGAATGAGTTGAACTAACCGAGGTGTGGACACGTTGGTACGATGTCCATTCCTGGTAGGCTGCGACTCCGCCGCGCTAAGCTGAAGCATAACCTACGAGCGAAAACAGATCCCACCGACAACCGTATCAGCCAGACTCCGAGACCATCAAAGCTTTCACGACCTCTTCGTTCAGCGTCACGCCTAATCCAGGAGCATCTGGCACTTGGATCGTGCCATTGACGGCTTGGATTCTCTCGATAGTCAACTCGTTTCGAATCGAAGACTCTTCGACGCAGTCCTCGAACAAGAACGCATCGCGGCAGGTGCTCAGCCAATGCAGACTCGCGGCCGCCGTGATCGGCGACGTATAGAAGTGATTGCACAACCGCGCGCCGATCTCTTCAACACGAGCACGAATATAGGCGGCGTCGGTGAAACCGTTGCGTGAAAGGTCGACCTGATAAACGTCCAGCGCGCGGCGTTCGATCAAGGGGCGAAACGCTTCGCGTCCGCATTCGCCTTCGCCCGAGGCGATCGGTACAGGCGACCGGTCGCGGAGCCAGACATACCCTTCGATATCTGCTTCCCGCAGCGGCTCCTCCAGCCACTCAATGTTGTAGTCGGCGAAGGCGTGAGCACGGCGAAGCGCAGTCCTCGCATCCCAGACGCAACCCGCATCGACGAGCAACGTCGCACCGCCCAGGCCTTCGCGAGCGCCGCTCACAAGATCGATATCGACCGCTTCGCTTTCCCCCATGGGCTCCCAACCGAACTTCACGGCGCGGTAACCAGCCTCGCTCCATCGACGACCAATCTCCGCTGTCTCCGCGCCGTCGTTGCCGAAGAGAATCGAAGCGTAAGCTTGGATTGAATCGTGTTGCTTTCCGCCGAGCAAGCGATGGATCGGTTCGCCGAAGTGTTTCCCCTTCAGATCCCAAAGCGCCAAGTCCACCGCCGCCATCGCCGCAATCGCAACGGAAGTTCTGCCAAAGTACATCGTACCGTTGTACATCTTCTGCCAAAGACGCTCGGTTTCGAGCGGATTCTCGCCGATCAATAACTCTCGCAGTCCGCATGCAATGTTGTGGCTGAACGGGGCATCGACGATCGCTTTCACAACTTCGGGAGACGCGTCGGCTTCACCGATCCCTTCGAGTCCGCTGTCCGTTCGGACACGCACTAGCACGGCATCCTGGCTGCTCGCCGTCTTGGCTTCGACGGCGGGAATTCGCAGTACCTGGCATATGATCTGGTCAATCTTCATGGAGCGTTCGCAATCGGCACTAGGAATGAGAATCGAGTAATGCAGGAACGACTTGGGCATTAGTCACAACAGTATCCGTGAGCGTATCGTCGCGGCCTTCGTGTGGAAATGTAAGCCGCTCATGATCGAGTCCAAGAGCATGTAGCAACGTGGCGTGTAGATCGTGGACGTTGACCACATCTTCTACGGACTTGTAACCGAAGTCATCGGTCGCACCGTGAACATAGCCGCGACGGAAGCCACCTCCTGCCAGCCAAAGTGAGAAAGCGTGGCGGTTGTGATCGCGGCCGTCCGGGCCTTGTGATACCGGCAGCCTGCCAAACTCACCCGCCCACATCACGATCGTCGAGTCGAGTAGCCCGCGGCGTTTGAGGTCCTGCACCAACGCTGCACTGGGCTGATCGGTTCGTCCGCACAAGCCGCGAAGACTGTCAGCGTTCTTGCTGTGAGTGTCCCATGGCTGCGATTGCAAATAGACGCTGACAAATCGCACGCCTTGCTCAACGAGACGCCGCGCCATCAAGCAGCGTTTGCCATAGTCGGCTGTCGTCGGATTATCCAAACCGTAGAGCTGCCTCGTCTGTGCCGTCTCGGAAGAAATGTCTAAGGCACGAGGCACGGCCGTCTGCATACGGGCAGCCAGTTCGTAGTTGCTGATTCTGGCCTTCAGTTCTGAACTGTTGGGATATCTCTCCAAGTGTGCTGAGTTCAATTGTTGCAGCAAGTCGAGTTGATTGCGCCTCGCCGCGTCGGGGACTTCACCAGGCGTGGAGAGATTGAGTACGGGCGAGCCTGCCGAACGAAACTGTGTGCCTTGATAGACGGCGGGCAAGAACCCGGACGTCCAATTCTTCGTGCCGTCGATCGGCAAGCCGGCGGGGTCCGTCAGAACGACGAACGCCGGTAACTCTTCACGTTCGCTGCCCAGTCCATAAACGACCCAGGAACCGTATGACGCCTTGCCCGCAAAGGCACTTCCTGTGTGAATCAAACGCAGCGCCTGTTCGTGATCGACGGAGGCAGTAGTCATCGATCGAACAAGCGTGATGTCGTCGGCAACGGATCCGGTGTGAGGTAGCAGTTCCGACAACACCATTCCCGATTCGCCGTGCTTCGCAAACTTAAACGGTGAAGCAAGCAAGTTACGCACTTGTTTGTCAAAATGTGCTTCGACTTTGCCTGGGTAAGGTTTGCCTTCCTGTTCGAGCAGCTCCGGTTTCGGATCGAACAGATCTATCTGGCTCGGCCCGCCGTTTTGGAATAGCAGAATGACTGACTTCGCTTGCGCCAAGTGATGCGGCCGGCGCGGAGACAACGGATTCACCGTCGATTCGACGGGTGTCGCGGCTCGTGCTTCGGACTGTGCAAAATGTTCTAACGCTAACAGTCCGAGTCCGCCGGCCGTCGTTGTAAGAAACGACCTGCGGTTCAAGGCGAACCTGTTGTGTGTCGTCTGCGTCATGGTGTCACTCGACATACAGAAACGCGTTGCTTGCGAATAGCATCTGACAAAGATCGATCATAGCTTTCTGCTCGCTGTCAGTGTCGTAGTACGCCCGCTGCTTCTGCAGGAAATCAACGGCCGCCCGTTTCTCCGCGGCTTCCGGCTCGCGACCGAACGTCAGGCGGAACACTCGCTTGACGCGCGCCTCGGCTGCGATTGAAGCTTCGCCAGCAACTCGCCGCGCTAATGCCTCGGATCGCTTGCGGACGAAACTTGAGTTTAGCAAAGCCAAGGATTGTAGAGGCACCGTTGACGTATTGCGCTGGCCGCAAGTGCTGACCATTTCCGGTGCATCGAATAACGATAGCAGCGAGTTCATTTTGGTACGTCGTTGCTGAAGGTAGATGCCTCGGCGACGGGCTCCGTCGTCTCCATCATCGACAACGACGTTTCCATCTTGCAGCGTCGTCGTTGGAACATAGGGGCCGAACAGCCGGTCGTCTAGTTCGCCCGATGCGGCGAGCATCGCGTCGCGAACGGCTTCCGCTGCGAGCCGCCGCAAAGGGAAACACCATAACAACCGGTTGTTTGGGTCCGCTTGAGACGCTGCTTCGCGGTGTTCGCTCGACTGCTGAAAGGCGGCAGAATATACAATCGAACGGTGAAGCGACTTGACGCTCCAACCAGACCGAACGAACTCGACGGCCAAGTAATCCAGAAGTTCCGGATGGGACGGCTCGGCACCCGACTGGCCGAAGTTGTCCGGCGTTGCGACTAGACCACGTCCGAAATGATGCTGCCAGATGCGGTTGACCATAACTCTGGCTAACAGTGCTGCCGAACGTGAGTCGGGTTGGGTGAGCCAGTTCGCAAACGCCAAACGCCGGCCGCTCGATTGGACGTCGTCGGGCAAGACAGGCAACTCGAAGCCGCCGTCTGAAAGCACAGCCAAGCCGGCGGGTTTCACAGTCTCCGCGGGATCGGAGTAAGAGCCGCGTTCAAGCCGGTGAATGTCGGGGGCGGGAGTCATCAGGTCTCTCACCCAGGCTAACTGGCCAGGCTTGCTGGCGAGATGAGCGTTCCGCACGACGACGGCTGCATCTAACGCTTTTCGCTGCTCCGCGGATGCCGCTAGGAACGCCGTGACCGCTTCGTCGCTCGGCTGGGAATCGTCAGATGACGGAAAGGATTCGACGAGTATGTTATCAACAACGAAACTTCGCCCGCAGCAGTACTCGAATCCGAATCCGCCGTCCGGCAAATCCGCCGCCGAAAGTGTGACCACTTGTGTCTCCGGTGCCCAATCCACAAGGTGTTCGACTCGGAATTCATCGCTCCCGACATTCGTGATGCGCACCCCATAGTTGTGGCCTGCCTTGTATCCTGATGTTCCGATCGAGCCAGCGGTCGTCGAGTCATCGCCGGGGTAATCTATATGAACGCCAGCACTACCGGCTGGATTACCATCGAACAATATGTTGCCACCCGTTGTGGAACTGCTGTCGTCGAAATCGTGCAGAGCGATGTAGTAGCCGATCCGCGCGGCTGGCGGTTCGTCCACCGAGACCTTGTCGCTGATCAGGTCGAAGGTCACCTGCACCGACTCGCCACTTTTGTCGGGAGTCCAATCAATGACTGCCTTCGTCGAGAGCCAGCGATTTCCCTTCGTACCGACCTCGCGGACTTCCAATGCATCATTGTGAATCGTGGCACCCGGAGCACTCACCGAATCGACGTTCACCGGCGGCTTTCCTCCGGGAGCGTCATCTCCGGGAGCCTGGTTCGACCAGTTCTCGGCCAGCGTCGCTTCCGCGGAGTCGAAGTTGTCTTGAAACCGAATGACGCTTGGCGGTCGATTCGCCTTGGTCCACTCAACGAACTCCTCGCGCCGCGCGGCGATTTCATCGCTGAGTTGCCGCAGCTCGCTTTCCCAGGCGGCCATCTCGGAGTCGGTGGCGACTTGATCGACCCTTTGCACGGGGCCGACCCACGCATCTCGATGCAAGAAAGGAAAGACAGGGTAGAAGATCGACTGTAGTTGATAATACTCGGCATGCTCGATCGGCTCGAACTTGTGTTCGTGACAACGGACACACTGGATCGTGATCCCAAGCAAGGTGTTCATTGTGATCTGCAACGTGCCTTCCAGCACGGTTGCCCGATCGACCGTCACTTCATCAGGATTACCATCACTCTCACTCGTGCCATCCTGTGCATTCCGCAAGAAGTGTGTGGCGGTAAGCAACTCGACCGTCTTGGGTGTGACCGATCGTTTCGGTGAGTATGCCGCCAATTCGTCGCCCGCCAATTGTTCCCGCAGGAATTGATCGTATAGCTTGTCGTTGTTAAACGCACGGATCACGTAGTCGCGATACTTATACGCGTACGGGCGATCTGTGTCGGCGTTGAAGTAGCCGTTCGAATCCGCATACCCGGCCGCGTCTAGCCACATCTTTCCCCAACGCTCTCCATACTTCGGAGAAGACAACATCCGCTCGACGACTCGAGCGTAAGCATCAGGCGAATCGTCCGCGACAAACGCGATAATCTCCTCCGAGGTGGGCGGCAATCCGAGAAGATCGAAGCTCAATCGCCGCAACAATGTCCGCCGATCTGCTCGCTCGCCAAAGCTCAATCCTTGAGCCTCCAGAGATCTCAAGACGAAGCTATCAACCGGCGTCTGCAACAGATCGAGCTGTCGGACGGCCGGGAGTTCGACTTGCTTGATCGGACCAAACGCCCAATGCTCCGCCTCTTCACCCGACAAGCCGCGGGGAGAGACGATGATGCTAAGGCAGAAGACTACGAAGAGGCGGGCCATGCGACTGTCTACTGGCGGGACGTTGCGGCACGCACGTCCGATGCGTGCCTTCCAGATCTGCATTGTACTCGATTCCAACAAAGAGTTCGCCAGTAGCGGTCTGGCTAGTCCGGCCCACGCCAAGTCGGACGGCTTGGGCTACCGTATCAAGGAACCGGGCTTCAGCTTCTTCATGTCGGCTCAGGTCGATCACTGACATCGCCTAAGTTAGCGATTCTCTTTTGCTCCGCCGTGCGTTATCATCAAGCACGTTGTTCGATTGTGAACGAGGACGCACGCTCAAACCACCATTCCCGATCACAACGGCCGACCATAACACCTCGTCGAACGGCAAGATCCGATCCGCGAGTTGGTTTGAGCGTGCTGCCGCTTCTTCATCGCGAGGTACTTGGCATGTTCCGTTTCTGTCTTCGTGCGCAAATCGCGTTGATGCCCTTGGCCATCGTTGCTGTCTCGTACGCTTCGTCCCTTGCCGGTGAGCCAGTACAGAAGTCCGGTTTCGAACACGCGGGGATCATCGCCGCTTGGGAAACATATGGCGACCGTTTAACTTTTGGAAAAGGTCAGACGCTGGCGCTCGTTGATGATGGTTGCAAGCTCTCGATGCCGGAGTGGTCCAAGTCGGCGGGTGATGTGCCGAAAGTGTTGGTCACGTACGACAGTGTTGATGGCGACGACGATCCGAAGCATGAAGGACGCGGTTATCACGGCTCGACGATCGGCATCCCGTCGTCGCTGAACTACAACGGCAAGTGGGGAGTCGCCTACAACGATCAGGTCGCGGTGATCCGAGCGCTGGAATGTTGCCACTGCAACGTAAAAGACGGCGACACGGTGGCCGCCGGTCTGCAGTGGATCATCGACCATCACAAAGAATACCGAATCACCACCGTCAATCTCGCACCGGTCGATGATAAGGCTCACGACGAACCCGTCCCGACGGCAATCGACGCCAAGCTAAAGAAGTTGCGTGAGCTTGGAATCTGGGTGAGCGCTCCGTGCGGCAACCACAACTTCACTACAGGGATCTCCTGGCCAGCGAGCCAACCAAACTGCTTCGCGATTGGAGCGGTGCGGCAAGGCAAGGACGAGGTCTATCTCGATCGGCACGCCAAGGTGGATCTCGTTGTTCCCGCTGCTGCCACTTCGTCATCCAATGCGATTGCCTGCGGCGCGGCAATCGTTCTGCGCGAAGCCATCAGCAAGATAAGCTACGATTGGAAAGCCGACGGCGAGAATATCTCCGAAGCGATGCTCGCGATCATGCAAAAGACGGGTGTCGCGGTGGAAGACGTTGCGACGAAACGCAGTTATCAGCGGCTTGATCTGGCTGCCGCGCTGAAGCACGTTTTTGCTGCAGCAAAGAAGTCCGATGCGACGGAGGGCTCAAGCTCGATACGCTTCTCGGAGCATCTGATCGCGGATAAGTATGCGTACGCCTATGGTATCGCAGCCGCTGACCTGGATAGCGACGGTGACCTCGACTTAACGAGCGCGGATTACACTCCAAACAACATGCTGTACTTGTTCGAGAATGATAGCCAAGGAAGTTTCCGTCGCCATGTGATCCAAAAGGAAGACCCCGAGCGACTCGAACGCCATATGGTCGGCGATGTCGATGGTGATGGCGATCTCGACGTGGTCATTGTCAAGAACTTGCGAGGAGACTTGTTGTGGTTCGAGAACAGCGGCACACCGAACGACGGGATGCTATGGCGGCGACATGTGATCACGACCGACTTGCCCGGTGCTTATGACGTGGCGTTGGGAGACTTTGACCGCGACGGTGACCTGGATGTTGCCGCGTCGAGTTGGGTTTTGGGCAATCAGTTTGCGTGGTTTGAGAATGATGGAAGTCCGACAAAGGACGAGTGGGCAAAGCACATGATTGAACAAGACGCCCTCGAAACTCGGACGATGCGGGCCGCTGACTTTGACAACGACGGCGATCTGGACCTGCTCGGGACGATAAGAAAGGCTCCCGCTGTCGTGTGGTACGAGAATCGAAAGCAAAACGGCAACATCTCGTGGGCGAAGCACTTCATTGACGACAAGTCGATTTGTCCAGCTCATGGCAACCCGGCGGATATGGACGGCGACGGCGATCTCGATGTCGTCATGGCACTCGGATTCTATTACCGCCCCGATTCCGATGATCCGGCTGCGTCGCATCGACGCGCAGACAACCAAATTGCTTGGTACGAGAACACGGGCAAGCCTGGTGCCGGACCATGGCCCAAGCGTGTCATTCAATCGGAGTTCGACGATGCATTCGAAGCGATCGCCGGAGACCTCGATGATGACGGCGATGTCGATGTGGCAGCCACTTCCTGGCGCAACCCAGGCCGCGTCGCCTGGTTCGAGAACCTTGGCGATCCCAAGAAGACTTGGATGCGGCATATCCTTAAAGACAACTGGCGTAGCGCCAATCAAGTCATCATCGCCGACCTCAACGGTGACGGTCGCCTCGACATCGCCGCCTGTGCCGAACACGGCAGCTACGAATTCTGCTGGTGGCGTAACGAAGGTCGTGAGAAGCCGTAATCGCAGGGCTCTCCTGTCACGACTTTCACTTGGATGCACAGACTCAAGTCGCCTGAAGCCTTAGTCACTTGCTGCCGAGTGTTTCTGGTCGCGGTCAATCGGTTGAGGCACATGACATCATCACATGCCCATTGATAAGGATCATATTCGCATGAAGATCGAACATAGGTTGTGTTTGCGGCTCGCGGTCTTGTTTGTGGTCATCGTGGCCGCCGTGCCGGGTCATGTGCAAGAAAAGCAAGATGCACCCGAGCGCGTTCATCGAATCACCCAGGAAGAGTACGAAGCGACACTCCGGTTCTGGCAGAGGCGTTGCGAGTCGATTCTCGAGGTAGAGCAAGTTGGTGCATCTGCCGAGGGTAGCGCGATACATCTCCTCACGATCACCGATCGGAGTGTATCGAATCAGGGGAAACAGGTTTGTCTGGTCACGGCGTTGCACGGCGGGCCGGAACGTAGTGGGACAACGACGATATTGCATCTGGTTGAGTGGTTGCTCGGTGATTCCAAGGAAGCGCAAGAGACTCGCCGCAAACAGGTGTTGCTCGTGATGCCGATCAATCATCCGGAAGCTTTCTTTCAAACGGATCGCTTCCTCAACAAAGCCAAGATCGATCCGTATACCGGTGGCGGGCCTCAGCATTGGGATCTCGACAAGCTGGAGTACAAGTCGGCGGACAAGGCACCGGAAGTGAAAGCCGTCTTGTATGTCGTGGACAAATGGAAACCTGACGTCCATGCCGACGTGCATGGGACGGGACTGCAAGAGTATCCGATCGACAAGCTCGGTGATCGGACTCGCTATCAAGGCCAGACGATGATCGAGATCACCGGTTCCGCGTATTCCAACTACGCGCTGCGTCCTTGGGACTGGCGTGTGACCGAAGCCCTCATCGCCGCCGGACAACGTGCCGGCTATCCATCGGATCGATTCGAAGCGGACGCCCAGCGGTCGTATCACGGCCCGGTCATGAATCCGATCGCCGATCGAACTTGGCGGGGACAGCCGAACTTCTACACGGCTCAGTACGGCTATGCGAAGTACCACACGATGGTAATGGCGTTTGAAGTCGGTTGGGAGCAGAGTGGCGTCGCGCGATTGCGTGGCTTGTTGCAACTCGGCAATCAGCGTTGGCAAGACGAGCCGCACGCCGGCTACCCCGTCGATCGCGTGAAGGCGTTCATCGGTCATTACGTAACCGCCTGGGGACGAACTGCCGGGGAGAGGCGTCGCAGCCGCGTCGAGCTATGGCAGAAGCAAGGCCGGTTCACACAAGCGGTCCTCTATCCGCAGACCGATGGCCGGGATACATACTTCGTCGCCACCTCGCCAGCCGCCGCCGAGACGCTCGTCAAGGATCGCGACCAGTTCCTACTGGCGGCTTCCTCGCGAGCCGATACGGATGGCGCGGCGCTGAGCCACATCGTCCGCTCCGGTCCAGAGATCATGCTGGCGGTGGACGCTGCACGTTCGAAAGCCGAATCGCCCGAACCCATTCAGCACGGGATCGGCTTCCGGCTCCGCCTGCCTTACAGCAAACCAACGATCCAAGCCGTTCGGCTTAACGGCCATCTCTTGCAGTCGAGTGACACGGATGGTTGGCGATCGTGGTTAGCCAACGGTTTCACTCAAGTACAGATCAACGTTCCGCCCGACAAAGCGGCAAAGCAAGATCTCTATCTGATCACGTGCGAGTACAAGCCGAGTGAAGTCCGCCGCATCGGCTGGACGCCTCCCGCCGAAGTGCTGGACGCGTTGCGGAAGCAGAAGTGATGTGACTTGACCTCATAGAACGTTTCGAGGTCGGTTAGGTTCGGCTACAGGATTAGTAGTCAACAAGTTACCCCCGAAATCCCAGGGGAAAACGCACATTCTCAGGATCGCGCAGCGCCTGGCGCAGCAGTTGGAATCGAAAACGGCCCGATTGACCCCGATCTGCAAGCGATCATCGAACGGTGGGCGGACCTGCCCGATGCGATGAAGGCCGGCATCATGGCGATGGTACGGGCGGCTGGCGGGTAAGGTACTACGAAGCCGGCCTGACCGCACCGTCATTTTTAGCAAGTAGATACATAGCAGAGGGTTCGAGTTGTCCAACAGTTGGACAACTCCCGAATTCGAGGTATGCGTTAATGACCGAGGCCGGTGGGAACCATCACGACGGTCGGTACTGTTTGTTTCGTATCTTGCACGAAAGGAATCGGCATGGAACGCATCACGGCGACCGAGGCCCGGCTAGGGCTGGCAAGGGTGCTGGATCGGGTAGACGCCGGCGAACGCATCACGATAACCCGCGATGGGACTGACGCGGCGGTACTGGTCGCGTCTTGGGAAGCTGAACTGCTGGCCGATCTGGTTGAAATATGGAGGGAACGGCAACCACCGTACACCGATGACGAAGTGCTGCGGCCCATATTGGAAGCCCTGGCCCGGATCGACGTATCCGAGCTCATCGTTATGGGAGGGGGGGGTAGACGATCCGCTGGAATCTGAACCGGCCCCCCACCCCAGGTCTTCGACAGGAACCTAAGTTAACCAAGTCGCACAGATGGAAGCCTGGACATGAATGAGAGCAAGATCGAGGCGACTGATCGACTTCGACGAGAGGGCCGATGGTCGGAAGCATCCCGGTATAAGGACGCATCGGTAAAGCGGCTGAGGGCGGCAGGGAAGACGAAGGCAGAAGCCAACGACATCGCATGGGCCGACATGCTCGCTGCCTTCCCGCCACTGGCACAAGACCCGCTCCCAATCCCAAGAGAAGCACTTGATACATCGACGTGCGATCCGGCAACAATCGACGAACTGGCTGCGGAGCCGCTGGACTGGGAACGCGATATTCAGTGGGTGTATGCCCACCTTGAGCATCCCACGCTGCGTGTCGAGAACGCTCCGTCGCTTGGCGCCTGGGGGCTGCTGCGTCATGCCAGACAGGACCGCTCTCGATTTTTTGCACAATGCGGAGCCGTGCTGGCTCGATCCTTGAAGGCTCTCCCAACGCGACGCCCTGAAGACGAGGGGCCTGAAGACGACCCGTACGCGAGCGACCCGGGATTGCGCGACCTTGAGCGGATGATCGCGCAATTCTCTGACACACGCAATTCCGACTGCGATGCAAACGTCGGCT
Organism: Planctomycetaceae bacterium; assembly: GCA_002726245.1. GTDB lineage: Bacteria > Planctomycetota > Planctomycetia > Pirellulales > Pirellulaceae > PBSM01. The sequence goes on along the minus strand of PBSM01000016.1, from coordinate 660 downwards.
ACGCCCGCGAGGGCTAACTCAACCACCGTCTCATCGCATCACATAGGCGATCGTACTTAGGCGCGGGCGCGCGAGCATGTTGGTGCTGCGAGAACTTATGGTAAGCTCAAATACGTCTCCATCTACAAAAGGGTGTTGTTCGCGAAGTTCTTTGCTATTGAACAGCTCTCTGTGCTTCGTTGCCCAAAGCAGATACAGAATGATCTGGTGGATTGTTGCCGTTGCGTTTTGCGCCCTTGCCGTATTTGCCATTCTCATCGCGGCAGTGCCGTGGCGGAGCTGAAAATCACACTGGCCTCGCGTCGTCTTCCCTCACCGGGCAGCTTTCGATACGCCGGACAAACGAGCCGGCCGTCGGGCAGTGCGAAGATGTCGCCGTGCGGAACAACATCGAGATCCAGCAGTTGCCGATCCCACGTCCGGCCGCTGTCTTTGGAGATGCACCGTTGCAGTTTGAGCAGCGGCAGCTTCTGACCTTTGTGGTAGCCGCTGACCAAAGCCACCAGATGCCCCTCGCCGTTCAGCCCCACCGCGTGGTTCATGCGAATGCCGTCCGGCTCCTCGGGATGACTCGAAACCTTGCTGCGGAACTTCCAGTTGACGCCGCCATCAGTGCTGACCCACAGTTCGACATCGCTGTTATCTCCGTAACCGTGACTG
>PBSM01000015.1 GCA_002726245.1 Planctomycetaceae bacterium | reverse complement strand
GGGGGGGGCCGCGATGTTAAGATGGCGAGGGATTTAGGCTTGGAGCGGTTCCATGCTCAACCCAAATGGGAAATCCCGGATTAAGAAGCTGCGGTATCAGATTCTGCCTGGTTTGTCGATTCCGGCGTTGCTTTACGAACCGGTGAAGGTGACCGGCAAAGTGCCTGTCGTTATGAACGTCAACGGACACGATCGACCGAACGGCAAGGCAGCCAAGTACAAACAACTGCGTTGTATCAATCAAGCCAAACGCGGGATGATCGCGTTGAACGTGGAATGGCTGGGGATGGGGCAGTTGCATGCCGAGGGCTTCGGGCACTACCGCATGAATCAACTCGATTTGTGTGGCACCGGCGGGATCGCCCCGTTCTATCTCGCGATGGAACGAGGACTCGACGTTCTGCTAAGCCACGAGCATGCCGATCCAGAACGTGTTGGTGTGGCAGGTCTCTCGGGCGGTGGATGGCAAACAATTTTCATTAGCTCGCTCGATACTCGCGTGACACTCACGAATCCCGTTGCGGGTTACTCCAGCTTCGTGACGCGGATTCATAACCATTCTGACCTTGGCGATTCCGAGCAGACTCCCTGTGACATGGCTACCGTTGCCGATTACAAACATCTCACAGCCATGATGGCTCCGCGCGCGACGCTGCTGACGTTCAACGTGGCGGATAATTGTTGTTTCGCATCCGGGCATGCGTTACAGCCGCTCGTCGATACCGCGGAACCTGCTTTCCGACTCTATAAACAAGTCGATCGCCTCTCGTCGCACGTGAACCATGATCCGGGCAGCCACAACTTCGAAAAAGACAACCGACAAACGCTCTACCGCATGCTGGGTAAGCACTTCTATGCGGGGATTTCTTCCTTCGACGCGAACGAGATCGCGAGCGACGACGAGGTGAAGACGAAAGAAGAACTTTCCGTCCCGCTGCCGTCCGACAACGCAGACTTCAACACCCTCGCGTTGGATCTCATCAAAGAGCTGCCCCGCGAGAGACTGCCAGCGAAGGCGACTTCCGAGTGGACGGATTCCGCTCGCCAACGACTAGCCAAGCTTGTCAATGCTCATGACTACAAAGTGGATGCGAATGAGCTGCCACCGACCTCGGTCGGCGACGTTAGCGGCAAGCTCTTGAAGCTGAGCGTCGGCAAGGAGTGGACGGTTCCAGCGGTCGAGCTGACCAAAGGTAAGGAAACTCCGAAAGCGACATCGATCGTCGTTGCGGAGAACGGACGAGTGTCGGCGGCGAAAACGGTGGAACGACTGCTGAACGAAGGGCACCGCGTGCTCGCAGTCGATCCGTTTTACATCGGCGAGTCGAAGATACCAAGCCGCGATTTCCTATTTGCGTTACTCGTTGCCGCAGTCGGCGAACGCCCGGTGGGCATTCAAGCCAGCCAACTCGCGGCGATCGCTCGTTGGAGCAAGCAGCGACATCCTGGTTCCGAAATTCAAATCGTTGCGATAGGCGAACGCATGAGTTTCGCCGGGCTAGTCGCCGCCGCTCTGGAACCGAAGGCCATCGATCGAGTCGAGTTGCGCGGCTCGCTGGCCACGCTCAAGCAGGTCGTCGAGCAGAACTACGGCGTTAACCAGAAGCCGGAATTCTTCTGCTTTGGATTGCTCGAAACCTTCGATATTCGGGAGCTTGCCGCGACCGTGGCACCGCGTGAAGTGCGTTTCATCGATTCCGACGAGCGTATGAAGTCCGAACTTGCTCCGCTAAAGTCTTGGTATGCGGACTTTGGCGAGGACTACGATCCGCTACAATAGCACGGCAACACTTCCCCTCCCACCATCGCTATCCCGCCCCAAGGAGCTATCGATATGTTGCGTACAGCAGTGGCACTCTGCCTCTTCATCCTCGCAGCCTCGTGCGTTGCGCCCACTGACGCCGCGGAGTGGTACCGGTTTCGTGGTCCCAGCGGCGATGGTCACGTGGACGCAGTGGGGTTGCCGCTGCAGTGGAGCAGTACGCAGAACGTAACTTGGAAGCAGGCTATTCCAGGGCAAGGCTGGTCGTCGCCGGTTGTCAGCAACGGTCGTATCTACCTCACTGCCGCAGTCCCGCTCAACGAAAGTGCCAAGCCCGACTATTCGCTGCGTTTGTTAAGCTTTGAGGCGAAGACCGGCAAAGAGATTGCCAGTGTCGAGATCTTTCAGCAGGACGCGAGCAGCGCTCCGAGAATCCACCAGAAGAACAGCCACGCGAGTCCGACTCCGATCATCGAAGGCGATCGCGTCTATGTACATTTCGGGCATCAGGGAACAGCCTGTGTAACGCTCGATGGCAAATCCGTTTGGAAGAATCGCGATCTAACGTACAAGCCGGTCCATGGGAATGGCGGCTCGCCGGTAATCGTTGACGATGCCTTGATTTTCAGTTGCGATGGAGCGACCGACCCGTTTGTCGTTGCTTTGAACAAGAACAATGGCGAGATTATTTGGAAGACGCCTCGCATCACAAATGCCGAACGGAACTTCTCGTTTGCGACACCGCTTCCGATCGAAGTCAATGGGCGCATACAAGTCGTCAGTCCCGGCAGCGGTGCTGTTTGTTCCTTTGATGTCGTGACCGGGGAAGAACTGTGGCGAGTCGATTACGGACAGGGGTATTCGGTCATTCCGAAGCCGGTTTACGCACACGGCCTGGTCTTTGTATGCAGCGGTTGGAGTACCCCCGTTCTCTACGCGATTCGTCCCGATGGCTCGAGAGATGTCACGAAAACGCACGTTGCCTGGAAGACCAACAAGCGAGTCCCGAATACGCCTTCACTGTTAATTGTTGAGGACGAACTGTACATGGTGGCGGATAACGGCGTCGCGAGTTGCTTAGATGCGCGCACAGGCAAGCTTCACTGGAAGGAACGAATCGGCGGAAACTATTCGGCGTCGCCGATATTCGCCAAGGGCAAGATCTACTTGCAGAGCGAGCAAGGCGATACCACGGTGCTTGAAGCTGGCGTTAGCTTCAAGAAGGTCGCCAGGAGCACGCTTGGTGAGCGGACGCTGGCTTCGGTCGGTGTCGTCGATCGTGCGTTCCTGATTCGGTCGGATAGGCACTTGTATCGAATCGAAGGACGTTAGTATCCAGCGTCAGTTGGATCCCGCTTGGCGATCGAGTTCGCTGAACAAATCAGCAAGCGATAACGAAAAACCCGGCAAGACGTCGTCAGCGTTGAGCGTATCGGCTGCGGTGAGCAGCTCTGAGGAACTGGCCGACCGAAAAACAGTAACTGTACGTTCAGCAGGAGCAACCAGCCAAACAAGTCGTGTTCCCGCGTCGAAGTACTCGTGCCGTTTGCGATCCATTTCTTGCGGTGTGTTGGAGCGGCTCAACACCTCGACCGCTAGATCGGGCGCGAGACTTGGGATTGGCTCACCAGTTAGTTTCCCATCTGGGAAGCGATCCCACCCAACATATGCAACGTCAGGTATTCGAACGGTACCCGGAAATAACCGTATCATGCCATCGGCACCGGACACAACGCCGAGGTTGCTAGGAATGACAAAGTCCCGAAGAAAGTAAAGGATCGCTCCCGCGATCAGCGACTCCTCAAACCCCATCGTTTTCTCCACCAAGACACCATCCACAAGTTCCACCAAACGACCCTCGTGGGCATCTAGATCGAGCACGTCTTGTTCCGTCGCGGTGCCCGGGGGTGGATGAAAGAGAATCCGCTCGGAGGGAACTCCGAGTTCACTAATCAGATTGGCTAGTGTTCTGATCGGGACGTTTACCACGTGTAACAGCTCCTTGTTTTCACTCCAAACTATTGTAGCAGACGGTCGCTGCGAGACCTACCAAAGATTGCTACTTCAAACGCGCCACGATCGCACACACGGCATAGTGCCGGGGCCCCAGGTTCCACAGCCAGGGATTCGTCACTTCAATCGATTGAATGCGTGAAGACAAACTTGGCTCGCGCGAGAAAAGACTCCGAAGCACAACGGGGTTAACGCCTGTGAAGAAGTTTCTCGCGTTGATCGCACCCGACACAATGCGAGGCAAGTCGGCTTCGATCGACTGCACTAGTTGCGGGCAAGTGGCGGACGACACGATGTCGGTCACCAAGACAACGACTCCGCCAGGCGAAGCAAGTTCGACGAGCAGTTTTAGATGCTGGCGCCGGATCGCCGTTAGCACGTCGAGGAAGCGTGAGTGCGGCTCGCCAAGCGTGAGCACAACACCTTCGATCAATTGGCTTAACAAACAAACCGAAGCAACAACCGAAAAGGGACCGCCCGGTATCTCCGGTATTTGCTTCAGTTGATTCAGACACCGGTCTACGTCAGCCGAACTGGTTGGCGTCGTTGGGCTGCATTCGGAGAGTAACTGCGAGACGCCCGTTACGTCGAAGTCCCCGACTGCTCGCAAACGATCGAGGAATATGGACTGCCGGTGCATGCCGGCGGTCAATGCTGCGCCATCGATATCGAGAAGCTGGACAGAGGCGTAGCTTGCGAGCAATGCCTTCAAGTCCAAGTCATTGCAGTTCCCGGCACCTAGTACACATAACGAATCAGAGGCGCTGGTCGCCGAGCCCTGGAGCAAAGCGGTAACTCGCGAACGATGCGCAGCGAAGTCGTCCCACGCCTCTCGGCTGTCCGCATTCCGCTTACTCTGCAACTCGCTGATTCGCGTCATTGTTTGGCCTGGCTTCGGTTATTCGACATTCGCCGTAACGATCTCCAGAATTCGAGGCTCTCGCTTCTGCAGCATGTGTGCTTGGGCGGCGATGACACGGCGATACACCCACGCCACTACAACCAACTCGACAAGCGTGACAACAAGATAGATCGGCACCTCGCGAATCCGAAACGATTCCGCGAGCCACACTTCGGCGAGGACTGCGGCAAACGCGGGCGCGAGAGACAACGGCGACAGCATCATGACAAAGCCTTGCACCAGTGCAACCACGAGCTTCGGCTGCGCGGCCTTCATCGTCCCCATGGACATAGCCATCGGCATCAGGATCGAACTCAGATTACCCATCATGCACAACAGCAGATAGGCGGGTAGGCATTGCAGTATGGTTGCGACAGCATGGGTGAAGGTTAGGGGAACCATGATGTGCGTCGCTAAGAGAATAAGCGCGGTGATTGATCCTACGAATGGTACGACGGCGAGGTTCTTACCCAGCAGAATGTCCTTGCGCGGTACCGGCATGAGGACATACGCGCGAAAGCCGCTTCGATCCAAGGCGAAGACGTTAACGACGAGTTGCGTGGCCCCAAAGATCGTCAGCATAAGAACCCCGAGCGCAATAAACGGCGCGGCGATGGACGGCAGTTTCGGAATGTCTCCGAAGGCGATCATCGGAATGTAGATCAGCAGCATGACCAGTGGCATGATCAGCGCCATCTTGGATTCCGGTGCTCGCAGCAGAGAGCGAAAGGCAACCAACGCAACGCCGGATACGTGCTCATTGACGATCGGCAAATGCTGCTCCAACAACCAAGCGGGCTTGGCCGCTTCGGTACGCTTGACCTTCTTCTTACGCCCACGCTTCGAGTAGTGTCCGGTATAGAAGCACATCGTCGTCCGATGAGCCCGCCACAGACTGGCCGTGCCGATCAGCGTCATTCCGACCAAGCCGAGCAGTCCCGGCCAGAGGCTGCCCAGGGCGGCTTGGCGCGTCCCATAAGCAAGCCATGTCATGGGGAGGATCTGATTGGCAAGTACCACGTAATGAATGAAGCCGTTGTAGACTTGAGCACGCGCGGCACTCCGCTTCTCCTGCCGCTCCTTTTCCGCTTCTTCCTGAAGCTCCTTCATCAATCGAGCATTATCGGCAACATCAACGTCGCCGCTCGCCAGCCGGCGGTTCAGCTCCGCCGTTTGCTCGATTAGCCGCTCGTTGGATCGCTGTGTCTCCTCTCTGCGATGCCTGTTTCGTGAGCCCATGAACCCCATGTTCACGACGTTCGGTATCTGCGTCAGCAGAATGACGCCGAGCGTGAAGCTCATCATGATCGCTCGGCGGCGGCGTTTGTTTTCCATCAGCGTCGCGAGCCAACCACGAAACTGATAAGTCACACCTGTGACCATCAGGAAGAAGCTGAGCACCAATGGGAACAACAGCAACATTGGCGCACCGTGGTTCCACACCATGCCAATACTCAGGCCCAGCATGCCAGGCAGCGCCACCGCAACGGTCAAGCTGAACAGCGAGGTGAGGTAATTAAGAGTGAACGCTCCAGACAAGGAGAGCGGGTAGTGCAACAGCTTGTCGAGCGACAGTAGTTCCGACCGCTGCAGCTCCGTGATCAATCCGAACGCCCACGCGACGAGAAACGCCAGAATGATTACGTCCCAGACGAACATCAGGAGATCAGGCTCGGCTTCCGCCAGTCCGAACACACCACCCGCGATACCCAGGAAGAAGGCAAATACCGAACTGATCAGGGCAACGACAACGAAACCGGCCATGAGGATGGCGTTCAACGCCCCCGCCCGTCGCCATTGATTCTTGCTCATCCGCCAGCGGAGCCAGAGGATTGTCTTGAGGTGTCGCCAGATCACTGCATCGCTTCCTCGTCGCCGGTCGCCACTGTCTGGTCCGGGGACGGCAGCGAAGGTTCGCCTTCCAACCAACTCAAGTTTGGCTTCTCGTCATCCGTCGAACCGACTAGCTCTAGGAAGCGTTGTTCGAGCGAGTTGCCTTGCCGCAGGTCGGCTAGCGAGGTTTGCTCGACGAGTTGCCCGTCGGCGATGATACCCACATGCGTGCAAATCCGCTCGACGATCTCCAAGACATGCGACGTGACAAAGACGGTCGAGCCGCGTGCGACGAACCCTGCCAGCAGATCGCGGATCACTCGCGAAGTGACTGCATCGACACCTTCGAAAGGCTCATCGAGAAACAGGAGATCCGGATTGGGAAGCAGCGCGGCGGCCAATGCCAACTTCTTCTTCATCCCATGCGAATACTCCAACGCCAGCTTCTTCTCAACGTCTTCAAGACTCAGCAGCGAGAGCAGCTCTTCGGAACGCTCACGAATTGTGTCTCGAGGGAGCAAGTACATTCGTCCGACGAATGTCAGATACTCTCTCGCCGTGAGATTATCGAACAAGGCGAGATCCTCCGGCAAAACACCGATGTGCTTCTTGACATCAATCGCCTCGGAGGGGTCCCAAGGATTCTGACCAAGCAGCGCGATCGATCCTGATGTTGGAGTCAGGATGCCCGTTAACATTTTGATCGTCGTCGATTTGCCCGCTCCGTTGGGCCCGAGGAAGCCGTATAACGTTCCACGTTCCACGGACAGATTGACACCATCGACTGCGCAGAAGTCGTCGAAGAAGCGAGTCAGGTCTTGTGTTTCGACGGCCAAGCTCATGGAATCGTCCGATCCTGCGCGAAGAGGAGATTCTCGCGACTTGGTATCGCTGGGGGAAGACTCGGGCGAACTGAGTGCGATCGCGGCCTTCGCTGGATGCTGCTAGATAATGGAAACCCCACCACGAAATTCGTGCGTCATCGGAGGTTCTTGGATTCCTCGCACGCGTAAAGCGACTGCCTACGATGCACTTTGTACAGAGCCACGCTAGAACACGGCGGCTAACTGACGGAAACCGCTCACGAAGACGTTGCTAGACGCCCGAGTATTGTGAGACAACGAATACCGTGAAGGCGGCCAATGTAACGCCGACGGAAATGATCGCTATCAAGAGCCCCGTGACGGCGTACCAAGCGTCGGAGTCCTCTTGCCGCTGGGCACCTCGGGCCGTTTCACTGAAGGATTCGTTCCAAACTTCGTTGTTGCTGTGATCCGCACACATATTTCTTTGTCCCAAGCCGTTCGGCTGTCTCATTCAACACTTCTGGTCAGGCCGCCAAACGTACCAGACTACTCGATCAGGACGGTTTCCCGCAACCCGCGCCAGGCGAGTTGCTGGTTTGACGAGGCGATATCTCCAAGGTATCGTTAGCTCTTACCCAGCCTGGAGTTACTGCCTACCTGTCCAGGCTTGTTGCCACTTCTTCACCTGCTAAATGCTGACCTCGGAGACTGCTATGTTCAGGCGACTTTGTTTCTTGGCGATTTTGGCCGCGTTCTGTTTACCCGCCCTTCTGCAAGCCGACGAAGGATACATCTCGATCTTTGATGGCAAAACGCTTGACGGATGGAATGGCGATCCGAAGTTCTGGAGCGTCAAAGACGGTGCGATCACCGGCGTCACGAACGCCGACAACCCGACCAAGGGCAACACCTTCATCATTTGGCAAGGCGGCGAGATCGGAGACTTTGAACTGAAGTTACAGTTCAAGATGGTGGTCGGCAACTCGGGGATTCAGTATCGCAGCTTTAAGTTGCCCAATGGTGCCGATGAGTGGCGGATTGGTGGGTATCAAGCCGACTTCGAATCAGGTGATCGATTCTCTGGCATCTGTTACGGCGAAGCGTTCCGCGGCATCTTGTCGGATCGTGGTCACAAAACAGTGCTGACGCGCGAGGACGGCGAGTTCAAGAAGACGATCGTTGGAACGGTTGGCGATCCGGCTGGCCTCGGCAGCTATGTGAAGAAGGAAGAGTGGAACGAATACCACATCGTCGCAAAGGGCTTCCGATTCGTTCAGCGGATCAACGGCCACACCATGACGGAATTCGTGGACAACGACGAAGAACAACGACGAGCCGGCGGCTTGTTAGCTCTGCAGTTGCATGCCGGTCCGCCGATGAATGTGCAGTTCCGCAACATCCAACTGAAGAAGTTTGCACGTGCCCAGACTGCGGCGATTGGCGACAAGAAGAAGGTAGTTTTCGTCGCTGGTACGAAGAGCCACGGTTACGGATCACACGAACACTACGCAGGTTGCCGCTTGCTGGCGAGTTCTCTGCAGCAAGCGATGCCGAACTTCGAGGTGAGCGTTGTCAGAGATGGGTGGCCAAAGGATGAGAGCGTCTTCGACGGCGTGGACTGTGTCGTCATGTACGCCGACGGCGGCGGCCGTCATCCGGTGATTCCACATGCCGCGAAGATGGACGCCATGGCGAAGAAGGGTGTCGGCGTTGTCTGTGTCCACTACGGCGTTGAAGTCCCCAAGGGCGAGCCGGGAGATCACTTTCTGAACTGGATCGGGGGCTACTTCGAGACCGACTGGTCGGTCAATCCTCACTGGGTCGCCAAATTCGATAAGTTCCCGGATCATCCGACCGCTCGTGGCGTGCAGCCCTTCGAAGCGGACGACGAATGGTATTACCACATGCGATTCCGCGACAAAATGACCGGTATCACTCCAATCCTAACCGCGATGCCCGGTCCCGAGACATTGAAGCGCGCAGATGGACCACACAGCGGAAACCCGCACGTCCGCGCGGCCGTGCTCGAACGGAAGGAAGCACAACACGTCGCGTGGGCCGCGGAGCGACCGGATGGCGGACGCGGATTCGGCTTTACCGGCGGGCATAACCACTGGAACTGGGGAAACAACAACTTCCGCAAACTCGTTCTCAACGCGATCGTCTGGTGCTCGAAGGGCGACGTACCGGACGGTGGTGTCGGCGATAAGCCGCTAACTTTGAACGATCTAGAGAAGAATCAAGATTACAAACCACCGAAGAACTTCAACCGCGAGGCGACTCGTGAACACTTCAAACTGACTTCGACCGGCAAGCCGCGAGTGAACCAAGTCCCCGGACCGAAGCCTCTGTTTTCCAGCAAGACGATCACGCCAAAGACTCCCGATCACTCTGTTGAGATCGACGTCGATATTAAAGGTGCCAAGCAACTCTTCCTGGTTGTCACCGATGGCGGCAATGGATTCGGTTGTGACTGGGCGGATTGGGCCGAGCCGCGATTGGTCGGCGAGAAAGGCGAACTTAAGCTGACGGAGTTGAAGTGGAAGTCGGCTTCGGCGGACTTCGGCAATGTCCGAGTCGGCAAGAACAACAGTGATGGTGAGTTAAAGATCGCTGGAAAGTCAGTCGCCTATGGCATCGGCACGCACGCCAACTCGGTAATCGCCTTCGATCTGCCGGCTGGCTACACGCGTTTCAAAGCGCGCGGCGGACTCGACAACGGCGGGACGGATCAAGCTACGTGCGGCGGTGCCACCAGCGTGCAATTTCACGTCTTCACACAAACGCCGGGGCTTGTCTTCTTGGCACAGAACAGCAGCGATGGTGGAGCGTCTGCCAGCCATGAAGCAGCAGACGCCGTCGATCAGTTGGACGTCCACGAGTCCTTGCAGGCGTCGCTGTTTGCTTCCGAGCCGATGATGCTCAACCCAGCCAACATCGACATCGATCATCTTGGCCGCGTCTGGGTATCTGAAGTTGTCAATTACCGCCACTTCGCCAACAAAGCATTGATCAAGGGGCGCGAAGCTGGCGACAAAATCCTCATCCTCGAAGATACGAATGGTGACGGGAAGGCTGATAAAGCGAGCACTTACTATCAGGGCAGCGACATCGATTCAGCTCACGGAATCTGCGTGTTGCCGACGCCATCCGACAAGGGAACGCGGGCTCTGGTGTCTGCCAAAGACAGCGTTTTCTATTTGATCGACGATGACGGTGACTTGAAGTGCGATCGGAAAGAGATCTTGTTCACGGGGATCTCAGGCACCGAGCACGATCATGGAATTCATGCCTTCGTGTTCGGTCCTGATGGCAAGCTCTATTTCAACTTCGGAAACGCTGGTAAGCAGATTAAAGACAAAGCTGGCAAGCAGATCGTTGATATGGCTGGCAACACCGTCAACGATCAACGCAAGCCCTATCAAGAAGGTATGGTCTTCCGTTGCAATCTCGACGGTAGCGAGTTTGAAACACTCGCCTGGAATTTTCGCAACAACTGGGAAGTGAGTGTCGATTCCTTCGGGACGCTATGGCAGAGCGACAACGATGACGACGGCAACAAAGGAACGCGAATCAACTTCGTGATGGAGTTCGGCAACTACGGCTACAAAGACGAGTTCACCGGTGCTGGTTGGAAGGAAGAACGGACTGGAATGCACAAGGAGATCCCGTTGCAGCATTGGCATCTGAACGATCCAGGCGTCGTGCCGAACCTTGTGCAAACCGGAGCTGGCTCGCCAACCGGGATTTGCGTCTACGAAGGCAGTTTGCTGCCGAAGGCATTTCAAGGCCAGACGTTGCATTGTGATGCTGGCCCCAACATCGTGCGAACGTATCCCGCGAAGACCGCTGGAGCCGGCTACAAAGCCGAAATGGTTAGCGTGATCGATGGCTCGGCGAACAAATGGTTCCGGCCGACAGACGTTTGTGTCGCACCCGACGGTTCAGTGCTCGTTTCCGACTGGTACGATCCTGGCGTTGGCGGTCATCGCATGGGCGATGTCGATCACGGTCGCATCTTCCGGTTGACGCCAAAAGGGCATGACGGGAAGTACGTATCGCCAAAGCAAAACTTCTCAACGATCGAGGGAGCCATCAAGGCTTTGAACAGTCCCAACCTTGCGACACGATATGTAGCTTGGACAGCGCTCCACGAAATGGGAGCGAAGGCCGAAGCGGCCTTGGTGAAAGCAGCCGAATCCAAAGACGCTCGCGAAGCAGCTCGCGCCATATGGCTATTGGGAAAGATCAACGGCCGCGGCGCCCATTACGTCGAAGCCGCGACGACGCATGGCGACTCAGACATTCGCATCTTGGGCGTTCGTTTAGCGCGACAGCTCAAGCAAGACGTGATTCCCATCGTCTCTCGACTGGCCAAGGATCCATCGGCCGCCGTCCGCCGCGAATCAGCGATCGCCTTGCGGCACAACAAGTCGGACAAAATGCCGGAGTTGTGGGCTGAGTTGGGGTTGCAGCACGATGGCAAAGACCGTTGGTATTTGGAAGCCCTCGGCATCTCGGCTGACAAGAATTGGGATGCATGTCTCAATGCCTGGATGAAGCGGGCGGGCAAAGATTGGGCGACGCCAGCCGGGCGCGACATCATCTGGCGCAGCCGAGCCAAGCGAACTCCATCGCTGCTCGCCAAGATCGTCAAAGACGACACGACGCCAACCGACACACATCTTCGGTACATGCGAGCCTTTGATTTCGTATCAGGTCCGGAAAAGGAAGAAGCGTTGGAGTCGATTCTAATGGAGCTGTAGTGGGAGGTTGAAATCAGGATTCGTCTTCCTTGATTGCCTGTTGAATCTGTTGGAATTGCTCCAGTAGAGTGAGCGTTACATAACGGCCCGTCTTTTCTCGTCGTTTATCCTGGGGTTATTTCCTGGGATTTTCGGTGAGGAGTTTGACAATGGCACG
>PBSM01000014.1 GCA_002726245.1 Planctomycetaceae bacterium | reverse complement strand
TGGGAATTCGGAGAATCTCAAACGACCTAAGTCGTTTGTGGGAACGCCGGACGGAGTTTTCGGTAGGGACAAGGGCCTGGAGATCCGATGCCAAAGCGAACGTCATCAAAAACCTAGCCAGACACTCGGATATCCGCCAAACGCTCGGCTACTCACACACGACCGAGATCGATCTGCGGAACGCGGTGGATAACATCCCGGAGTTGCCGCTTGCCGATCCCGACGAAAGTCAGGAGGGCGCGGCGTGATGCAGTCCACTTTGCAGTCCAGGCAGCCCCATAACTGCGTCGCGGTGTCGTTTGACACGGCGAAAATCGAGTCGAGAAAAGCAGGCCACGAGCGGAGTTGTAGCTTCGGAGGCCGACGCTCTATCCAATTGTGCCACGGGGACAAGTCACTTGACTTTCGATTATCGCAGGTTGTGCGAAGCAGCGTCAATAAGCGGGAACTCCAATAAGACTCGGCGGATTAGTGACCCAACGACTTGTGCATTTGTAAGTTAGCTCTTTGCGGCTATGCGATTTAGAACGCTCACCCGAATTGCCGAACGGACTGCGGAGCGGTAAACTGCCGGTTCGTTGGAGTGGGTCGCGACACTGATCTGGGCGAGCAATTGACTGGGAGTCATCATGGCCGATGCGGCGAAGCTGAAGATCGACGATCAGGAACTAGATCTTCCCGTGATCGTGGGAACCGAACAGGAGAAGGCACTCGATATCTCAAAGCTCCGAGGCACGACCGGGTGTATCACGCTCGATGAGGGTTATGTCAACACCGGTTCGACGACGAGTGCGATCACCTTTCTGGACGGTGAAAAGGGCATTCTTCGCTATCGTGGCTATCCGATCGAGGTGCTGGCGGCAAACTGTGACTTTGTCGAAGTCTGCTACCTGGTGATCTATGGCGAGTTGCCGACCAGCGAAGAGTTGCATGGCTTTCGCATGTCGATCCGCCGGCACACGATGTTGCACGAAGATGTACGCTCGTTCTACAACGGTTTCCCGCGTGACGCCCACCCGATGGCGATCTTGTCATCCGTCGTCAGCGCGTTATCGACCTTCTATCAAGACTCATTGGATCCTTTGGACGACGAGCAAGTCGAAATCTCGGCTCACCGTTTGATCGCGAAGCTGCCGACAATCGCCGCCTACGCCTACAAAAAGTCGTTCGGTCAACCGTTCATCTATCCGCAGAACGATCTCACCTATTGTGAGAACTTCCTGCAGATGATGTTCGCCGTTCCGAGCGAGCCGTACGAGATCGATCCCGATTTCGTGCAGGCATTGAACCTGTTACTGATCGTGCATGCCGACCACGAACAGAATTGCAGTACCAGCACTGTTCGTATGGTTGGATCGGCCAACGCTAACCTCTTCGCATCGATCTCCGCTGGCATCTGCGCACTCTGGGGACCGCTGCACGGTGGTGCCAATGAGGCGTGCGTCGCGATGCTTGAAGAGATCGTAGCTCGAGGCGGAGACGTCATGAAATACGTCGATCTTGTAAAGGACAAGACGAGTAACGTTCGCTTGATGGGCTTTGGACATCGCGTCTACAAGAACTACGATCCGCGAGCCAAGATCATTCGCGCCGCGTGCGACCAGTTGTTGGCGAAACTGCAGCTCGACGATCCAATGTTTGAGGTTGCTCAAGAGTTGGAGCAAGTGGCCCTGAACGATCCGTACTTCGTTGAACGTAAGCTCTACCCGAACGTCGATTTCTACTCGGGAGTCATCTACCGCGCGTTGGGCATCCCATCGCAGATGTTCACCGTGCTGTTCGCGATGGGTCGTCTTCCTGGTTGGATTGCTCATTGGATCGAGTTGCACAAGTCGCCCACGAAACGAATCGGTAGACCGCGGCAAGTCTACACCGGCGCAACCGAACGCGACTTCGTATCGATCGATCAGCGATCCTGAGCAAGCCGTTCTCGGCAGCACGCGACTGGCATCGGAAGCTAGGAAGAGCTATCTGAAGCGGCTGTCACCATTCTTCAACCGAGGTATGACTAATGAAATCGCGTCCTCTTGCATTCGCGGAAATGGATTTGCCCGTGCTTCTCGCGCTGGTACTTGCGTCCGTTCTAGCATCATCCGGACTTGCCAAAGATGAGATCAAACACTCATTCCTTGGTGTTGGAAAAGCGAACGGGGCAGTCATCGTCGGCGAAAGAGGCGAGGTTGAATGGAAGCTCGACATGCCTGCAAGCGACGGATGGGTCTTGCCGAACGGCAATGTGCTGCTCGCACTCTATGGGACGAAGGGGTTCCCTAATGGTGGCGTTGTGGAGGTCGAGCGAGAGACGAAGAAGATCGTCTTTCAGTACAAAGGACAGCAGAAGGAAACAAGCACGGTGCAAGCTGTCTCGGACGACAGGTTCGTCGTCGCCGAGCTGGGGCCGAAGCCTCGAGCGCTGTTGATTGCCCGCAGCGGAGAAGTCGTATCAACGACACCTCTACAATGTCAGACGAAGAACTTCCACATGCAAACACGGATGTTGCGCGTGCTGCCCAATGGGAATTACCTCGCGCCGCACCTATTCGACTTCGCAGTCAAGGAGTACGAACCGGAGACTGGAAAGTTAGTGACCACCTTTGCGACCGACGAACGTGGCCGCGAGAAGCGTGACTGGCCGTTTACCGCCATTCGACTTCAGGATGGCAACACGTTAATCGCATGCACGAACGGCAACCGCATCATCGAAGTGGATGGCGATGGGAAGATTGTCTGGAGCGTCACGAACGAAGACATCGGAGAACCACTCTTCAATGACGCTTGCGGCGCCCAAAGGCTCCCGAACGGCAATACCGTGATCTCCAGTTATCACAGCCAGGGAGATCACGTGAAGCTTTTTGAAGTGACGCGAAAAAAGAAGGTCGTCTGGCGTTATTCGGGGATGAAGCACGGCTTCCACCACTTTCAAATCCTCACGACCAACGGAAAGCCCGTCCACGACAACACTTGGAAGTAGATGAATGCCCATCCTAACCGACAATTTCAATGAATTGAGGTACTAGAAGCTCAGCGAGCGATAGTCTTGTTGCCCCTCGCTGATTTCGAGGCGCTGATCTGCCGGCACGTTTTCAAACTCCTGCGTTTCTCCGTTCGGCCAACGGACCGTAAGTCGATCGATGCTTGTCGATTGGCCAACTCCAATCAACAATTCGGCGGGACTTTGCCCCATAAAGCCGTTGGCGGGAAAAAGGTCACGTGTGATCGTCTTTGTCCCACAATGCAAAACAACTCGCGCACCGATCGCCATCCGATTGCTGGCACTTCCTCGTAATTCGATCCGTACCTTGTGGTGCTCCGTCGGAATGCGATTCATAAACATCCGCAACGGGCCGCCACCAACGGAACCGACCAGCAGATCGACATCCCCGTCCGCATCCATATCGCCAACAATGGCCGACCGCGAGTCGGAGTCGATGTTGGCTTGAGATGCGAATGAGGCATCCAGAAAGCGTTGGCCATCGACATTCATAAACAGCCGATTCGCCTCGAACGCACTTAGGTTATGACCGAGTTGAGGCATTTGGAACGGCGACGGAACCCAGAACTCTCCGGCCGCGGAATCCACTTCACCAAGCTGCTCGGTTTTGTGTGTTCGATCAAGTGGCTGTGACACGACAGCCCGCCACATGCAAGTTCAGCCATCGGGCTTGCTGCGTTGAAAGCTAAGAAAACCTGTCGTCGCATAGATATCGAGTTGTCCGTCGGAGTCGAAATCAGCCAGCGCCGGCGCGTAGGCCCAGCCAACCGTGTTAACACCACCAACCTCGCTGACCTCCTGGTAGTGCCCTTCGCCATCCTCGGCCATATAGAGCCGATTACCCGCACACGAACCTTGTATCTGTTGGAAGATCCCTTCGGGATAGTCTGCGGGGGCAACGTGAGCGATGATGCGGCGTCCCATCTTCGAGAACATGTTGGCGACGTAGATCTCTGGGCGACCATCTCCCGTGATGTCGCCTGTGACCACTCCCATGCTCGTCGCGTAGTCCGAAACTCCTGCTTCCGCCGATCCATCGCGGAAGCTTCCATTCCCCCGATTGATTAGCAAGACGTTCGTTCCGAAGTCATTGGCGATGTAGAGATCGGGATAGTGATCTTCATTCGCGTGAAACCAAGAGGCGGCAAATGATTGGCGTTTGCCGCCACCGGCGTTGGCGCGTTCGGTCGCACTGTCGAAACGACCGTCGCCCGTGTTCCTCCAGAGATGATTCTCTCGCCCGGTCTCGTCGTCTCCGACCCAGCCGATGGTTCCATCGCGATTCGTTGTTCGCGGCTGCTGATAAAGGACGTAAAGATCGAGCCGACCATCGCAGTCGTAATCAGCGACGACACAACCTCGTGGGTTGTAGCCGAAAACGAGTCCGGACGTATCCGTAACATCCTCGAACCGACGTCCTTCGTGATTCCGGTAAAGACGGTCTCCCAGGATCAGATCAGGGAAGCCGTCGTTGTCGATATCGATCCACGTGGCTAGATACACCTCATCGCGGGCACTGCGTGAGCGCGGTTCTTCGTCGGCCCACGAAGGCAGCCCGAACTTGTCTGTCACTTCTTCGAACTTCTCTCCTGCAATAGATCGCAGAAGACGCCAGCGGCCATTCGCGCTGGCGATCGCCAGATCGCAGAAGCCATCACGATCGAAATCCGCCGCCGCCATCTGCGTGTGGTACTGGCGCACCGCGTCTTTTGCGGCTGTCCAATTGTCGTGCAGATCGACTCGCGACAGGCCCACCTGCTGCGTGACTTCCTCGAACAGCGGATGAGCGGAGTGTCGGCGCTCTTCGGAACGCACAGCCCATCGATCGAGAATCTCTCCGCTCTCGATTGCCTTATCATCCGGGAAGTAGCAGCGGAGCAGGTGTTCGGACGTGAACTCCACGAAGGCTTGCTCGCGATCCTTACCGACTCCGGCTAAGTATAACGTTACATCCCAATATCCCGTTTCGGGAACGCCGTTATCGACATGTAAATCCAGCACGCGGCAAGTGACCTTCTCGATCTTCTCAAAGTCCTCGAAGTAAGCTTGCAGATAGTTCGCGAATTCCGCAGCCTCACGCGACGAACCGGTGCCGTCCTGTGCGTCCGCCCGGGATTCTTGCACGTACCCGAGGTCAACTCGAACTCGTTGCGCCGAGTTGGGGAGCAGCGTTTCAAAACCGGGACGGCAAAAACCTTGAATTTCTTCGGAATTACCTTCGCGAAGCGCCCGGCTAAGCGCTTTGCCAAACTTCTGTTCCAACTCGAACGCGGCGTGCTCGATCTTCCAAATGTACTCTTGCTTGTCGATCGCGAGCGTTGCCGCTTCGGGCGACTGGTTAACCTCGCCTGTCTGTGTTGATAGCGTTGGCGGCGAGGTTGGGAAACGACAAGAGACCAGCAGAACTAGCAGGACTGTACCCACATAAGCAAAAACGCAGGGTCGTTCGCGACGCATTCTGGCGTGAATTCCTTGCTGGGTAGTGCTGATTCGACAGTCGGACGACTCTCCGAGTCGTCAATTTACATCTCGGAGTGCCGCGGGCGCGTTTAACCCGTAGCCGCAGGCTAGGCAATGCACTCGTTCCTCGCCTGCGGCTACGGGTTAAACGAAAACTCACAGCCACGGAGAGACGTGCAACAGTGAAACTAGGACACTACTCCCGGGCGAGCACTTGCTATTGGCCTCTCTATTTTATAATGAAGTGCTCTTCGGTTCACTACGTCGCGTCTCAATAAGCGTATCACATGCGAAATCGGCTTTGGGCCACTGCATCGATCCTCGCCGCCGTGTGCCTACTTGCGGCTTTCGCTTGGTGGTATCGGGTGAATGTCGGCAACAAGTCGGATTCTTCTCTAACGTCTACCGTTGCCAAGAGCCCCCATGTTGCGGAGCACGTCTGTACCGAATGTCATTCGGAAGAGGCCACCGACCATCAGTCGAGTGGGCACGCGGACACGTTTCACACGACTGTGGAATCGGAAGCGGCCCGATGGTTGAACAATCGGACGTTCGACGATCCAGAGCGACCGTATTCGTACGCATATCACTTTGATGAAGAGACAGGACTATCTGTTTCGATTCCGAAGCAGTTCGGCACTGAAAGCTTTCCGCTTCCGTACGTCCTGGGCTCTGGGCACAATGCGCTAACATTTCTGTCGCTGGTTCCGGATCGGTTGGGGGACACGATTGGTGTTGAACATCGAGTTTCGTTGTATCGGAACGATGACGGCTGGGACCTCGATTTGACACCCGGACAACGTACACACCTGCCGCAGCAGGAAGTTGAGCATTTCGGAAAAGTCATGCGAGGCGACAAGTTGACGTCGTGTGTCGCTTGCCACACGACAGAGGGCGAGATCTTTCGGCAGAGAATTGAAGACCTCAACCCGCACGTCGGATGTCAGAACTGCCACGGGCCAGGACGTGAACACGTGACTGCGGTGGAGAACGATACACAAGACGGATACATCGGCTTTACGGAACAATCGGCGCGAGAGGAAGTCGATATGTGCGGCCGTTGCCATCGCAGTGCTCATATGGACGCGAACGAGAAAGAGTCGCCCAACGACATTCGAATCGTAAGATTCCAATCCGTTGGGCTTGTCCAGTCCCGTTGTTTCACGGCCAGTGATGGCCGGTTGCGGTGTACTACATGCCATGACCCGCACAAGACGGTCTCGCGCGACGCAATTCATTACGTCGATCGATGCTTGGATTGTCATCGCAAACCGGATGCCGCGAGTTGTCCCGTCTCGCCGCGAACGAACTGTATCCAGTGTCACATGCCGGCCATCGACGTTCACCGAGGCATCGAGTTCCACGATCATTGGATTCGCGTGCGTTCAGATGTGCCCGAGGCGACATCGACCAAGGACAGCGACGAATGAATTCTGAATCGAGATCGTCGCGACTCGTACGCCGATGGAGCGGCGCGGTGGTGATATTGATCGCCGTTGTCGCTGGCGTTTTCGGCTTCAACTATGTCAGTCGCCTGCGCATCGACAAGCAGTTGCAGGAGATCAAACGCCTCCTCGAAGCTGGTGACGTGATAGCCTCTCGCAAGCAGCTTTTGGATCTTCATGCGAGCGACGGTACAAATGCTGAGGCCCTCGAGCTGTTGGCGGACGTCGAGCTGCGCAGCGGCAACGCGGCGGCTGCGATCGAGTGGCTCAATCGCGTTCCCGACTTGCCCGCCGATCGGGCTGCCAGGGCGCGGCATCAGGCGAGTCAACTCGCGATGGAGCTGGGCCAGGTCCGAGCGACGGAGGCGCTAGCCCTGGAAGCGCTTCGTCTTGATCCTCACTTTCTCGAGCCTCGACGGTTGTTGATGCGTTTCTATTTTGTTCTCTTCCAACAGCGAAAGCTCTACGAGCAGAGCGCGATTCTGGACCGACGCGGTGAGCTGTCGCTGCAAGACCTGCTGATGCGCTGCGTTGCCCATCGAGCCGCGTGGGACGACGACGACCACGTGCGCTGGCTCGAAGGATGTATGCGCACGGATCCCGAAGACCCTCTGATTCGAGCGACGTTGGCTCGGTACTATGCCAATAGCGATCGATACGTAGCTGCTCGCCGCGTCTTGAAAGACGCTTTTGACGACGCTCCGGATGCGTGGTGGGTCCTGTTGGCTCGGGCTGAAGACCGGTTTGAACAGGGTCAGTTTCGCGAGGCCTTCGGTTTGCTCGCCCGGCTCCCTGCCGCCGCCGACGGCGAGAGCCGAGTGTGGTTGGCGCGGGGCAAGGTGTGGAATGCACTAGGCCATCCTTCGTCTGCGCTATTAGCTTTCAAGAACGCCGGGAAGCTTGATCCCTACGATTCCGCACCCACATACAGTGTGGCTCGGATTCTGATGCGGCAGGGCGAGTCGGCACAAGCCAAAGCCATGTTCGTGCGATCGCAACAACAGAAGGACCTGATGCGCTTGATGGGGCGGCTGATGGAGGCATCCAACCCTGCCTACCAGCTCATCGAGCCGGTGGAAGAGACGCTGCGATCCACCACGCAGTTGTTCGGTAAACTCGGGATGAGCCGAGAGGCAGCGATTGTCGCGCGCGAGTTAGAAAAACAAGCGTCAGCCGCCGGAGAGGAAAAACCTCGGCCGACCGCAAGCAACGTCGAACGCTTGACGTTGGCGTCGCTTGATGACTTGGCTCCAGTGGAACAACCGGAGCTGGGCGAGGAACCGCTCGGAGGCGCTGGCGAGACGACGGTCGCCAACGACATGGGGCGTCCCGAATTGCGACTCGTCGATGTGTCGCGGCAGCTCGGGCTGACGTTTCGCTACGACACCGGTCGCTCTCCGTACCGTTGGCTGATGGAGACGCTTGGCGGCGGTGTAGCCGTCATGGATTTCGACCTCGACGGCTGGCCGGACATCTACTTAACGCAAGGGTGTCTGTTGCCCGTAGGAGATCGAAAGCGTGAGTCAAATCGGTTGTTTCGTAATGTTGATGGCGGTCAGGCGACGGATGTGACGATGCTGGCCGGTCTGGCTCACTTTGGCTACGGTCAAGGCTGTGCGGTGGGCGACTACGACAATGACGGATTCCCTGATCTCGTTGTCTGCAACTACGGAGAGACGGCTCTCTTCCGGAATCGTAGTGATGGCACGTTCGAGAATGTAACCACATCGTCCGGAGTAATGAACACCGGGTGGAGTACGAGCGCCGCCTTCAGCGATATCGATCGGGACGGTGATCTTGATCTCTATGTGGTGCGTTATCTCGAAGCACCCTTCGAAACTTTGCAACCATGTAAGTTCAAGGGCGGCTACACTTCGTGTCGTCCCTTCAATTACGAGGCGGCACAAGATGTCTTCTGGGAGAATCTAGGAAACGGCCAATTTGCGGAGCGCACTTCCGAGGCTGGATTCATCGCGAGCGACGGCAAGGGACTCGCGGTGTTGATCGCTGACTTCGACCGTCAAGGACGCGAGTCGGTCTTTGTCGCGAACGACACGACCGCCAACTTTTGTTTCGAGCAGTCTTCTGAAGCACGGTTCGATGAGAACGGGATCCTTAACGGGTTGGCGGTCAACGGAGACGGAGTTTCGGAGGCTTGCATGGGAATTGCCAGCGGGGATGTTGACGGCGACGGGCGGTTCGATCTGTTCGTGACGAACTTTCAAGGGGAAACCAACACCTTCTATCGGGCTTTGGGCGATGGCGAATTCGCCGATGATACACAGCGCGCGGGATTGGCCGACACCAGCCGCAACATGCTCGGATTCGGTTGTCAGTTCTTCGACATCGACTGTAACGGGTGGTTGGACCTGTTTGTTTCCAATGGACACCTGCACGAACCAGCCCAGCCGGCGCAGCTCTACTACAATCAAGGCGGCGGACGTTTCCGCGAAGTATCGCGGGAAGCCGGCCGATACTTCAGACAGCCTCGGATGGGCCGTAGCGTCGCCACTTTGGACTGGAATCGTGATCAACTGCCGGACTTGGTCGTCACTTACCAAGTCGAGAACGTGTCGTTGCTGCTGAACCAATCGACGGCCGGCCGGCGGTTGACCCTGAAGATGATCGGCTCGACGTCGAATCGTGACGCAATCGGAACGCAAATCCGGGCACGGGCCGGAGAGCGGGATCTCTATTATCGGGTCGATCGAGGAGGCGGGTACTTCGCGGCCAACGACCCACAAGTCATCGTCGGGTGTGGGGACGCCACCGAAATCGATCACCTTGAGGTGACCTGGCCATCGGGAGAAGTCGCGTCGTGGCACGACGTCCCGACGGGACAAACCTATGTGATTGTTGAGGGCCTGGGGCAACTGCTGCCTCGTCGAGAATAGTTCAAGTGCCGCGTCAAAGAGAGTCAATGCATGTCGAATTCGAACGAACACGCTGAGCCAACGGCCGACTCGCGCGTCGAGCGGCAGCCACTCTCTCGACGGAGGAAATGGCCCTTCCGGCTACTGGCCATTGGCATGTCGCTAGCGCCCCTGCTGCTGTTGGAGCTGGGGTTGCGAATCGGCGGCTTCGGGTACGAAACCAAGTTGATCGTCAGGGCTCCCCACACCGCTTCCAACACGACATTCCAGTTCAATCCGCCCGCCGACCGAGCCTACTACGGGCCGGTGGATCTGTCTGGTCCGGAACCAAGGCACTTCGAGATTTCGAAACCCGACTCGGTCTATCGAATTGTTGTAGTCGGCGGTTCGACAGTGGCGGGGTTTCCCTATCCGTTCGAACTGGCATTCCCAAAACACCTGGAAGTCATTCTTCAGCGACAACTGCCGGACACCAGGTTTCAAGTGTTGAACGCGGGAATCACCGCCATCAACAGCTTCAGCGAAGTCGATGTCGTGCGGCAAGCTGTGAAGTGCGAACCCGACTTGATCGTGATGCATTCGGGACACAACGAGTTCTATGGACCGGGAGGGTCGGCTTCGAATTCCAGTAGCCTGACGCCCGCACTCTATCCGGTTCTACAGGCCGTGCGGCGACAGCGAGCCTTTCAGTTGATCACTTCGCTGATCCCCAGACGCACCGACGCGCACCTGTTCGAAACGCTACCAGCCGACATCGCCATTCCGCTTGACGGCCAAGTCCTGAAAGACACTCAGGCACGCTACCGATCCAATTTGGAGAAGATTGTTAGGATTGCGAAGCATTCTCGTATTCCGATCGTTCTATCGACGGTTTCGTCTAACCTTCGTGACCTCAGTCCTTTGCAGACAACTTCCGGTGTGGTACTGACTGAACGTGAGGCCCAAGAACAGCAACAGCAGTTGAAAAAAGCGATGCGGCACATGTCGTACAAGAAATACGAGCTGGCGCTGGAGCAGTTGACACAGGCGCTCCGCATCGACTCGAGTCATCCGTTGCTTACCTATCGTCGAGCACAGTGTCTCGAGCTGTTGGAGCGCCACGAAGAAGCAGCCGCAGCCTATGCGCTAGCAGCCGACTTAGACGGCTGCCGACTCCGCGCACCCAGCTCGTTTGCCAATGTCGTCCGCGAAGTGGCCGCGAACGAGCCAGGCGGCGTCTATTTCTGCGACGTGGCGACACGATTCCAAAGTGTATCGCGCTTTGCCGCACCCGGCAGTGATCTATTCCTGGAGCACGTACACTACAACCTGGAAGGTAACTGGCAGGCGGCGCGTAGCCTTGCCGAGTGCATCGTGGAAGACGTCATCGGATCTGCGTGGAACGCTGAACGGCTTCCGGACAACCAACGACGTGACACGTTGTTGCAAGTGACGCCTTTTGATCACCTTGTCGCGGATGCGCAAACCGTCGGCATGTTAGAAATCTCGCCATTCAGTTTGTCACCCGCCCGCGATGAAGAAGCGAAAGTGGTGCAGAACCGCTGGCGATCGACCTACGAAACATTGTCACAAGCAGATCAGCGATTGTTCACCAACCAAAGCCTAGAAAGCATGACTCACAACGTGTTGCTGGTCATGGGCCACGCCTATCTCTTGAGCGGTCGAGAGGGCCGGGCGCTGGGGTCGTTCCAGCGCCACATCGCGCGCCGACCTTGGGACGCCGCCGGCTATGTCGGCGCGGTAATGGCTCTGCGAGCCCAGGGGAAATCGAGCGACGCACAAGAGGTCTTGGATCGAGTGCGCGAAATCACCCCGAACGATCCCCAAGTCCGACAGCTGCTAGAGAGTCAACGCCGACGAAGTGAGGGCGAGGCCCGTTAGGTACTCCGTACGATGGCCCTCCGAGGCCGTCGATTAACCTTTACAGACGGCGACGGCCTCGGACGCCTTGTCCTTATCCCTACCTAATGCCTCCTCCGACCCTGCGTCGGTGGGGCAACGACTGGATTGCTACAACGAAACAACTAGAAAGCCGCTCCCCGCCGCCCCT
>PBSM01000013.1 GCA_002726245.1 Planctomycetaceae bacterium | reverse complement strand
AAATAAGTGGCGTAAGCTTCCAGCTTGCGAACCCGCATTATCGCAAGCTGGAAGCTTACGCCACGGAAAACCGGACAGTTATTTCCAGAACGATCCTTAGCGGCTTTGTCACATAGTCGGTGCAGCCTGCATCGAGACATGCCTTCCGATCTCCGTCCATGGCGTGTGCGGTCATCGCGATGATCGGCAACTCACAGCCTTTTGCCCGCAGACGTTGCGTGGCTCCGTACCCGTCAAACACGGGCATCTGCATGTCCATCAGGATGAGATGGAATGGCTCGGTGGCCGCTTGTGCGTCGTCGAACGCATTACACGCAAGCTGACCGTTCTCGACACATACGACGTTGGCAACGGCCTTGCGGAGCAGATGCGCGAACAATCGTTGATTATCGAGGCCGTCTTCAGCAAGCAGCACGCGAAAACCTCGCACGCGATCAACGTCGCCATCTGCAATCGACGGAGCAGGGCCTGCTACGTCGGCTGCCTGTAACATCTGGACGCCGGCCAAGGCCCCTGCATCAACCGTTACCGAGAAGGTACTTCCCGTTCCAGGTTCGCTCTCAACGACAACCGCTCCACCGAGGTTTTCCGATAGTCGCAGGCAAATCGACAAGCCTAAGCCGGTGCCACCAAATCTCCGCGTCGTCGATTCATCGGCCTGCGTGAACGGCCTGAACAGTTTCGCGATTTCGTCAGACGACAGACCAATCCCGGTGTCTATCACGTCGAAGCGATAGATGTTCCGACCGTCCTCGCTGGTCTAAAGGCGGAGCCGGACAGTGACGCTCCCCGCGGACGTGAACTTGGTCGCGTTTCCGACCAAGTTCACCAACATCTGGCGAATTCGTGTCGGATCGGAGTGGATGGTGCTTGGCACTTCGCCCGCAATCTCACGTGACAAAGTCAGGCCTTGTTCTTCCGCTCGAACTTTCATCATGTTCACCACTTCGTCCACCACCTGAATCGGCGAGCATTCGATCCGCTCGACAGTCAGCTTGTTCGCTTCGATCTTGCTGATATCGAGCACATCGTTGACGAGTTGCAACAGGTGCGCACCGTTGGTTCGGATCGTTTCGATCGCACGCACTCGGTCGCCAGGTGCCAACTTGATGTCGCCCTCTTGAAATAGGAAGTCCGCATATCCAAGAATCACTGTCATCGGCGTGCGGATTTCGTGACTCATATTCGCGAGGAAAGCGCTCTTCGTCTTGTTCGCTTCTTCGGCTGCTTGACGAGCTAGTTCAAGTTCCTTGTTGATCGTCAATAGGCGATCGCGTGCCTTCACAATCTCGCGAGTTCTGTGATCGACCATCTGTGCCAGGCAGTCGAGCTTCACTTGCGATTCGCGTTCCAGCTTCCATTTTCTGATTAGAGCAGCGGCAAGCTGCCGCCTCGATATTGTCGAATGGCTTGCGCAGGATCAGCAACTTATCCGTATCGCCCAACCGGTTTACCATTTCGTCCCAAGAGTAGTCGGAGAACGCCGTGCAGATCACGGCTTGCATGGTCGGATCGACCTGCCACAGCCGCTCCAGCGTCTCGATGGCGTCCCATCCAGGTGGCATCCGCACATCGACAAACGCCATCGCGAAAGGACTGTCCTCTGCCGCAGCCTTCTCGACCAACTGCAGAGCCTCTTGGCCTTGCGAGGCATGAGTCAACTCGAACTTGGTCTGCAGCCGGGCTTCGACATCCCCACCCAGTAAAGCTGCTTTGGCATCGGACATCACGGCCAGGTTCGCTGGCACTCCAAGCACTTCGCGAAAGTCGTTGTGGATTGCATCCGAGTCATCAACGATCAAGATCCTGCGATTCATGGTGGCGCGATCGTTCCTAGGTCAGCGATCCCGTGAAAACATACCTTCCATAAACAATAGAATCGAGAGGCACGTTCGGCGGAGATTTCGAGAGCGAAAGCGGGCAAAGGGCGCGACACGCATACATCAATACTCAAATCCCGCGGAAGCCGCACAACCCGAAGGCCCCTTTCCTGGATGGCGTGGACATAAGGATGTTCGATGCCTGTAGGGCTCCACCGACCCCGCGTCGGTGGACCCAGGACTGGTCAGCTACAATGCCGCACGACATGGTAAGTCCTTCATTTCTTCCGTCATCGGCTCGCCAAAGGCGAGCCGATGACGGAAGAAATGATGCGAGGGTTGGTGGCGATTCGAGGTAGCCAGTCAGTCTTCGGTCCACCGACACAGGGTCGGCGGAGCCGCGATACAGCTTAAGTCCACGGCATTCGACCCTTTCCTTGCGGAGGCCGTTGCGAATCGGTGTGGTGCGAAGAATAATCAGGCTTTCGCAGCAAGAACGGAACGCACGATGAAACCGACTCGCTTTGTCATGCTCGGCGGCTTCTTGGGAGCCGGAAAGACAACAACGATCGCCAGACTAGCCAGGGCGTATCAGGAGCGAGGCTTGCGCGTTGGGATCGTGACGAACGATCAGGCCGCAGACCTTGTCGATACGCACATGCTGCGTTCGCAGGGCTTCGAGGTCGGCGAAGTCGCCGGAGCCTGTTTCTGCTGCAACTTCAATGAACTCACCGATGTTGCCGCCAAGCTAGGCCAAGAGCAAAGGCCTGACGTGATTGTGGCCGAACCAGTCGGGAGCTGCACGGATTTGGTCGCCACGGTTGTGCAGCCGCTGATCCAACTACATGCCAACTCCTTCGAAGTGGCCCCTTACGGAGTGATCCTCAAGCCGAGCCATGGGCGTCGCATTCTGAAGAACGAGCCGAACGCAGGCTTCTCCCCGAAGGCAGCCTATATCTTCCGCAAACAACTCGAAGAAGCCGACTTTATCGTGCTGAATCGCATTGATCAGTTAACATCGCAAGAGATCGATGACCTGCAAGAGTTGCTGCGTGAGTCGTATCCAGACGTGCCGACGTTGCGAATGTCCGCTCGCACAGGTGACGGATTCGAGGGACTCGTGGAGATGTTGGATCAGCAGGGTGAGTTTGGCCGTCGAATTCTGGAGCTTGATTATGACACTTACGCAGCAGGCGAAGCGGAGCTCGGTTGGCTGAACGCGAATCTCGGTGTCTTGGCAGAGCAGCCCTTCTCACTCGATGATCTTCTACTCGACATTATCAACCGGTTGCGTACGGCATTCATTCAACGGAATGCCGAAGCCGCTCATCTGAAGGCCATTGGCTTGTGGGACGGTTCCCACGGCGTCGCCAATCTGATCAGCAATGACTTGCCGGCCGAGTTGTCTCTGCCCGCCGAATGCGAAACGACGCAGGCAGATCTAGTTGTCAATGCCAGAGTGGCACTCGATCCCCAGTTGCTGGCCGAAGAAGTCCAACACGCCGTCGAAGGCGCGGCGCAGACCGCGTCCGCTTCGATCACTTGGCGTCAGACCCAAAGCTTCCGCCCAGGCCGCCCGGTCCCAACGCACCGCTTGACGGCAAGATAAGACTGGAGCGGTGGCATGTCTTCGGAACAAGTTCGGAAATAGTTGCTGCGAGTCTTCCGACAAAGATCCTGGTTTTATTCTGACTTTAGTTCCGTAATGCCGATGCTGCTTACGGATCAACCATCTCGGCTTTCAGACTCTCGATGAAACCCAAGACGTCGCCTTTCTCGCGGTCCGCCAACTCGAACTTCTCCAAGGTCGCTTGCACGTGGCCAATGAACGCTGCCCAGTCATCGTTCGTAATTCCCATGCCTCGATGCGAGGTCGCCATGTCTCGGCCAACGTAGTACATCGGCCCGCCTGCATTGTGGCAGAGGAAGTCGATCAGCAGTTGCTTCTCGCGTCGAATGCTGTCCTCCGGACGATTCTGCCAGAAGCGAGCAAGTAACTCATCGCCCATCAATCGCGGCAACAGATCGTCGGCAACGGCAGCAATCGCATCGTAGCCGCCCAGGCGTTGGTAGAGTGATTCATTCATGTTTAGTTTTCCATACTGAAAGAAGCGGACAACGGTTGGACCGTAGTATAAGATAGTTGGCTCACGTTTGCTTTAGCCTTGCCGCCACGTCTTCAAGATATTCCGGAGCATTATCGATGCGTCTCTTCCTACCGCTTGTACTGTCGTTGCTCGCCACGACCACCTTCGCCGCCGACGAACCATCCAAGCCGAACGTTCTGTTCCTGATCTGCGATGATCTAAATTGCGACCTCGGTTCGTACGGGCATCCCTTGGTGAAGTCGCCCAACATCGACCGGTTGGCATCGCGCGGAGTGCGGTTCGAGAATGCACAGTGCCAGTATCCGCTTTGCGGTCCGAGTCGGGCGTCGTTCATGACAGGCTTGTATCCCGATCAAACGCTTATTCATCGCAACGCCATCTATATCCGCGAGCATGTCCCCAACGTCCAGACGATGTCGCAGATGTTCCGCAACAATGGCTACTTTGCGACGCGGATTGGCAAGATCTATCACTACAACGTCCCCAAGCACATGGGGACTAGCGGACATGACGATCCGTATTCGTGGAACTATACAATCAATCCTCGTGGACGCGATAAGGACGAGGAAGACCAGATCTTCAGTCTCGTCCCTGGCAGCTTCGGCGGAACGCTGAGTTGGCTCGCCGCCGACGGAACCGACGACGAACAGACCGATGGCATCGCGGCGAACGAAGCCAGCCGTCTGTTGAAACAGTACGCGAAGGAGAAGCGATCGTTCTTCCTCGCAGTGGGTTTGTTCCGGCCGCACACTCCTTACGTTGCGCCCAAGAAATACTTCGACATGTATCCGAGAGACAAGATCGTCGTGCCGAGCATTCCCGATGGATACCGCGACGCGTTGCCCAAACCGGCACGTCAATCGATCACCCGTAAGAAGGACCAGATCGATTTGCCCGAGGACTTGGCTCGAAAGGCGATTCAAGCCTACTACGCATCGATCACATTCGCCGATGCGCAACTCGGTCAGATTCTGGGTACGTTGGAAGAGACGGGCTTGGACAAGAACACGGTCGTGGTCTTCACATCCGATCATGGCTATCACATGGGCGAACACGGGCACTGGCAAAAGACGACGCTGTTCGAGAATGCCGCGCGTGTGCCATTGATCATCGCGGGGCCGGGAACGAAAGCCGCCGGCCAGGTCACGACGACACCGGCGGAGATGGTCGATTTCTATCCAACGCTGGCGGAACTCTGCGGGCTCGAAACGCCCAAGTACTTGTCGGGCGTGAGCCTGGCTCCGGTGCTGCAGGATCCCTCGGCAACTCCTCGACAAGCGGCCTTGACACAGTACGCGACGGGCTACAGCATTCGCACCTCGCGACATCGGTACACCGAATGGGGCGAGAATGCTAAAGACGGCGCGGAACTCTACGATCACGAAAGAGACTCGGTCGAGATGACGAACTTGGCAGGCTCCGCCGACCACACGCAAACCGTGAAACGCTTGTCCGCTCTCTTGCGCGAGCGCGTCGTAGACGCCAAGACTCCGCCCTCCGGGATCAAACAAATCGTCTTCGACAACCGCCGTCGAGTCCCCCGATAGAAGGCGATACACGCTGGTTACGGGGCTCTGCCTCGTAATCCACTGTCCTCAAGGCTCCGCCTCTCCTAAAGCCGGCAGAGCCGGGAAGACAGTGCGTTCCCAGGCGGGAGCCCGGGAACGAGATCGTACCGCCGCCGAGTCCCCCGATAGAAGGCGGTACAACTACTGTGCCGATCCGACCGGCGGCTAAATGAGCCTTTTAGGCTGTCTAGCCAGGGGCTGATGCCGTTCTTCCGCGGTTGTCGTCGCCATTGGCACGCTGCTCACGTGCTTGACCCGCCGCGCTGACCGGATACGCTTGGGACTGGATCGCATCAAAATTGGTTGACTTGTTCGGCGTTGAATGTTCTGCGGCGGTAGTCACGGAGGAAGGCATGTTGTCGAGATGGTCGGTTGTGGCTTGTAACGTTTCGCGTTCCGTTTTGCTGGGTCTACTGCTTAGTTTGTGTTTCACAGGCACAGCCCATTCGCAAGACGAGAAGACTGATCCGGTCGCGACCCGCAAGTATAGTGTCGCGCTCGGCTTTCAAAAGAAGAAGCTCTACGACCAAGCGGCCCTGCGTTGGCAGGCGTTCATCAAGGCCTACCCGAAAAGCACACGCCTCGCGACCGCTCATCATCATTTGGGTGTCTGTCAGATCCAGCAAGCGAAGTTCCCCGAAGCAGCGGCGACATTTCGCACGGTGCTCACAACGTTCCCCAAGTTTCCGGCGCTCGACAGCGCGCAGTTCAATCTTGGGTTGGCAACATATAACGTAGCGATGAAGTCAACACAACCGAACGACTTCAAGAAAGCGGTAGCTGAGTTCGCGACCGTCCCCGCGAAGTATGGCAGCAGCAAGCTCGTGCCGACGGCGCTGTACTACCAAGCGGAGTGCCTTTGCCTTGCCGATGACCTGAACGGAGCGATCCCGGTCTATCAGAAACTGGTTGGCGGCTTCGCCGACAGTCCGCTCCAGCCGCAAGCTCATTACGCGCTCGGGGCGACCTTCCAAGACCTGCAGAAGGAAGCCGAAGCCGAGGCGATCTACAAAGCATTCGTGCAGAAATTCGCTCAAGACCCGTTGGTCAACGACTGCAAGCTGCGATTGGGCGTGTCACTCTTCAAACAACAAAAGTACCCCGAAGCCGAACCGCTGTTCGCGCAGACGGCTGCCGTTGCCGAGTTTGCCAGCGCAGACTTCGCGTTGATGAAATACGCTCAAACACTGTTCGAGCAGGACAAGGTCAAGGAAGCCGCCGCACAATATGAGTCACTGCCAAAGAAGTTTGCCGAGAGTCAGTACATCGGCGCGGCGCATCTTGCCGCTGGCAAGTGCCGGTATCGTAGCGAAGAGCTTCCGCAAGCTCAGGCCGATTTAACCGCGGCCGTCAATCTGAAGAAGGAGGAAGCTCCCGAAGCAGCTTATTGGCTAGGTCGTACGCTCGTTCTGCTGAAGAATCCACCAGCGGCGATTCAGGCCCTCGATCAGGCGATTGCTGCGTATCCAAAGAGCGAGTTCCTTCCGCTTTGTAAGTACGCCAGGATCGACGCCATCTTCGCGATCGAAGCGCGCAAGAAAGAAGCCGTTCCGTTGTTCGCGCAGTTCGCCGCCCAGAACGCGAAGCACGAGAAGGCTCCCGAGTCGCTTTATCGCGCGGCGCTCGGGGCGTTGCAGTTGGAGGACCACGTCAATGCGCAGAAGTATAGCCAGACCTACATTGCGAACGCGGAATACATGAAACACGAACTCGCCCCCGATGTCTTGCTGACAGGAGCAGAGAGCTACTTGCGTCCGGAGACGCCCGATCCAGCCAAGGCCGAAGCGCTCTATCGCCGTTTGGTAGCGCAGTTCGCTCAGCACGAAGCGGTTCCCCGCGCACAACTCGGTATCGGAGCATGCTTGCACGCGGCGAAGAAGCATGATCCGGCCATTGCACACTTGACGCAAACAGCAGGTGTGTTCAAAGACCCGGTGTTGCTGGCCGAATCTCGACTGTTGATCGGTCGCAGTCATCTTGATGCAGCGCGGGCCAAGGAGGCCGTTCCGATTCTCCGTTCCGCGCTGGCCGCGAAGCCCGATTGGGAGCACGCCGACGAGGTGTTGTTCGTTTTGGCGGTCAGCTTGCGAGGCACGGAGGACTTGCCGAACGCGATCGTCGAACTCAACAAGCTCAACGCCGCGCATCCCAAAAGCACTTACCGCGACCAGGCGCTCTATCAACTCGGAGAGGTTTACTTCCAGCAGCAGAAGTACGACGAAGCGATTCGCGAGTATCAGAACGTGGTTTCGCAGCAAGCGATGAGTAGCTTCGTGCCGGCGGCGATGTATGCTATCGCGGCAGCTCAGTTTGAGAAACTGGATTACAAAGCGGCAGTGGCCACGCTCAACGCGCTCATCAGCAAGCACGCACAGTCGTCTGTAACGCCGCGCGGCAAATACCTCCGCGGCATGTCGCATCTGCGTCTCGATCAATTCAAGGAAGGTGTGCCGGATCTGACGCAGTTCATCGCCACCAAGCCGCCCGAACCGGACCTGCTCGGAGCCCGATTCGCACTGTCACGCTGTCAGATCGGTCTCGGCCAACACGCCCCGGCGATCGCCGAGATGAGCAAACTGCTGGCGGAGAAGCCCGAGTACGAGCGGGCCGACGATGTTTATTACGAGCTGGGGTTCGCTTATCTCGCGACCGAGAAGCCGAAGGAAGCCGCGGACGCGTTCCGCACCTTGGCTCAAAAGCGGCCGATGAGTCCACGGGCCGCGGAGAGTTGGTATCGCGTCGGCGAGTATCACGATTCTCAGATGCAGTTGCCCGAGGCCGCGGCGGCTTACACTGCCGGATTAAAGGGTCCGCCGGAACCAGTTCGCGAGAAACTGTTCTACAAACTGGGATCAGTTCAGTACAAGCAAGAACAGTATCCGGCGGCCGTGCAGTCGTTCGATGCTCAACTCAAAGAGTTCGCTGCCGGTGAGTTAGTGTTTGCGGCAACGTACTTGGCCGGCGAAAGTCTGTTCTCGCAAAAGCAGTTTCCGCAGGCGTTAGCGCGTCTCACGAAGGTCGCTACTTCAGCCGACGAAAAGGCCAAGGAGTTTCACTCACGTGCCTTGTATCGCAGCGGGATTTGTGCGGCGACCTTGAAACAGTGGCCCGTCAGCCAGCAACACTACAAGGCGTTGATCGATCAGTTTCCGAAGTTCGAGGTGATCGGCGAGGCTCGTTATGGGCTCGGCGTTGCGCTACAGAACCAGCAGAAGTTTGATGAATCCAGGACCGTTTTCAAACAAGTCACGGAGACGGAACCGAATACTGAAACCGCCGCGAAGAGCTGGTTCATGATGGGACAATGCTGGTTTGCTCAGAAGAAGTATACCGAAGCGATCGACTGCTTTTCGGAAGTCGCTTTCGGATTCAAGCACGAGGAATGGCAACCGCTCAGCTACTTCGAGGCGGGACGTTGCTACATTCAGTTGAAAGACCCCGAGGCCGCCCGCAAGATGCTGACGACGGTCGTCGAGCAGTTTCCAAAGCACGCACGAGTCAACGATGCCAAAACGATTCTGGCACAGCTAGATAAGGGATAGGGAGAGAATGATGAGAGTCTCAGTGCGAGCGAACTGGCTCGCTTTACTAGCCGTTTCGGTTGCGGCATTTACGATTTTACCCGTGCTGCCTGGCCAAGAGGCGTCGTCGGATGAAGATGTCGCACAAGAAGAACCGCAGGAAGAGGATGTCGTATCGGGCGCACAGGCCGATTCGTTGCTCCGCATGATCCTCGATAGCGGCGCCACCGGCGTTGCTTTCATGGGTGTGTTGGGGCTGTTTTCGTTGGTTGCGGCCACGGTGACGCTCGAGCGAGCCGTGAACATGCGACGCGGTGCGATTCTGCCGCCCGACTTTGTTGATGATTTGCAGCAACTGGTTCGCAAGGAAGAACGGCAGGCGAGCGTCTTCGCCGAGCTGTGCGACTCTTGCAAGGCTCCGATCGCGACGATTCTTCGTGCGGGCTTAGTCCGGCAGGGCCATCCGCTGCCGGAAGTTGAGAAGGCGATGGAAGACGCTGCGACGCGGGAGATGGCAGAGCTTCGAGCCAAGATCCGACCGCTAAGAACCGTTGGCAGCGTGGCTCCACTCGTGGGTCTGCTCGGCACCGTTGTCGGCATGATCATCGCGTTCCACACCGCAAGCCAAGCCGGCTTGGGTAAGGCGGAGTTGCTCGCCAAGGGAATCTACATGGCATTGTTGACGACGGCGGGTGGACTGTCGGTCGCGATTCCTGCGTTGATGTTGGGCTCGTACTTCAGCGGGCGAGCCGAAAAGTTCTTTCGCGAAATGGACAAGCACGTAATTCCTGTGATCCCTTGCTTAGTTAAGTCGGCGGATGGTGCAACTTCTGAGACGTCGGAAGGAACGCCCTCGCCATCGTCCCGCAAAGAGAACAAGCTGATGTCAGTCTGAAGTCCCGCCATCGTACTTGAAAAAGCAAAATCCGATTTCCCGGCAAGAAGTACACTATGCGATTACCTCCCGAATCCACTGAATCAGACGACCCGAACCTGACACCTGTCATCGACGTTGTCTTCTTGTTACTCATTTTCTTCCTGGTCGCGACGCGCTTCGATCAAGAGGAGCGAGAACTCGATGTCGAGCTTCCCGAAGTCGCTCAGGCTCAGCCGTTGGCGATGACGCAAGGTCTGATCATCAACATCGGTCGCGATGGCAAGCTCAAAGTTGTCAGGCAGGAATACAACGAAGACCAACTCGCGACAATTATTCGCGAGGCCAAGAAGAACAATCCACATCAGACGGCTTTGATTCGCGGTGACGGCGAAAGTGCCTTGAAGCACGCGGCTCGTGTGATGAGTCTGTGCAATCGAGCCGGCATGGATTACCGGATCGCCGCGCTGCAGCAAAAGTGATCGGATCGGAATGCCGCTAATGTCTCGCCCAGAATCGCAGCGTAAGTCGCGGAAGGCGTTGTTCGTCTTGGCGCTGGTTGCGCTGCTCGGCTTTGGCCTCTGGGCGGCACCACGAAGATCGGCGCGGCTTGTGCCGGCGGATGACAACATTACCTGGGACGCAGGCCAACCACCGCCACAGCGCTCAATCATCTGGCGTCCTCCCGAGGCGATCAGCGGCTTGCTGCCGGAAGAGCTGAAAGACGCGTCGGTCGTCACGCCGCGGTTTAGTGCCGGCGGAACAGCTCTCTATTGCAGCGTGCGGACCAGCGATGGGCAAGCAGACATCCATCTCTCGCGGCTGGTGGCCGGCAAGTGGCAAGAACTGGCACCGGTCGCTGAGTTGAACACAGACGCTGACGAACTCGGAGCGGTCGTGACCAGCGACGAACAACATCTGTACTTTTACTCGGATCGCGATGACGGCATTGGCGGCTTCGATCTTTATGTCTGCGTGCGCGAGAGCGAGGGCTGGAGCGCGCCGCGAAACATCGGTCGCACGATCAACACGCCGGCGCACGAATACGATCCTGCCATCGCGGCTGATGGGAGAACTTTGTACTTTGCGTCGAACCGAACGGAGTTGATGGCGGAACGCGCCGCCGCTGCGGGCGAGGACAGCGAGCAACCCGAATCGAAATCGACGATTCGCGCGCGGCGTGGCTTGACACACTTCGACTTATACGCCGCCAGTAACAATGGCGAGGGAGGCTGGAACAGCGCGGAGCCGTTGGTGGAACTCAACCAGCCCGACAGCGACGAGAGTTCGCCCTTCATGTCGTCCGATGGCTCGCATCTTTATTTCGCGTCTAGCCGGGCGCAGCGAGAGGATGGTAAACAAAGCCTCGATATCTATGCAGCACGACGAGTCGGCAGTCACTTTCGCACACCGGAGAATCTCGGTGCGCCGGTGAACACAACCGCCGATGAAACCGAGCCTGCACTGTCTCCCGAAGGCTTCACGCTTGTCTTCTCCAGCAACCGCGGCGGCTACGATGCGCTCTACACGAGTCGTCCAATCCAGGTCTACGAAGAGGTTTCGTGGGACACGTCTCACCTAGCGGCCTTGAACGAAGTCTGGGGATTCGCCCTGTTAATCACGATTGGCGTTATGTTTGTCGTCGCGGTGGCGCTGCGATTGCAAGGCTGGTTGGCGGAAGCAGCGACTCAAGCGAGGTTCTTTGTGGCCAGTGTGCTGTTTCATTTGGCGTTGCTGATGGTGCTGGCTTTCTGGACGTTGCCCACGGTCGTCGAGATCATTGTCTCGCAAATCCAGGAAGCGGAAGCTGCGACGCAGCCGTTCGATGACAACCAGCATCAATCACACGAGGACGGCCAGCAAGCGTGGGAGAAGTTGGCGGATTTGACCACCGTCGAGAAGACGGTTGATATGGTCCGGCGCGAAACCGAGCCGATCAACATCCCCAACGAAACGGAGATT
Source organism: Planctomycetaceae bacterium (assembly GCA_002726245.1). GTDB lineage: Bacteria > Planctomycetota > Planctomycetia > Pirellulales > Pirellulaceae > PBSM01. Next base: position 2,331 of record PBSM01000013.1, on the reverse strand, counting down.
CTCGAACCGACGATCCCAATCGAAATGGCTCGCCTGTTGCCAAGCGATCGTGTTCTGTACACGCCGCCGAACGAGCCCGCTGAAATCCAAGAGCCGCGGAAGTTGACGACTCGCACGATGGCATCGCCGACCGCGCCGATCGAAGTCGCTGACCTCGCTGAGGAGATTGTGCCTGAGACGCCCGAAGCGATGGAACTGACGGAAGCGGCACAACCGGTGGAAGTCGGCAAAGCTACAACGGAAGCATCCGTCGCGTCCGCGGATACTCCTCAGGTGCCCGCCACCGCACGCGTGCGACCGATTGAGTTCGATGCGGCGGAACCGAGTGATTTACCGCTGCTTGATGCTCCGCTCGAGCAAGCGGCGGCGACTCGTCAGGTCAGTGACCAAGTGCAGCAAGTCGTCGAGATCACTGACGACGAGGCAGTGCCGGTCGTGCCGATGGCTGAAGCAAACGAATTGCCGACGGAAGCGAAGGACGAGATTCAACTCAGCCGCGCGACGCCGTCCCGTTCCGCACCACAGATCGCTGAACCAGCCGAGTTCCTGCCGCCTCGTTCAATCACCCCGATTAAGGAGACTCCGAGCGCCGACGTGTCGGATGCGAAGCCAACCGCGCCTGCGTCGAGTTTAACGCGGGCGCAACCGATGCGAGTCGAAGTCCCGGATCTCGGAGCGACCGAGCCACCAATAGAACTGGATGCCCCGAGCGCCTCGGCGACGGAACTACTTGCTTCCGCCGACACATCTGTCGAACTGAACCGTCGCGACGTCGAGCCGCCCCGTATCGAAGTTCTGACGCCGCGCGAGTTGACTGGGCCCGACCGAGGCCATCGCCGGGTGATCGTTGGCGAACTGAGTGAGAAGCGAATCGATCTGCCTCCGTCGTTCGGTCCCATTGTCAGCCGTCTCGATCGTCCGCGGGCTAAGGCGAAGAAGGTCGTCTATGCTGCTGATAGTGTTGGATTGCGAGAGATGTTCACGTTGCGGCAGAGCGACATTCGCAAGCAGTACATCGAGTTGTTCGATGGCACGCAAGAATCAGAGCAGGCCGTCAATCATGGGCTCGTTTGGCTCATCACGCATCAGAACGCGGATGGCAGTTGGAGCTTGAATGACTTCCACGCGAACTGCAAAGACAAGCATCCGAATTGTGGTGGGGCGGGGACTGCCAAATCAAACACGGCCGCGACGGGGCTGGCATTGCTGCCACTGCTGGCTTCCGGCAACACGCATCAATCGGGCGAGTATCAGCAGCAACTGACTGCTGCGCTCAAGTGGCTGACGGACACGCAAAAGGAAACCGGAGACCTGCTCGCCGAGGGTGATCAGCAACGGATGTACAGCCACTCGATTGCCGCGATTGCGCTGTGTGAAGCGTATGGCATGACCCAGGACCCGGAGTTAAAGCCGGCGGCTGAGAAAACGCTCGATTTCATTGTGAAGGCTCAGCATGCCGCAACCGGCGGCTGGCGTTACAATCCGAATGAAGCCGCCGACACGTCGGTCGTTGGGTGGGCGATGATGGCACTGAAGAGCGGCGAGATGGCGGGAATTCCCGTGGCGCAAGTGGCCTTGGATAACGTGGCGAAGTGGCTGGCAAAGGTCGAGGGCAACAAGCCGGTTGGCGGTACGTTCGGCTACCAAAACGCAAACGCCACACCGGCGATGACCGCGGAAGGATTGCTCTGCTTGCAGTTCATGGGCGCGGGCCGCAACGATCCGCGGATGCGAGCGGGGGCGGACTACTTACTGAAGAATCTTCCCGAGCCGGATCAGAAACGAACGTCTTATTACTGGTACTATGGAACGCAAGTGATGTATCACATGCAGGGGCAGTACTGGGAGTCATGGAATGGCAGGTTGCGCGACCATCTGGTGAGCACGCAGGTCAAGGACGGCCCCTTAGCCGGAACGTGGGACCCGCAGGACAATTGGGAAAAGTCCGGCGGGCGGATCTACGCCACGGCCGCGAAGCTACTGATGCTTGAGGTTTACTACCGGCACTTGCCGCTCTATGAACAGCTCGAAGACTGATCGGAGGCGTTACTTGATCGAAGACGTCAGTAGTCGGGTGACGAGTTACTCTTTGTCCCTCTTCCGTCCGAAGTGAAAGCTGCATCGGTCCCTCGCTTTCGAGCTGATTCCTCCGTATGTTCCGATTGAGCCGGTAAATCGTTCCGCATGGACGATGCAGTCATAAGAGTCTGCGTTTTCAGTTGGCAAACACAGTTAGGATCGTTCGAGAAATAAGTGGCGTAAGCTTCCAGCTTGCGAACCCGCATTATCGCAAGCTGGAAGCTTACGCCACGGAAAACCGGACAGTTATTT
>PBSM01000012.1 GCA_002726245.1 Planctomycetaceae bacterium | reverse complement strand
TTCCAGCTTGCGAACCCGCATTATCGCAAGCTGGAAGCTTACGCCACGGAAAACCGGACAGTTATTTCCAGAACGATCCTAAACGATACCTTTTGCTCGCCAAGGCCTTTGGCCAGTTTATGGCGTTGGCTGATTACTAGTAGGATGAACGTGTGTCTTGGAACACACGCATTCCCGCCGACTCTCTCTGCCTCCTTCTGCAGTGGTCCGCGACAGCCCGTGTCGCGGGCCGCTATCTCTTTCGAAGTGGCCTGACGTCAGCGAATTGCCGTCAATGAAAGTAGGTCACTTTCGCCGAAAGTGACCTGCAGACCTGCAGGCAACGTCGTGCGTCGGCAACGGCCTCGAGTCACGCTCGGCGAGCGTGACCCACCGTACCTCAATCCACTCTTAGACCTGCAATCTCATCTAGCCCAATAAAGCCATCTTCATCGCTGTCCAACTCTTGAAACTTCTGTCGCGAGCCTAAGAACTCTCGCGGACTGATATCGCCGTCACCGTTTGTATCCATACCTCGAAACCAACTCGGTGCCTCACGATCTTCGACTGGCCGAGCGGGCATGACGAAGAGGTTGTTGTTTCGCGAATTGCCTCGAACGAAGCCAACCGCAATCGTTCCCGGGATCTCGTGAGATTGAACCCGCTCATCTTTGTTCCGGTCCAGAGACCGCAGCGCGTCGGGCGCTCCATAGACTTCGCGAGCTGTCAGGCGCCCGTCGCCATTGGTATCGAGGAAAGTAAACAGCGCGTCTTCCTGATCTGCCGCACGAGCACGAATCTGGGATCGCATCACCGACTGACGAATCTCAACGAACGCCAACACTTCGTCTTCGTAGATCATCCCGTTGCCGTCGCCATCAGCAGCTTCGAACGAGATGTTAAAGCCCAAGAACTGGCCTGAGTATTCGTCTTTGTCGATGTAGTCGTTGTTGTCCGCGTCGAGCATGCTGAACTGATTGCTGACGACCTGCGTTGTATTGAGAAGCGAAGCGTCATCGTTGACGAAGAACTCCACTTCGGCACCAGGCACCTGCATCGAAAGCCGCGTCGGATGTTTCAGCGCGGAGTCGATAATCGAACGTAACTCATCACAAACCGAAACCAGTCGGATCTTGGGGCCCGTATCTTCACTATCGGGGCTATTGAAGAATGTGACTTCGAACTCCAGGTGCGGTTCGACTTCGACCAACTTCGGCACTTCCTTGGCATCGATCAACTCGTTGTCGTTGTCGTCCAATTGCTCAACTAACGTCGATGTCAGCGGGATGTCATCCGCACTTACGCGATTCCCATAGGCATACGTTTCCTGCAGCGCATAGACGACGCTGTTCCAGCGCGTTCGTTCGCCGAGCAGAATCGCCGTGTCCGGCGCATTGATGCGACGGCGATTCGGCATCTGTTGTTGCATTGGTTGGACTGTATCCTTGAAGTCGGTCAGCACGAGGATCTCGTCATCATCGGCATCGCGATTGAACAGGCGCGTCGGAGCATCGGCCAACTCTTCCGCGGTGATCGCTCCGTCTCGATCTTGGTCTAGTAAACGACGGACATGCGACCGAGAGCGGTTATCGCCATGGTATTCGTTTGAGCTCTGCAACGAGAACGCTCGTGAACCGCCGGCGTTACGAGTGAGAAACCTGGGCAACTCGTCTCGCTCGACAAGATTGTTGCAATTGTTGTCGTACATCTGAATCAAACGAGCCCGCTCGCCTTCGTCTTCTGGGATCAGATTGCCAAACTGGCCATAGGCGAACTTCGGGTTAGCGAGCATCTCTTCCCAGTTCGCTTCGCCATCGCCGTCACTGTCAGCTTCGGCGAACGCGCGGTCGAGTACCGACTCGAGAGCTTGGGCATACGATTCGCCATCGATCGTCATGACCACATCAATCACCAACGGACCATCTCGCGTGAGCAGTAAGAAGCGTTCTCGCGGTAGCTTCTCTTCTTCAGCGGTCTCTTCCTCAGCGGCTACTGTCTCTGACTCGGGCTTCGCTTCTCCCGGAGACTCCTCCGTTGTAGATCGTTCCTCTTGGCTGCCGTCCGCTTTCTCAGTCTCGGGCTCGACAGCCTCCGCTTCCTCTGCAACTGCCGCGGCGGGCGGAGCAGCGGCTTCCTCAGTCGGCCGCTTCACTTCGGCTTCAGGAACGTCAGGAGGAGGCGGTGGTGCGTTAGCGACCTGCTTCTTACAACCGACAAGTCCGAGAAACAACAATGCAACAGTGAATCGCGTAAGCACGATCGTCGCCTCTCTGAAGTAGTACAAATTCATACGCTTTCCAACTCACTTTAGTTTACCGTCTCGAAACTCCGATCCACAATCGCTGACCCGACGGAGTCGCCGAACGCGTTGACAGCCGTGCGGAAACGATCGAGGAGCCAGTCGATCGGCAGGATCAGACCGATTAGCTCCAGCGGTAGCCCGACGGCATTGAGCACGATCAGCATCGTGACGAGACCGGCCTCGGGGATGCCGGCGGCTCCGATCGCAGCCAGCGTCGCTGTCACGGCGATGACGACCTGCTTGTCCAACGTCAGCACGAACGTGGGTTCGACGATGGCGTAAGCTTGGGCAATGAAGATCGCGGCGGCGGCTTCGTAAAGCGCGGTGCCGTCCATGTTGATCGTGGCTCCGAGAGGAAGGACGAATTCAGTCGATCGTCGCGAGATGCCAGCTCGCTTTTCGGCACATTCCATCGTGACAGGCAGCGTCGCCGTCGAACTTGCTGTTGAGAACGCGGTCAGAATTGCCTGCGACATCTGATTGAAGAATTCAATCGGATTGCGGCGCGTGAAGACCCACAGAAGAATCGGCAGGGTAATCAAGGCATGACAACCAAGTCCCGTAAGCACGGTGGTCATGTACCAAGCCTGCGTTTTGAGAAGCGTCAGAAACTGTCCATCCATCTGGGCTTTTGAAAAGCGGGCGGCGACGAGGCAGAAGATACCTAGCGGAGCAAGCTTCATTAGCAGCAAGATAAAACTCATCAGCGCGTCGTTGGTACTGACGACGAGATCGGAAATCGTCTTCGATCGCTCGCCCATCGTGGTCAGCATCCCGCCGAAGACGATGCTGAAGACGATCAGCGGCAGCAGATTAATCTCGACCATCGAGCCGAGCAGGTTTCCGGTGAACAACATCAGGACGAGGTTCTGAAAAATCTCGCCGATCGAGGGTGGACCTGGGACAAGATAAGCCTCGACGATACTGCGCGTGTTGTCGGTAGCTGGATGTGGAGTAAAGGCGACTCTCGCGTAGGACGCTTCTTCAGGGAGCGGGATGGCTGCTGCGGCGCGATAGACACCTGCTTCGGTTCCTGCAACGAACTCGCCGTCCACGGCGGGTTGAAACCGATTTCCATCGGCGCTCCACTCGACCTGCGCTCTGGCGGCGGTTTCGGCATTCCCGACTTGATCGATAACGATCCGGATGGTCGATGCTCCCCCATCGGGGACTGAAATGTTCTTGCTAACACTCGCTTCCTGAGTTCGATCGCCAGTGACATTGTGCCATTCAATCTTCCGTGGGTCGTTGCGGCCGACGGCATGCGAAACGGTTTCCTCACCCTCCTTGCGGGCATCCTCGACGAGTTCCTTGGAGATACCACGTCCTGGATTGACGATATTGACGACGATCAATCCGGTTACGACCGCAAGCACGGTCGTCGAAAGGTAGTAGGAGACGGCATAGGCACCGGGCCGCCCTAGTTTCCGAACGTCTCCCAGACCCAAGATGCCGCTCATCACGCTCGCCATGACGAGCGGCACGACAACCATCTGCAACATTCTCAGAAAGACTTCGCCTCCAACATCAAAGGCGGAAACCAACGGGCGAAAGCGCTCACCGAAAGCGGCCGGGCCGACGATTGCAACAACGACAGCCAAGACGATCGCGCCAACAATAAATAGCGTCAGGTGCTCATGACCACCGGATTCTTGCTTCGATTCTTTCGCCATGAATGCTTCCTTCAGACAGAGATGTTTCTCATACTTAAGCGACAAACAAAGTGCGACCGCGCACGCCTAGATGAAGACAACCGCCGCTCCGCGCTAATGTCTTCTCGACTACGGGTTTAGTAGCTTACTGAGGCTGGCGAATCCCTCTTCAAAGATGTCAGTCACCAGTTGGGTTGTATCAGCTCTCTCGTCGTCTCGTACGTTGAATGATGCCTGCCACTGACCAAGGGTCTCGTTTGTCGTCGTGATCGGAATCAGCCGAAACGTGGCGACGTAATTGCTGACCGGAATCGGAGCGGCCAGGATCGAGTAGGTGCATGAATGCTCGGTGTCTGACAACGCCAGGAGTTGCTCCCGGATGGTGTCGCCCGTTTCTTTCAGTTGGAAATTACGCACGCAGCCGATCGTGGCGCTTGGCAGACCTTCCTCGATGTGACTTGCTTCGACGAATGGATGCCAGTCAGGAAGAGCGTTAAAACCTCGGATCGCTTCCCAAACACGGTCGATCGGCGCGCGAATGATTGAAGTGACGAAAACGTTGGCCATCAGCTTCGACTCCTTGGACGTTCATAAGAAGGCTGCATTGTAGCTCACCACGAGAGACTCTTGTGGCGACACCGATGAAGGACGCGGACAGCATCCTAGCCCGCCATAAGTGGCGACGTTGGTCTTCTGTTCTCGCGATTCTCTCGTACCAGCTCGCGTCGCTTGTGATAAACTTGGCGGCACAACACAACGAGAACGGCTTCGAAGAACCTAGATTAACGAAGTGTGATGCTGCAGTTCAAACGTTTTCAGGCACTGTGGGAGATCATTGTCGTCTTGACGACGCTGGTGGTGGGTGGCGTCTTGCCGTATCGCCTGGGCATTGGTTTAGAACTAGACGGTCCATGGCAGACAAGAAGCCTGTTGGTCACGCTGGTGTTTGGTTTGGACTTCGTCATCCATCTTTGGGATCGACTCCGGCAACGCGGCGATCGTCCGACAGCGGTCGTGAGTTGGGCCACACTTCGATTGTTTGCAGATCTGGTGGCGGCGTTGCCGTATAGCTTGCTGCTCGGCGCCGTCGGGCCGTCGCTCGAATTGCTGCGGCTGGTGAAGTTTCTCCGCGTGCAGGCGATCTTGTCCCGGTGGAAGCAGGTTTCTTCGTTCAACCCGAGCCTGCTCCGGTTGACGAGTTTTGCATTTTGGATCGCGGTTTTTTCGCACTGGATGGCTTGCGGCTGGATTGGTTTGGGAGGCGTCGAGCAACGTGGAGCACCGATGTCGCAGCACATCGAAGGACTGTACTGGTGCATCACGACTTTGACGACCGTCGGCTACGGTGATGTGACGCCAAAGACGGATGTCCAGCGCATCTACACGATGTTCGCGATGATCGTTGGTGTTGGCAGCTACGGATTCATTATCGGAAACGTAGCGAGCCTGCTATCGAATATCGACGTTGCGCGGAGTCGTTTTCTGGATAAGATGGAAAAGATCGATGCCTATTTGCGATATAAATCGATCCCCAGGAACCTCCGTGACCGTGTTCAGAATTACTATCAATACCTTTGGGACAGTCGCCTTGCTCATGATGATTTCGAAGTTGCAGGCGACCTGATTGATTCGCTGAGGACAGAGATCATGATGCACATCAGCCGACCTCTCGTTGAGAGAGTTCCATTCTTCAAGCACGCCAGCGACGAGTTCATGCGTAGCATCGTTCCGCATCTGCAGCCGAAGGTGTTTCTGCCGGGTGACCACATCTTTAAGCAAGGCGACGTGGGGGACGCGATGTACTTCCTGACGCGGGGACAAGTTGAGGTCGTGCTTGAAGAGAGTGGCCGGCAACTCGCGGTTCTGGCGGAGAGTGCCTACTTCGGAGAGATCGCTGTCTTGAAAGAGGTACCACGCACGGCGTCGGTGCGTGCGATCGATCATTGTCAGGTTTACGAACTGAAGCGTGATAGTGTCAATCAACTAATGCAGGCCCATCCCGACTTCGCGCAGCACGTCCTGGAAGCGCTCGATAGCTATGAGGACACTTGATACGTATGACCCCACGACACCTAACACCGATCGAAACGAACACCATGAAAATCAAAGCCCATGCGGTTGTCTTCACTTTGCTCTGTCTATTGTTTGTCGGCATACTCCCAGCGCCGGACGTCCCTGCGCAGGACGACTTAACGGAGGCGCTCAGTCAACAGTTGCTGGAACCGGACGAAGCCGCTGCGCAGCACAAGGCGTTTGTGTTGTCGCGAATCCCGAAACTGGAGCCCGCCGAATCTGCTGAGGCGTGGCAGCAAGAGGCCGCTCGAATCCGCAAGCGTGTGCTGGACGAAGTTGTTTTCCGCGGCGTCCCGAGCAAGTGGCGTGATGCCAAGCCGGCAGTCGTCTGGGACAAGGTGATCGAGACGGAACACGGCTATCGGATCCGCAAGCTCCGTTTCGAAGCTTTGCCCGGCCTGTGGATTCCCGCGTTGCTTTACGAACCGAACAAGCTCGACGGCAAAGTACCTGTCGTGCTGAACGTCAATGGGCACGAGAAGAGCGGTAAGTCGGTGGGCTACAAGCAACTGCGGTGCATCAACCTCGCCAAACGAGGCTTCTTGGCGTTGAATCTTGAGTGGATCGGGATGGGCCAGCTACGTACCAACGGCTTGTCGCACAATCATCTCGCAAAGCTTGACTTGTGCGGCCGTAGTGGGCTAAGCGTCTTCTTCCTGGCGATGCAACGCGGTTTGGACGTGTTGCTGGACCATGAGTACGCGGATCATGAGCGAACCGCGGTGACCGGTTTGTCGGGTGGCGGTTGGCAGAGCATCATCCTCAGCTCGCTCGACACGCGCGTTCGTCTCTCGGTCCCCGTCGCCGGACATAGCGCGCTCGCGCAGCGTGTGGCACATGCGAATAGTGTTGGCGACGTCGAACAGAACCCGTGCGACATGGTGTCGATTGCTGACTACGTTCATCTCAACGCATTGATGGTCCCGCGACCGTTGCTGCTGATCTACAACGTTCACGACAGTTGCTGCTTTGTGGCTCACACCGTCAAGCCAAACACTTACGAGCCGGTCATTCCGTTTTATGAGCAGGCAGGTGTCGCGAATCGACTCGGCTACTACGAGAACGAAGTCCCCGGAAACCACAACTATGAGCAGGACAACCGCTCGCAACTGTATCGGTTTCTGAACATGCACTTCTTCGGCGTCGATGAGCAATCCCGTGAGATCGCATCGGCGAACGAAGTCCAGCCGCACGCAGATCTGATCGTGCCGCTGCCAGATAACAATGCCGACTTCCATACACTGGCGGCCGACGCAGCGAACGATCTGCCGAAGTCTCTGGACGGTTCGGTCGAAGAACGACGCGAGCGACTGAAGCAGATCCTGCGATACCATCCCCAGGAGTTGAGTGCTGATCTGTTTACGGGCCCGAAAGACGTCGATGGGCTGATGGTTCGACGCTTGCGATTGCAAGCGAATGGCGAGTGGATACTGCCGGCGATCGTTGTCGAGGGAGCGAAGGTCGATCGACACGTCGTTGTGTTGGCGGAAGGTGGATTTGCGTCGCAAGTAGCTCGCATCCGTGAGTTGGCCGAATCGGGCTCGCGGGTGATGGCGATCGATCCGATCTTGATCGGACAAACAAATCCACCGGGAACGCTCTACCAGAACGCGGTGCTGCTCGCGACGGTCGGAGAGAGACCACTGGGAATTCAGTCGGCACAAGTTGCCGCGGCATCTCAGTACTTCGCGCGCATCTTTGTCGGCGACGGAGTCGATATCGAAGCGTATGGACCTCGTAGCAGCTTGATGGCGAGGTGCGCCGCGGCGGTCGATGGTGGCGATACCATTCACGCCGTCAAAACGAACGGCGAGGTGAACTCACTGAAGGACTTCCTGTTGCCGAACGCCAGCTACAACAACACGCCGGAAGCTTTTTGCTTCGGCCTGTTGGAGTATTTCGACCTTCCGCAACTCAAGGAACTCGCGACGAAGTCGCCATAATGACTCGGCGCACGCGTTCGAAACAAAAAAACGACAGCCCTACGCACTTCGCGCGCTGACAGCGGGACGCACAACGCTCAGCAAACTGACTGCCACAATCACCCAGCCAACGACGCTGGGGGTCAGCCACAGCCACCACACGAGTCCGAAGGCAACACCAGCTAGATGAGGCCACGTCGCTAGAAAATCCCAGAGCGGCTGCCAGGATCGTGCCAGGAACAGCAAGATCAGCGAGCTGGCGATTGCGAAAGCCACAAGCATCCGTCTTAGTAAGCTGCGGGACACGGCGCTTGGTTCAATGAACACTATGCTCGACGCCGCGCCGCCAAGCTCGCACTGAATTGTGCCGGCTCGGATTGCCCCGAAACTTGATGCGAGGTAGCCGAGTCCTTCACTCCGTAGCTGCTCGGCGGTCGCGACATTGCCGGGTTCCGTTTGCTTTAGCCGCTGTGTCCAAGCAGTTCGCCAAGTGACGAAGTCGTCGGTGCGGTGCTGCGACGAAACCTGCGCACCGCGTTGCAGAACTGCCTGGATCTGTTGATTGCGAACTGTTCGCATTTGTGGCGTTGTACGGATCGCGTGTGTCAGCAGTGGCTGGTGACGGTCATCAACATTGACGCGATAAATGGTCCACAGCGTTTTGTCGATATCGAAGTTCTCGACCGAGGGAGCTTGCAGGTACTTGCCTTTGCTATGGTCCGAGACTGGCGAAGCATGGCCAGTGAAGACGACTGCCAAACGCTGCGGAAGCTGTTCAATCGCTAGTGGCACGCGCAGTATCCCACCGCTCGCGTCTAAAGAGCCAGCGTCCGGCATCGACGAGGTTAACCCCGCGGTTTGCAGATGAACGATCTTAACGCCCGGTGGAACTCGCAACTCACACGATGAATCACCGCCAGGAGCGAGATCGAAGTAGATCAGCCCCGCGTACCTGCCGTCTCGTCGCCATTCGATACGCGTGTCGGCCAGGAGCACTCGGGGCGTTCCAGTCGCGTGCCGCGCATCACGAATGGTGGCTCGCATTCGACCACCACTGACGAGGTACGTCGTATTCTGGTCATTCCGGACCGGTCGCTCCAAGCCGCGAGTATCCCAAGCTATCTCCTCTTGCCCCGAGTGAAGAGGCAGAACGAGCGAGCGGACCATCCTGCGTGCGTCGAGGACTTCAATATTCGGCGCACTGACTCGCCCACCATCTGCCGAAACGAGCGGTGCACGCAAATGGAGGTCTAACTTGCCGGCAACCGGATCGTGGAGCGTAACGACAAGCAAGACTTCGGCTTGGCCGGGGACATCTTGAACTTCGCGTGGGTATGGGGGATCGATCGACACGCCGTCGGCCAATTCGCGGGGCAACTTCCAGCGAAGGACATCCAGGACGCCGCTGGTCACTTGCAGCGACAAGTCTGCCTCGACCCGCCAACCGGTCGCGTCTGGACGCAAGGTAGTCGATAGCGATCCGGAAAACACGGCTGGATTCGGTTGTACTTGCAGAACGATCGGCCGTGCCTGGTCGGCGTCGCGTTCCTGCATTGTCGCGACCGGTCGGTCTGATTGGGGAAGCGGTTGAGCCATGCTGCCGACTTCGAGCGACTCATAGCTCGGATGAGATGTTACTTCGAGCAGCACTTGTGGTTTCCGGAGAATGCGAACCGTTCGAGCTGCTGTTTGGGCCGCGCCAATCCGCAAACCAGCGAACGCCAGACGCTCGCGATTCTGCAAATTCATTGATCCAGTCAGGGTCACCCGCGCTGCTTCCGAAAGAGGCCGCGAGAGCAAGACGGTCGTGACACCTTGCCCGTCCGTAAACCAACGCCGTACCACGTCGAGATCCTCTTGAACGATCTGCAAGTCTGACGACTGAAACGTTGGCGGCGTCTGCAGTTCGATTTTCAGGGTGGGGTATCCGGTGACATCAATGTCGGCACGATAATCGATGGATGCATGCCGTCGCCCGACAACAAGTTCCGTTTCCTCGACCGTTGTGATCACCGGTGTCTGCTGCGACAGTCGGAGCGTCCAATCAGTGGCAGTGTTGACGAGTTGCAGAGCCTGATCCGGTGTTTGCATGATTCCCCATGCCGAAGCGAACTCGCTGCCTTCGATCTCAGTCGAGTTTGGCGCGGTCAATTCAGCGAGGAGCCCTGTGCGTGACGACACGCCTATCGAAGAGTTGTTGGGAGCCATGTCGCGGGGCCGCACAAGCGGCCCGCTGAGTGTGAGCGCTCCCGAGTCCCTCGGCAAGACGAACGATAGAGGCAGCATCACGGTCTCGCCGGATCGATAAGCCCGATCGAGTGTCAAGGTGATCTCTTGCCGTGAGCCACGTAGGACACCAAGTCTCTCGATCGGCAAGCTCTCGCGCGGAGGCAACATTCTTAACCGCGGGTCAGCTTCGAGCGTGACGTGCTCCAACCTGCCGCTTACGACCGTAAAGGCGAAGACTGCGTCGAGTGTGACAACGCCCGACTCCGGCCGCAACCAAACGCGTTGTGTTACGTTGATCATCGGAGCGACTTCGACCGATTGCGTGGTGGCCTTCCAGTTCAACGCAAGACGCGCGATCGAACCAAGCTCTGCAACAAATCCAGGTCCGACAGCATCGGGCAGGATCATACCAACGCGATTCGGGAGCTCGACCTGATCTTCATTCAGGCCATGCACCGCAAGCCGCGAGGTCGGGAGTGTTGGAGCCTGAATGTCAAATCCTTGCCGCTCTCCTTCGCTACGGACTTGTGGGTGGATGCCAATGCGCAGTCGGTATCGCTTGGCACCTTTGACCACAAGCTCGAGGCTTTCGCCGTCCTCGGACCAATTGTGGAAGACATACCGGTCATCGACGGTAACCTCAACGACTTGTACTTCTTCTTCGCGTAGTGGCAAGGTGATCTGCGTTTCGTCCGCACTGCTCGTCGTCAATTCGCAATTGACCTGCATTGACCGGAGTTGAACTCCGTCCGTACTGGACTCCAACGTCACCGAGTAGTCACACGCTTCCAGAAGCCAATCCGCGCGGGCAACGGAAAGCTGAAACTCCAGTTTCTTTAGTGCGTCGCTAAATGCGACGGGGACATGATAGTTATTATCGGACGGGGCACCATCCTCGTCGATGGCATAGTACACCTCAAAGAGTCGCGAGAAGCGTTCCACTGGGGCATCCGGCCTGGTTTGAGTGAGGTCGTCTTGGGCAACACTATCTTGGGCAACACTGTGCCGCGCCGTCATCGCGATGAGAACGGCAACGAACACCAGAACACTTGTCGCAATGATAGCGCTTCCGCCAAGTCGGATCGACAACGAATCGTCTTGGGATGACGCGGCGACCTGTGCCTTAGCTCTCAAAAGCAGGATCAGACTACCCGCCGCGACCGCCAGGAAGGTGACGCGGCAAACGAGGACGAATGGCTCCGCAACAAACAGCGTGGCGACGACGGCGACCAGACCCAAGCAAAAAGCTACCGCGGTGCTTCGTCCTCCCAACCAGATCACCAGTCCAAGCGTCAGAAAAAAACTGCCCCAGGCAAGTCCTGATATCTTGTCTTGCTCGTAGACCGTTAGTGGCGTTCTGTCATCTAAAGACACGCGAAGGGAAACGTTGGTCCAGCCGACCAGCGAAGCATCCAGCGGACTGGGCGTAGCCAGGGCTCCGTCGGAGTTCGCAGGAGCGCGCAGCCAACTGTCTGCGGCAACAAGCTGCGCCGTGTCGGGTGACGTTCTAGACGAGAGTACTTGATCACCGCCTTCAACACACAGCCCGAATGTCCCTTGGCTTTGTCTCATGATCGTTGTCAACACCACCCCGCGAGGCGTGGCAACTAGCAACAAGTGCGCGCGTCGCAGGAGAGATACCGCGGAAGCGTTCGCCGATGGATCCGGCGGTCGCGTGTCGATTGAGATTCCCGCCTCCGAGAGCCCATCTTTGTCGATCCACAATCGATAATCGGCGCTCTCTGACTGGGCGACGCTACGGAGCAGCTTGCCCCACGTTAGCGCGTCGTCCGACAGCCCATTCTGCCGAAGACTCGCATCCATATTAGCAAGGCAACGCTTGGCACTTTGGGCTGCATTGTTGTCATCGCTGTTACCGGGAATGGACGGCCACGTGGCCGGTTCCACGATGCTCCACGGTTTTCCCGACCGTCGCAAAAGCGAGTAGCCAAAGAGTCGTTGGTCCCAACTCGCTTCTTCGGGATGTTGGCCAGCAGTCAATCGAGAATCACGAGTCGCTTCCACGCCCGGCGGCAGCCACACGCTCCACATCCAGTCGAGACAGGGGACGCTGAGAATCGGCAGTAGCGGCTGGAGCTTTGTGAAGGCCACGCCGCGCCGTACCTGCTGGTCATACCGCAGTCTTACCGTCACTAAAGTTACATCGCGCGGCAGCGGCACAGTCACCCGTGCCTCTTCAGGTGGCCACAAAAGGCTGCGCTCACCAATCACGATCTGTCGCCCGAACGCGTCAGGCGGCAATTCCAACGTGAAGTGATTCGCGTTGAAGTTCTGGATGTGCAGTTGAAGATCGTGCGCGATATGTCCGCTCGCATCCAACCGTGATGTCAACTTACCGCGTTGAACCCACGTCTTGTGCGAATTTCCAGCGGCAATCGGTTGCGCGCCGACAAACACATCTTGTGACGGAGTATAGCGGAAGGCTGCTTGGGTCTGTGTGTGTTTGCGGTTGCCCGCAGGATCGATCGGAATGGCCTTCAATCCACGTTGTTCGATGGCCAATTGAGTTCCATCGTTCGTTCCGATTATCAAGGTGCCGGATTGTGTATCGGCCTGCGGAAGCGATACGAGCGGAATCAGGAAGGCATCCGTCAACGGAATCGTCGCCGTTGCTTTCAGGTCGAACGAAACCTTCCGAGGACGAGCCAGCGTCAGTTCCCAGGTCTGGCCTGCCGTGTCGGCACGACGCGCCCGTACGGCACCCGTTCGTTCGCCAACGATTGTCCAATGAATTGCGCCTGGGATAGGCGCGGAGAACCGGACTTGCAGCTCCGTTAATTGTGAGGCGACGGGTTCGCACTGCAAAACGTACTCGACTCGCACTGCTTCCGACTCGACGGTCGCGTTAATCTCGGCGCGGCTGTTAACGCGAGGTGACGTCCGCACGGCGGCGGCCCGTAGCCCGTCGGCTTCAGGTCCGTCGAGATAGACAAACGACGATTCTTCTGGCGCGAAGAACTCACGATCTGTAGCTGACAAACTTTGCGCGGCAACACGCTCTAGATGGGCGTCCGCCGATGTCTCTAGCTGCAACGGCACTTCTGTCGCAAGGGCCGTGATACTTGACTGTTGCAGCGCATCCGCCATGACAAAGGGCCGGAGGTCTCGTCCCCGCAGTTCGCCATCAGCCGGCAGACTTCGGCGCGCCCGAACGACGATACGCACCGGTGTCTCAGACGTTGCTGGTTGAGCAAGACGAATCTCGCGAATCTGACCGCTAGGCCCCCGAACGCTCTGGCCCTGCAGCGCATCGGCTGGTATCGACTCAATCGAGTCGATCGCCCACACCGGATCACGACGCAGCAAAAACGAGAAAGCCGGTTGGCCAACGCTGGACAATTCCGCCGTCACTCGCGCTGTCACGTTCGAATCGCCAAATCGAATCGATGTGAAGAGTCTGCCGCTTTTCTTCTGTTCGATCCGTCGAACGACGACTTCACACGAGCCGTCGGGGCGGAGCAAATCAAAGTCAAACGAATCACCCTGTCGCGGTGCGGGCAGAGGTCCAGTGAGCCTCAATCGGCTACCGGTGTTCCGCATTCGGCGAACCAAGTTCGTATCGCCGACCTCCAAACGCATTGTTCCGGCGGACCACAGCACGTCTCGAAGAGTCGTCGATGGCAGTGTCCAAGGTTCGTCGAAAACGACTCGCGCGAAGGCGGTCACCAGTAGCTCGGCCTTGCCACTTATCGGCTCCCGGAAGGCAAGGTCATATATCTGCTCTTGGTCTGGGCCTGATTCTCGCTTCGCCAAATCGACAGGCTGTCCATCGACGGTGACGGTGCCGACTCGCAATCCCGCATCTGCATCGAGCGTCAGCCGCTGGACCGCGCGATCTGTTGTCGTGAGTGTGAGTATCTCGTGAAACTCCAGTCCCGACGCATCGAGAGCATAACTCTTTGCCGAGTGAACTAACACGAATGGCTTTGTCTCGTCAGCGCGGTCGTTCGTCACAATCTGGATGGTCGCCTTCGTATTGGCGCCCAATTCAATACGCCAACGCTCGAAAGCGTCTGACGCTGGTGTGTCGGTCGAAGACCGGCCATCTGCTGGCAAGTGGGTAACAATGCCGTGTGAAGAACGCGGCCGATGTGTATCCGGGACGTCCAGAATCAGTTCATTGATCGCCGCGTTTGGCAGCGATAGATCGAACTGCAGAACACTTTCACGATCGCGATAGCCTCGTAACGACCAGTCGAATTCAAGTGTGTCGTCTTTCTCGACCGCAACGACAAGGTCTCGACCCGAAGCTCGGCCCGCTTCCACTGGTCGATTTTCATTGTCGCGCCACCGCAATGCTTGAACTGCTAGGCCGAGTGGCTCGAAACTGACATAGCCAGGTTCGGGAAGTGCATGTTTGATTCGCAGTTCGCCGCGTCCGTCAACGAGAGAGTCGCCGACCAGGCGAGCGTTATAAACGCTGGAGATGATACGCGTGCCGACGGGATCGGTCATTGCCCGATACTTGGCATTCAGCTCTTGGATGCGTTTCTCGAAATCTATACGGTTCACCGGAAGAGCTTTCAAACCAAGTTCGGTTAACCGCCCCTTCGGAACGCCAATGCGGAGGAAGTCGATGCGTTCCGATGGTGTGTCGCCAAGTAAACTCGGCGTCGTCAGCGCTACGAGTACAAACGCCGCTCGCAGCGTCCAACGATTTGATGCGCGTCGTCCTTTGCTACGAGCGATCATGACTCGACTTCCGCTCTCCCGACTTGCAGGTGAGCCGACGCGGTGGCGGTTGTGGCTCGCGAGCTGCCCTCGCCGAAGACTGGCGCTGGGCCACTTGGTTGTGAATCGGGAGCAACGTGAATACGACCGCGTGGCAGGAGGACCACAGAGTGTTGAGTTCCGATGACTCGCCTTAGAACACAGGCCAACAGAGCCAACACGATGCCGATGGCACCTGCTTGCCCAAACAGCACGGCTGGCTCGGGAAACGTGACGGCCAACGCCGTCAACATGAGGCCGATGGCAAAGTAGGCTGGCGGTTGTCGCAGTGGAGCTAAATAGAAGAAAGGCACGACGGTCAGCAACGCGATGATCGAAAAACCAAGCATCAACCAGAAGCGATCGACGGTCGTATAGCTGACCGCCAGCACCACTCCCGTAGCACTAAAGAGATAGCGGTTCATATTCTCAGGGACGTCCTGGGGAGACGCGGCCAACAACTCCTCCAACTCACGTTGGTTGAGCCGCCCTTTCGATCCCCAATAGAGATTCTCGAAACTCCAAACCAGTTCGGGTGTGACCGAAGCTGGAGACCACGTCAAATGGCGATTTCGCGGAAGAAGCACCTCCCAATAGACTCGCTCGATCCGCTCGGCTTCTTGCAGTTTGGGCAACGCGGCCTGCAGCGTCGAGTGGCGACTTGCGTTTGGATTTCCCCCGTACGAGATCTCCAACGCCACGTCACGACCGAGCAGTGCTTCCGGCTGAGTAACGAGCAACTGGAGGTCACTATCGACACTGAATTCAGCCTCTTGACCGTTGATGGCAACTCCCACTCCATTCGTATCCGCACTCGCTGGCAGCTGGATCGCGAGCTGTGGCTCGTCACTCACCAAGCGGAACACGACTCGCTCCCACCGATCCGAGCTGGAGACAATGGTCTGAAGCCAGACGCGGGAAACACTTGTCCGTCGATTGCTCTGACGTTCGATCAAAGAAGTACGGACCGAAACAGAGCGGATGCTGCCGTCCGCTCGCAACCGCAGTTGGTTGTGTGGTAGCGGTTGGTCACCGGTCGCGTTCTCTCGCGTCCACCCCTCGTCAGCAAGTGTGATGGCGCGCGATGCCTCGGCAGCCACGTTCAAGACATTGCCACTGATAGTTACCGCATCACCTTCCGCCGGTTGAAGCAGCGGGATCTCGGTTGTGTTGGTGGAAGTAAGATCCTTAGCGGCTAGTGTGTAGTCGGCTCGAATGACAACGTTGCCAGTACGTTCACCCAATAAGTTCACGTTGACGCGAGTTAGAGTGGGCGACGCGTCTTCCCCTGTCTCGATCCGTTCGTGAGGAGCGGTCTCGCCATCAATCGTGAATTGAAGTGTGCCAGAATCCGTCACAGCGGACGGCACATCGACGACGAACTGGTTCGTTTCTCCATACGCGATTGCTAGTGTAGTCTCTTGCTCGACCGTCAAGTCCGTGTCTCGTAAACCGACGGTTGTCACAACACTCGCCTCGATCGTCCGAGAACGAATGCGTTTGCGTGCAACGAACAGTGAGGGCTCGGTTGTGTCGGCGGAGAGCTCCTCGCGATAGAAGAAGGGAGTCGTGGCTTGTGACGGCAATTCGATCTCGCTCGGGACAGCGGCCTTGACCAACCACTTCATCTCCGACACTCGCGGGGTGAGTTCCACGCTCTCCGACGGAAGCACCAGAAGTGTTGATGAAGGCGGCTGTGCGGGGTCGATTGGCCGCGGTAACTGAATCGCGATGCCGTTCCCTTCCACCGTCAGCGATTGCTGTCCAAGTACGTGGATGTCCAGTGTGGTTGCGGATGAATCGACGGGTAACGTGAGGATGCCGCTGTCGTCGATCTTGAAGCCATCCAGCACGGTGTCGCCCAACCGAACCTCCTGAACCGTCCAGCCGGCCATATTCAACTTGATTGTTCCGGTTTCGATGCCTGTCGTCTCATAAGTGATCTTGGCATCCAGGTCTGCCTGGGTATCGCCAACATGAACGATGTACTCTGCCATGACTCGCACACGCGGCAGCTTCCGTCGCAGCTCGACTTGCAACGAGAACGGCTGGCGATCGTAAAGGAATCGCGAAGTGACTGCCGTTTCGTCGGCATCCACGACGCGAGGCTCTGGTTGCACGAACGAATCTGGCTTCCAGGTTACCGACCAGTTTCCTTTGACAGCGACATCAATCGTCCCCAACTGAAGATCGGCATCCTTTACTTCAAAGCCAGCGACTTGAAGCAGACGGGTTGCCTTCGCCTGATTGAGTTCGGGCGATTCCGCACGCAGAGTGAGCTCCATCGCCCCGAACGTCGCCCCCTCGATGCGCCGAACAGCCACCTCTTGACGTTTGCGGTTCGGATCATTGGAAGTCGCGATTTGGAAGCCAGGCACTTGCAACGACGTCAGCTCTATTCCTTGCGGCATGTACACGACAAATGAATCGATCGGCTCACCGCGACTTCGTACCACGAGCTTCGCTTCGGCGGAAACGTGGTTCGCGTGGACATCAACTCGCATGGTGCCACGAACTTCAACCAGCGGCTTCACAGCCGGACGCTCGTTCCAACCGATGTTCACACCGCCGCCCGCGTTATCAATCTTGATCGTCGTCTGATCGTCGCTCTCGTCTTTCTCGACGAAGCTACGTTCTTCAAAGCGTTTGATCGTCAAGCCGGACCGGGGAATCACGACTCGCCCCGTGGTCCTCAGGTTCGGCAATTTGACATCGAGCGTTCGTGTGCCACCAGTCTCCGCGATGACGATCTTTGCCTGTAATCTGATCGTGTATTCCGTCTTTGGTTTCGCATGAATCCAGCCGACGTAGCCATCTTTATCCTTGTCCAGGAAGAACTTGTCCGGCTCGTCGTATTGAATGCTCTCCCGGTCGATAATCGCTTTGTCCAGGCGAAGCGGCACTGGTATCCAACTCGCGTCCATCGAGTCGCCGCGCTGCAAGATCTCCACTTTGTACGTGACGTCGAGCAAGCCGTATCGCTTCTCTTGACTTACCGATACGCTCAGCTCGACCGAGCCGTTAAGGGTGATGCCATCATCGTCGCTTGCCTTTTCGCGGCGAGCGAGCTCTTGCAGTTTGAGGACATCCTCTATCGTGTGGCCCAGCAGCGGCACAAGCTTGCCGTCATCGTCGATCAGCCGCACGTCGAGATCCAACTGCCTGATCAACTCGCCACGGCCATCGCGCACCGGCATCGGATCGTCCGCGGACTCCACCTGAGCGAAAAGCGAGGCGGGGCAGAAACCAACGACGAGTAACAGGATGGCGAGAACCGCCGAACGACGAGATTGCACAGTTGGATTGGTCATGATGCGCCTTCCGGGCGCGTACAACAGATCCGCAGACGAATTAGAAGAGAGAATCGAACCTTTATTTTAGTCGGGCGATTCAGGACGTAAAACCGTTTGTGGCCGAATCGTCAGCATTTCCCAGGCAATATCATCTTACTGGCGAGACACGCCCCGGGCGAGTGAACTCGACAATTCGCCGTGTAGCTCCGCTGTCGCGGCACCGATAAACCGAGGACTGGCCAGATCCACAGGCCCTCCATCTAGATTGGTCATCAGGGCTCCTGCTTCTCGAGCCATGAGGATTCCCGCGGCAACATCCCACGTCTTCACGCTCGTCGCCCAATAGCCATCCAGCCGCCCGCAGGCCAAGTAAGCCAGATTCAGGGCTGCCGAACCGAGACGCCGCAGCGCCTGGCACTCGACCAGTACCTCAAGAAAACGCTTGATCTCTTCGGACTCGCGATCTACTCCGGCGGAAAAGCTGGCGGCGACCAGGGCTTCTCGCAAGGAAGTGCAGCAGCTCGCGCGAATCGCCCGACCGTTCAAGTGCGTTCCGCCGTGTTGCGTTGCGGAGAAGCACTCCTCAGCGATCGGGTCGAAAATCACACCGACGATGATCTCGCCTTTGTGCTCTAGAGCGACTGACACCGAGAAGGCAGGCATTTGATGGACGAAGTTCGTTGTGCCATCGAGTGGATCGACGATCCAACGGTATTCCGCATCTGACGGATGATGAAGGAGTTGGGGATCGTCCTCCTCGCCCAAGAACGCATGGTCGGGAAACGCTTCGAGCGTGATGTCACGAATCTTCCGCTGAGAGGCGAGATCCGCCTCGGTCACCAAATCCTTTGGTGCTTTCTCGCGGGGATGGATTCGGCCCAACCACTCCAGCAACTCTCTACCACCTGCTCGGGCGGCTGCCTCGCAAATCGTTAAATAATCGGGCATTAGGTCGATCGGCGTCGGATTCGGGTTAGAAAACTACGGTAGACCGGATCGACCTTACCGGATCGCGCGGCTGACTGACAGCACTAACAGTTGGATTTTTCCCGTAAAGTATGGACACGTCATTCGATCTTGCTATGATCGATAGGAGTTCATCAGCCCCCCCTGTTAGAGGTCGCTACGCCAAATACTTGCCTTTTAGGTATGTTCGACTTTTGCCTATCAGGTGTAACGGCCTCTTCTCTGTTCCGGCCCCGCCGTTTCGCTTTTGTGAGCGGCGGGGTTTTTTTGTAACGACCATGTGGCAGCTTACCGGAACCAAAGCTCAATTCGCGTCGAGTCGATGCACTTGCACGATCGATCTCTCACGCAGTCCATTCGGATTGCGCAACATTCGTGTCGCGCCGGACAACGACCAACTCGTATTAGACGATTGCCGTCTGTTGCAATTGGAATCTGGAGGCGGCCTGCCGGAAGACTCCTACGCGCGCGGCCAGGATCTTTTCGTCAGTATTGGCGAGAGTGAGCAGGCACCATTTCGGACGCAAATCTATTGGCGCGCGATCAATGAAGCGGACCACTTTGGCTTCGAGGCGATTCTTTCCGTGCAAACCTCGCGATGGCACGTGTCTCCGGAACTCGAACTGAGCAGTCGCATTCTCGGCGAGCATACCGCCGTCGATAGCCGCGCCATGCTTGTGACTCTCCCATCAACAGAGGTTAGCTATCTCGAAATCGCCCACTCATCCAATCACAACGCGACGACTATCGATTGCGACTGCATTAAACATCATCTTTTCGGTGGACACTTAGAGAAAGGTGTGATCCGTCGGGCTAGAGTCCGGGGCCTTTTCCTCCCGACCAATCAGGCGAACCAACTGACGACCAGTTTCCAAGAACAGTTCGAACGGTCTCCTCCTCCGCTCACAACGTGAAGATCGCGCGCGGAAGATTGGCTTGTGTGAACGACTTTATCACCACACACCACGGATGACATCAGATCATGCACGGTATTCGTCTTCTCTCGGCGCTGCTTTTACTTGCGATAACGGGTTGCACGACTCGCGACGTTGCAGTGCGTAATTCGGACGGCGCCGCTTCGCTACCTTCAAAACGCATCACGGTTTGTTTGCTGCCAAAGATCAAGGGTATTAGCTATTTCAGCTCGTGCTACGACGGAGCCAAAGAAGCTGCGGAAGAGCTAGGTAATATTCAATTGGTTTACGATGGACCGACGGATGGCGATCCGAAGAAGCAAGCGGAGATGATCGAGCAATGGATGGTGGATGGTGTCGATGTTATCTGTGTTTCGCCAAACGCTCCGGACGTGGTGGCGAACGCGATGCGGGAGGCTCGTGATGCTGGTGTCAAGGTAATCACGTGGGACGCTGACGGCCTGCCGGATTCCCGCTCGTTTTTTGTGAATCAAGCGACTGCGCAATCGATCGGTGAAGGCCTCGTCAACACGATGGTTGCAGATCTTGGCGGAGCCGATGTCGAAGGCGATATCGTCATCATCAGTTCCGATGCGACTTCCGCGAATCAGAACTCGTGGATCGATGTGATGAAACCGGCGATCGAGAAGACCAAGCTCAATCTCGCAACGATCAAGTATCCCGGTGAGAATTCCAGCAACGCGTTGGCCGACGCGCAAGATGTCATTAAGAAGTACCCGAACCTCAAAGGTTTGTTTGGCATCAGCTCGGTCTCGTTTCCTGGCTCGGCCGAAGCGGTCGAGCAAAGCGGTAAGAGCGGCGAGATTCTGGTCACCGGACTGTCAACGCCGAACGATATGAAAGACTTCGTTCACAACGGCACGGTCAAATCCGTTGTGTTGTGGAACACAATCGATCTTGGCTATCTCACGGTTTACGTCGCCGAAGCTCTCGCCACCGGCAAGCTCACGGCAGGTGACACATCGTTTACCGCCGGACGGCTCGGCGAGAAGCCGATCGAAAGCGACAACGTCATCCTCGGCGACATCATTGTGTTCACGAAGGAGAACATTGACGAATACGACTTTTGATGATTTGCCGTAGCGCGGCGTAGCCGCAGGCAAACGGCAACCAAACGGGGTCGGGAGTCTTTTTCGGCCATCGACTTTCCATATGGTTTGTTCGTTCTCCGAAAAAGATTCCCGACCCCTTCGCGTCAAAACAACATCAAACTCGCCGATT
>PBSM01000011.1 GCA_002726245.1 Planctomycetaceae bacterium | reverse complement strand
GGTGATCTGCTTGCTATGCAGATCGATTCCGAGGTAGAACATCCTTGCGGTTCTCCTGTATGAAGCTGCCTTTGGCAGCGGAACAACATTGGCGAGCAACCTTTGCTACGCCGCATTCACAGGAGAATCGTTTTACTTTCTTGCTCGCTCTTTCATAGTATCGGAGGAGTCCGCGTCCTCGCGTCAAGCGCACGCCTCCGGCTTGCGGTTAAACGAGGATTCGATCCGACGATCGCTGCATCGCGGATCATTCCTGTGGATCCTTAAACCCGAAGCGGCGATATCTAACGTTGCGAGGGTCCATCGTGTGGCCCCAGCTCACATCTTCCATGGCGACTTGGCAAGCCATCGCAATTCGAACGCGCTCTTTGGGGCTTGGTGTCCAACGTCCAAGAGCAATCGCCTCGGCACGCTCGACGGTCAGTGTCGAGCGTTCTGCCAAGTCTTCGACCGTCCAATCCAGCTCTTCTAGTAGGCAATCAACTGTCTTCATGAGCCGCTTCAATCACCTCCAGGCAAATGCAACATTCTGTCATGCCACTGAACGTTCAAAGGTAGTCCGAGAGCACGTTTAGCGAAAGAGCAGGCCGAAGAGCACCTGGGCCGCCCCAGCTTCGTCAAGGGCGCTGTCGCAAACGCGCACGCAACTCGCCGCGGCACTTGCTGAAGAAGTCGTGGTAGTCTTGCCGCTGGTAATCGGGATAGGTCCACGGACGCTTCTGCCAAGCACCTTTGTAGAAGTGCAGTGTGCCTTCGGCGTAGATACCGTCTCGCAAATAGATGCGGTGATCGCGATCCTTGGTGGTGGCGAGAATCAGCTTCGCTTCCGTCAGGTAGCCGGGATCAAGATTGAGAGGCCGTTCGTCGGCGTGATTGCTGGCAGCGTCGTATTCCGCCTCCCACTCATTTGTCAGACGCTTGATGTCGGCAAGCCGGTCGGGATCGATAAGATCAGCGAAAGTGAAGAAGATCTTGCTCAGCCCAGCCCCCATTGTCTTTTCGTAGTAGCTGGTGTCCTCGAATGAAAACGGCTTGCTCTCGACCGCGATCTCGCCCCAATGCTCAACGCTCCGCTGCCGAGCCCACGCGAGAGCTTCCTCGTGCCGGCTAAAAGCAGCCAGCAGCAGGAGGACGGGCTGCGGTTGTTGAATCTCTCCCATGGCGGGAACTAATACGCCTTGGCGAAGACGCCTCGTTGCGAAGCTGGCTTGCCGCTGAAGACACATGTGCCGGCCGAGTCGCCGCCTTCGAGTGGAACACAACGAATCGTTACCTTTAACTTCTTCAGAAGCTGCTCGACTTCGGGGCTCTCGACGAAGTGACACATCGCGAAGCCACCGTGAATCTCCGGCTTGTCGGCTTTCTTCGGCGTGAAGTATGCCTTGAAGTCGTCAACGTTCGTGATCTCGCAGGTATTGTCTTCTCGCAACTTGTTCGCCCGCGCAAAGAGGTTGTCTTGGATCTCGGTAAGTGTTTGCGAGACGCTCGCCACGAACTCCTCTCGACCAACACCTTTCTTCTCGCCCGTGTCGCGTCGTGCGACAAACGCACCATTGTTCGCGATGTCTTTCGGGCCGATCTCCGCTCGTAGCGGCACACCCTTCTTGATGTGATCCCAATGCTTGGCGCGGACATCGCGGTCGTCGATTATTACTTCGACCTTGCCGTCGGCGGACGTTTGCGCTTCGAGTTCCTGTTTCAAGCTCTCGCAGTAAGGAAGCACGTCCGCCCGCTCCTCGTCGCTGCGGTAGATCGGCAGGATGACAACATGCTTCGGCGCTAATCTGGGCGGCAAGATCAAGCCGTCATCGTCAGCGTGTGTCATGATCAGCCCACCGACAAGTCGCGTCGATACGCCCCACGACGTGGTCCAGCAATACTCTTCCTTGCCGTTCTGATCTTGGAACCTGATCTCCTGCACACGAGAGAAGTTCTGGCCAAGGAAGTGCGACGTGCCGGCTTGCAATGCCTTGCGATCCTGCATCATGGCTTCGATCGCATAAGTTTGGACGGCGCCGGGGAAGCGTTCGCCTGCGGTCTTCTCACCTTTGATGACCGGCATCGCCATGTAGTTTTCAGCGAAGTCCGCATAGACATCCAGCATCAGACGCGTTTCTTCCAAGGCCTCTTCTTTCGTCGCGTGGGCGGTGTGTCCTTCTTGCCAGAGGAATTCCGTGGTTCGCAAGAACAATCGCGTACGCATCTCCCAACGAACGACGTTGGCCCATTGATTGATGAGGATCGGCAAGTCGCGGTAAGACTCGACCCACTTGGCATACATGTGCCCAATGATCGTCTCGCTTGTCGGGCGCACAATGTAGGGCTCTTCGAGCGGCCCCGCTGGCACTAAGCCTCCGTCCGGGCCGGGTTCGAGCCGGTGATGCGTGACAACCGCGCATTCCTTGGCAAATCCTTCGACGTGTTCCGCTTCTTTCTCGAGAAAGCTCATGGGAATGAACAACGGAAAGTAAGCGTTTTCGTGCCCGGTGGCTTTGAACATGCCGTCCAGGACACGCTGCATGTTCTCCCAGATCGAGTAACCCCAAGGTTTGATCACCATGCAGCCGCGGGTCGGCGAAGCCTCGGCGAGATCGGCCGCGTCGATCACTTTTTGATACCATTCTGGATAGTCTTCGCCTCGCATAGGGTTGATCGCGTTCTTCGGTTTCTTCGCCATGACGACTCCGTGATGTGTGCGGCAAGGCGGCATTCTAGGAAAGACCGCCTGTTAGCCGCAAGACGCAACGAAGAGCGATTCGCACGGTCCATCCTTGCTGATATGAATGCCTCGGCATAGAATCGCGAGTTTTGCCGCTTATCGGGAGACCTCATGTCGCGACGCTTCATCAATCAGCTTGGCGAGAACGAGACGATCGATCAGGTGTTTCTCGTTTCCGAGAAGCAGCTCCGCACGAACAAGAACGGCAATCTCTACGTCACGATGCGGTTGGCGGACAAAACCGGTTCGGTCAGCGGGATGATGTGGAATGCCAACGACCGCATCTACGGCAGCTTTGACAACGGCGGTTACTTGCAGGTTCAGGCTTCCACGCAGTTCTACAACGGTGCCTTGCAATTGATTGTCACACGAGTCGATCGTGCAGCAGCCGATGTTGTGGACGAAGCGGACTTCGCGACGCTCAGCACGACGGATGTCGATAAGCTGGCCACGCGGTTGGGCGAGATGCTACGAGGGGTGCGCAACTTTCACCTGCGCAATCTTGCCGAGTGCTATCTGGTCGATGAGGCGTTCATGGCCAGCTTTACGAGCGCTCCGGCTGGCATCAAGAATCACCATGCGTATCGCGGCGGCCTGCTCGAACACGTGCTCAGCCTGATGAACTTGGCCACTGTCGTCGCGCCGCTGTATGACGATCTCGATCCTGACCTCTTGCTGCTGGGGGCCTTTCTTCACGACATTGGCAAGATCAAGGAGCTGAAATACGAGCGAGATCTCAGCTATAGTGATGAAGGACAGTTGATTGGGCACATCGTGATGGCGGTGAGCATGGTCGAAGAGAAGATTCGTGAAGCCGAGAAACTCTCCGGCGAAGCGTTCCCCAGTGAGATGGCGTTGCGACTGAAACACATGATCGTCAGCCATCACGGCCAATACGACTTCGGTAGTCCGAAGCTGCCGATGACTCTCGAGGCGATCGCGCTGCACTTCCTCGACAACCTCGATTCGAAGATGCACACCGTGAAACAGCTCATCAGTGAGGACGCCAAGACGGGCAGCAACTGGACGCTCTACCAAGCGAGCATGGGGCGGAAGTTCTTCAAGGGCGCTACCGAGTAATCCGCGGTAGCGGAAACGCCTAACTACAGCCAGTCGCGACCTATACTTCGATGTCCATCCGCGCGCAGGGTCCGTTCCGGCGCTCGGATTGTAGGGACTAAGACGATAGGTGGCATCGATGACGCACTCCAGCCCGCTGCAACAGACGACACTCAACTTGTTGAAGGCGTTTCGCGCTTGCTGCTGGTTGTGGATCATTCCAACGGTACTATTCACAACGATCGCGACGATTTACGCATTCACGCGGACTCGATCGTGGGAGGCTTCTCAGGCGCTCGTCGTTCGCGATGAAGCCGCTGCGTTAGATCGGGGCGGCCGCTTTGATAGCATCGATTCGATGCAGGCCTTCCAGGAAACATTACAGGAAGTCGCCCGCAGCCCCATCGTCGTCACCGAAACTCTGAAACAACTCGGGCGACCGCCACGGGCTCACAAAGCGAAACGTTGGCCGACCGAAGAAGACGTCGAATCGCTGCAGGAAGAAATCAACGTACGTGCTCCGCAAGGTTCTCAGTTCGGACGCACGGAGGTCATCTATCTAGCGGTCAAGCTCTGCGCCTGGCTCGTTGGCTGAAGGGACAAGCTCGATCGACGATTGTCGAGTCGAATCGGCGGAACAAAGAACTCGCTCTCTCCAACGTTTCCAGCACATCGAGCGTCGAGGCTTAAGGTGTCAAACACAACTGACAACCCGTGCCTCGCCTGTTCCATCCATCAAGACTGCTGCAAGCGGCTCACCGGACTTCGGTTGACCGAACCTGAGTTTGAACGCTGCTTCGCCAGCCACGAGCCGGAACTTGCCATCGAACGGGAGGACGCTGTGTTGGTTGTCAGCCAACGTGATGGAGGCGTCTGTCCCAACTGGCAGGATGGCGGGTGTGTGGTTTACGAAGATCGGCCGCGCGAATGCCGGCTGTTCCCGTTCACCATGTACCCCACCAGCAACTCGGGGCAGCTTGTGTCACTGCGATTGCATTCTGAAACACGTTGTCCGCTCAAGCGGCAACTGCTAGGCGATCGTGAAGGCGCACAGCAACTCGCACAAGAGTTCGCGGACGAGGCGTATGGCGACTCGCGCGTCGTAAGCGTTCGGCACGAGAGCCCGTTCGAGCGCGTGCTACGTTGGTCGCGACAACTCGTTCACGCAGTGCACGCTACCGTGCGTAAGAAAGGAGCCTGAGAAGCAACATGACCAAGCACCTGACAGCATTAGAAAAGCCCTCAGCGGGCATTCATGTTGGCTCCGTCACATTCTGATATTGAAGTGAATGTGGTTGATGGGACCGGAGATTCCTTGCCCATAGAACCAGACCTGCATTTCCGTTTCGCTGCGCACGCCTTCAACCCTTGCGCTGTGCAGCTACGTAGGCCTTCACATTCACCTCCAGGACATCAAGCGGAACAGCACCGCTTCCCAGGACCACATCGTGGAACTCGCGAATGTTGAATCCATCTCCAAGCTCCTTCTCTGCCAGAGCTCGCAGCTCACGAATCTTCAGCTCGCCTGTCTTGTAGGCCAACGCCTGCCCAGGCCAAGAAATGTAGCGGTCCACTTCCGATTCGATGTTATGTATCGACAACGCGGTATTGCTCGCCATGAAGTCGATTGCCTGCTTGCGAGTCCAGCCGAGGTAGTGCATTCCCGTATCGACAACCAAACGGCTCGCCCGCCAATTCTCGTAGGTCAGCCGGCCGAAGTCGCTGTAGGGATCTTCATAGAATCCCACTTCCAAACCGAGCCGCTCCGCATACAAGGCCCAGCCTTCGATGAAGGCGGTGACGGGCGAGAACCGCCGAAACTCGGGAATGTCGGTCAGTTCTTGCTGCAACGCGAGTTGAAGATGATGTCCGGGAACAGCCTCGTGCAAAGACAAGGCTTCGACGCCGTACAGCGGGCGCGACTTCAAGTTATAAGTGTTCACATAGTAGAAGCCGGCTTGGCTGCCATCACCCGCGGGCTGTTGATAGTAGGCCGTGGTCGTCTTGGGAGCGATGTATTCCGGTATCACGCGGATACCGTAGGGTGTGCGCGGCAGCGTCTTGAAGAGTTTCGGTAATTCACCATCCATCTTCTTCAACACATACGCGGTGCGCTCGAGCAGTTGTTCCGGCGTCTTCGGATAGAACTGCGGATCAGTGCGAAGATGCGTGACAAAGGCATCGAAATCGCCGTCGAACTTGACGCGTTTGATGATCTCTTCCATCTCGGTCCGAATGCGTTGGACTTCCCGTTGGCCAGTCGAATGCACCTCTTCAGGAGTCAAACCGAGCGTCGTGTATTTCCGCACCCGGTGGCGGTAGTACGCTCGCCCGCGTGGCAACGCCGAGGCCGCAATCGAACCACGGCAGTTCGGCAAGTACTCTTTCTCCATGAAGACAAGGAACTTCGCGTAGCTCGGAATGACATGCTCGGCGATTGCCGCTCGTCCGGCCTTGGTCAAAACTCGCTCTTGCTCATCGGTAAGGCGGTCCGGAAACTTCCTGAAAGGCCCGAATAGCAAGCTATCTTCCGGCTCATCGACGATATGAGCCGTGATTGAATCGCGATAGCCTTCCAATACGACCGCTGGCAAGACGAGCCCCGTCTCAATACCACCGCGCAGCAGTTCAATGTGCTCGTCAGTTAACCGCGAGTACTGTTTGAGACGCGAGATGTAGTTCTCGTAATCGGCCGCGCTCCTCAGCGGTACGTTCTTCGGGAGTTCGGGAAACTCGATGTGAAATCCCCAGCGATTGGAAATGGGGATCAGGTACATCTCGAAGTCGCCTTCCGCGATATCATCCTGGAGTAGACGTCCGAAGATGTCGTAGTTAACCCGATCCGTCTGCTCCAAAGCGTCACGATCGATCGCTTCCCAACGCTGAAGGAATTCTCGCTTCATTGCCAGACGGCGTTTCTGGTCGGCAATCGATTGCCGCGCGAGTTGATCGTTGAAGCGGTGGTCTCCGACTCGCGTCGCAAACGTGGGAAACTCTCGAAGACCGTACTCCCACGAATCGTCAATCAGCTTTGCTAGGTCGGAAGAATCATCCGCTTGAGCGACCGCAACCATGCAGACTGCGAGAACCAACATGCCGGAGTATCTGAATCGCATGATCTGCATCTGTTTTCTACGAAGCGTTGATGGCTAGTGTAAATCGTTCGTCGCTTCGATTATAACGCGAGTCAGTTGTCGCCCCAGTACGCTCCTCCTAGAGATGGTCAAATGATTTGTCGCCTTAGTGCTGCCCCGACCGGATTGCTCACGTTCAGCCTCGTTCTGGCCGCATGCTTATCGGGGAACGCTCAGCAGTCAGCGAAGTACGACACAATCATTCGTGGCGGAACGATCTACGACGGTGGTGGCGGGAAGCCTTTCTCGGCCGATGTGGCCGTTGTGGGAGATACGATTGCCGCCATCGGCGATCTCGGCAACGCAACCGCCAAACAGCAAATCGACGCGCGCGACATGGCGGTAGCGCCAGGTTTCATCAACATGTTGAGTTGGGCGACGGAATCGCTGCTGCACGATCCACAGAGCCAGAGCGACATCCGACAAGGAGTGACGCTGGAGATCTTTGGTGAAGGCTGGTCGATGGGGCCGCTCTCAGACGGCATGCGAGAGGACGAATTGGAGAGCCAAGGCGATGTTAAGTACGAAATCCCTTGGAGCACGCTCAGCGAGTATCTCGAGCATCTCGAACGGCGCGGCATGTCGTGCAATGTTGCTTCCTTCGTTGGTGCAACAACCGTCCGAATCCACGAAGTCGGCTTCGAGAACCGCAAGCCGACGCCGAAGGAACTCGATCGCATGCGTCTGCTTGTGCGGCGAGAGATGGAGGAGGGCGCGCTGGGAATCGGTTCCTCGCTGATCTACGCTCCCGCTTTCTACGCCGACACGGAGGAGCTGATCGAGTTGTGTAAGGTCGCTTCCGAGTATGGCGGCGTCTATATCTCGCATATGCGCAGCGAGGGCAATCAGCTCCTCGAAGCTGTCGATGAGTTGCTGAAGATCTCTCGCGCGGCGAAGATCCCCGCCGAGATCTACCATCTGAAGGCCGCCGGTCAACAGAATTGGAATAAGCTCGACCAAGTCATCGAGAAGGTCGAGCAAGCACGCGTCGAAGGCTTGCGGATCACGGCCGACATGTACACGTACACCGCAGGGGCAACCGGTTTGAACGCAGCGATGCCGCCTTGGGTTCAAGAGGGAGGATTCAATCGCTGGCGAGATCGGTTACAAGACCCGGACACTCGCGAACAAGTTGCCAAAGAGATGCGTGCGCCCACCGACAAGTGGGAGAATCTGCTGCTGATGGCCGGTTCGCCGGATAAGGTGCTGCTGGTTGGCTTCAAGAACCCGGACCTCAAACACCTTACGGGGAAGTCCCTGGCAGAAGTAGCACGCCAGCGGAAGAAGTCGCCGGAAGAAACCGCCATGGATCTCGTGATCGAAGATGGCAGTCGAGTGTCGTGTGTCTACTTCCTGATGAGTGAAGAGAACGTCGAGAAGAAGCTCGCCTTGCCTTGGGTGAGCATCTGCAGTGATTCATCGTCACTTGCCCCTGAAGGCGTGTTCTTGAAGTCCAATCCGCACCCAAGAGCTTACGGTTCTTTTGCGCGACTGCTGGGGAAATACGTGCGGGACCGAAAGGTGCTTTCGCTGGAAACCGCTGTCCACAAGCTGACGGGATTGCCCGCGACAAATCTTGGGCTGCGAGGGCGTGGCTTTCTCAAGCCGGGCTACTTTGCCGACCTGGTGATCTTTGATCCTGGCAACGTGCAAGACAACGCGACGTTTGAGAAGCCGCACCAATACGCGACAGGCGTGCGAGACGTGTTCGTCAATGGAACGCTCGTCTTGAAAAGCGGTGACCACACCGGCGCAACACCCGGTCAAGTCGTCCGTGGGCCCGGATACTGGAAGAAGAAGTCGCGGCGCGGCGACGTCGAGGTAACGCCAACGGCCAAAGAAGCGCATCAGCGAGGCTTCATCTTTGACGGGCATAACGACTTGCCGTGGGCACTTCGCACGAATGCTTCTTCCTCGTTCGAGAAGATGGATATTTCCAAGCCGCAACCCAAACTGCACACAGACATCGCTCGCTTGAAGGAAGGAAACGTCGGTGCTCAGTTTTGGTCCGTCTATGTTCCGGCAGAGACCTCGCAGCGCGGAGCGGCCTTGCGCGAAACACTGGAGCAGATCGAGTTAGTTCACGCGATGATGGAGCGTTATTCCGACACGTTCGAGTTCGCGCGAACGACGGCCGACATCGAGCGGATTCAAAAGGCGGGCAAGATCGCATCGTTGATTGGCGTGGAAGGCGGGCACGCCATTGAAAACTCGCTAGAGAACCTTAGACGGCTGCGAAAGCTCGGTGCCGCGTATATGACGCTCACCCACTCGGACACCCTGGATTGGGCCGATTCAGCGACCGACGATGCGAAGCATGGTGGCCTGTCCGCCTTCGGCGAGGAGATCGTCCGCGAAATGAATCGTTTGGGGATGCTGATCGACTTGTCACACGTTTCGGCGGAGACCATGAAAGACGCCCTGCGCGTCAGCAAAGCTCCCATCATCTTTTCCCACTCATCGGCCCGAGCGATCGCCGATCACCCGCGCAACGTGCCGGATGATGTATTGCAACTGACAGCGAAGAACCGAGGCGTTGTGATGGTCAACTTCTTCTCCGGCTTCGTCGAACCTGAATCAGCTCGCCTCATGGCGAAGATGTTCGCCGTCAGCCGCGAACTCCGCAAACAGCATCCGAAAGAAGCCGACTATCAAAAGGCTCGCGCACGCTGGAGAGCACAGAACCCGATCCTGCCAGGCAACGTGCATGACCTCATCGACCACATCGATCACATCGTACGCGTCGCCGGTATTGATCACGTCGGCATCGGCTCCGACTACGACGGAGTCTCTTCGCTACCGAAGCAACTGCAAGACGTATCCACTTATCCTGTCATCACGCAATCGCTGCTCGACCGAGGCTATACGGAAGCCGAGATCCACAAGATCATGAGCGGAAACGTAATGCGTGTGATGCGAGAGGCGGAGCGCGTGAGCGAGGGTCATAGTATCCGTCACGCTCCGCGTGAGGAAAAGCGGAAGTCAGGATGACGTTGATCGTGGTTCGCGCTCGATTGGCAGAACAACCGCGATTCTAACGCCGCTTTCATCACACGGAGTGTGATGGCTACTTTGTGCAATAGCTCCCGTTTCACGGCCACTTGTGCGACTGCGGATGATTGGAGATACATAGAGGATTCGACGCCGTTGCGAGTGGATCCTTCGAAGAGAACTATGTACGACACGATCATCATCGGGGCCGGAATGTCGGGGCTGGCCGCCGGGATCCGTCTGGCGCACTTCGATCAACGTGTCTGCATTCTCGAACGCCACTACACGATCGGTGGCTTGAATTCCTTCTATCGCCTCGGCGGTCGCGACTATGATGTCGGCTTACATGCCGTCACGAACTTCACGCCCAAGGGTGCCAAGAAGGGCCCTCTCGCTCGACTGCTCCGGCAGTTACGCTTCAAATGGGAAGACTTCGGCTTGTCGCCCCAGGTTGGATCGACGATCGCCTTTCCGGACGTGCAGCTTCAGTTCGGTAACAGCCTGGATTTGTTGGAAGCCGAAGTTGCTGCGAAGTTTCCGGAACAAAAGGACAATTTCCAGCAACTGCTCGGCAAGATCATCGACTACGACGATCTCGACGAGACGAACTTTGGCGGTTCCTCACGGGAAGTGCTCGCCGAGACGATTGACGATCAACTGCTGATCGAGATGCTGCTCTGCCCATTGATGTGGTACGGCAATGCCCGTGAACACGACATGGACTTCGGCCAGTTCTGTATCATGTTCCGTAGCATCTTTATGGAAGGCTTCGCTCGGCCCTTCACCGGCGTGCGGTTGATCTTGAAGAATCTCGTGAGACGTTTTCGCTCGCTCGGCGGCGAGCTAAAGCTGCGTAGCGGCGTCGAACGAATCAAGGTGGAAAATGGCCGCGCCGTGGGGGTCGTCCTTGACAACGGCAAGGAGCTTGAGGGTCGTAAGATCCTGTCCTCGGCCGGTCTCGTCGAGACGTTACGGCTTTGCGAGGACATCACTCAGGTCGATGAAACTCAAGCTGGACAGATGTCGTTTACCGAATCGATTTCGATCCTCGACAAACCACCCAAGCAGTTGGGCTTCCATCGAACGATTATCTTTTTCAACGACTCCGACACATTCCATTGGAACCGGCCCGCCGACAGCTTGTGTGATATCCGCACAGGCGTGATCTGTTCACCAAATAACTACTTATACAGCGAAGCTGACGGCGAGTTGCCAGACGGAGTGATTCGCATCACAACGATCGCCGACAACGATCGCTGGATGGGATTATCGGACGAGGAGTATCAACTCGAGAAGCTTCGCTGGTACGACCGCACTGTCGCCTCTGCCGTGCGCTTCATCCCTGACTTTCGCGGTCACGTGATCGATACCGACATGTTCACTCCCAAGACGATTCGCCGCTTCACGTGGCACGATAATGGCGCAGTTTACGGTGCTCCGGAGAAGCGTCTCGACGGCACGACTCATCTTTCCAACCTCTTCTTGTGTGGTACGGATCAGGGGTTTGTCGGTATAATAGGTTCTATTGTCAGCGGTATTTCAATCGCGAACCAACACTGCCTCCGAGACTAACCAATGAGTGTTCCTTCTCAGCAAACGACCTTCACGCCAGAAGACCTGCTCCACATGCCCGACGGGAAGTCGTTTGAGCTGGTTGGCGGACAACTCGTGGAGAAGAATATGGGGTTCAAATCAGCAAGGTTTTAGCGTTGCTTATCGATCACGTAGAGAAGCACAGCTTAGGGTGGATTAACGGCGCCGATGCGGGTTATCAATGCTTTGCGGACGATCCATCCAAAGTACGAAAGCCAGATGTGTCGTTCATACGCGGCGAACGACTTTCCGTAGCCGACGAGCCGTCGGGGCACTGTACCATCGCACCGGACCTCGCGGTCGAAGTTGTCTCGCCGAACGACGAGTTCAGCCGGGTATCGACCAAGGTCCACGAGTATCTCGATGCAGGCGTATCGTTGGTCTGGGTAGTTGATCCCGTTGGCGAAGAAGTACTCGTCTACCGGCAGGCTGGCACGCGAGCGTTTCTTACCGGCAAGGACTACCTCGACGGCGAAGACGTCGTGCCTGGATTCCGGTGCCGAATTGGTGATTTGTTCAAGCCGCCAGTTGGCATCGAAACGGAGTGATCCGCGCTCTTTCTCATTCGCCGACGCCGCAGTAAGCTGTTGGATTGTCCACATTCCTCCAGACAGTAGTGTGATGCCGCGCGATTTCCTCAAAGGTGCAAAGGACGAGTACGACGTCATCGTCATCGGCAGCGGTCTGGGAGGATTGACCGCAGCCAACGTGCTGGGGCGGGCTGGCTACTCGGTGCTGTTGCTCGAACAGCATTACAAGCTGGGCGGTATGGCAACGTGGTTCAAACGGTCAGGCGGTCACATCTTTGACATTTCGCTGCATGGTTTTCCGTACGGGATGATCAAGAGTTGCCGACGCTATTGGACCCAAGAGATTGCTGATTCGATCGTGCAATTGAAGGCCATCCGGTTTGACAATCCGATGTTCTCGCTGACGACGACGTACGACCGCAAGAGTTTCACCGAATTGCTAACGACGAAGTTCGGCGTGGCGCAGGAAACCGTCAACGAGTTCTTCGACGCCGCCCGCGGGATGAACTTCTACGACGATCAGTCGATGACAACCGGCGCGTTGTTCAACAAGTTCTTTCCCGGCCGCGCAGATGTGCATCGCCTGTTGATGGAGCCGATCGTCTATGCGAACGGTTCGACTCTCGAAGATCCAGCCATCACCTACGGCATCGTCTTCTCGAACTTCATGTCGAAAGGCGTTTACACGTTCGAGGGTGGCACCGATCGCTTGGTCCAGTTGATGGAGCAAGACTTGAAAAAGAACGGCGTCGATATCCGCATTCGCTCCGACGTCGAGAAGATCAACGTGGCCAACGGTAGGGTGCAAAGTGTGACGGTGAACGGGCGGACGATCAAGGCTCGGTCAGTTGTCTCGAATGCCAATCTGAAGCTGACAACGCTTCGTTTGCTGGACGAACACGTTCTGGATAAGAAGTTCCTCGAAGACGCGCGGGCGGTGCGTCTGAACAACTCCAGCACACAGGTCTATATGGCGCTGAAGCCCGACGAGCAGATCGACGAATCCACGGGAGATCTCTTCTTCACATCGACCGCCAAGGAATTCAAGACCGAGCTGTTGCTAAGTCGCGACGTGACCAGCAGGACCTACTCCTTCTATTACCCTCGTACGCGCCCCGACGGTCGCCCGCGAACGCTGATCGTTTCAAGTACGAACGCTCACTATGAAGACTGGGCGAGCCTGCGTGAAGACGAGTATGAAGCCAGTAAGACGGAGTTGATCGAAGGGACGCTCGATCATCTCGACGGGTACATCCCGAACATTCGCGAGCGGCTTGCGCACGTGGAAGCTGCCACACCGTTGACATTCAAACATTACACGCAGCACGTCGCTGGGGCCAGCTTCGGCACGAAGTTCGAGGGACTGGCGGTCAGCCGTAGTCTTCCCGACCAGGTCACCGGACTTTACCACGCTGGAAGCGTCGGGATCATTATGTCGGGCTGGCTGGGAGCGATTAACTATGGCGTGATCGTTGCGAATGATGTCGATGCCTTGCTGATGAAACAAGCGAGAGCCGCAACGCAGCCAGTGACAACTTGATTTCAAGGTCTCGATCTCCTCCTGATGTTTTCTCCCCTCATCTTTTCTCCCGTCTCCTGATGGACAAGGGGGAGGAAACATGAGAGGACAAAACATAGAATATGTCGAGATGTGCCGGAAGCACTTCATCGACGTTGGCTTCGGAGGAGACTTCGTTTGAGCAGTTCGTGCGTTAACGAGAACGTGATACGCGCGCCACGATGGCGGCTGTCGGCGATCACGGTTTGCGTCTGTGGCGCGTTCGCCC
Organism: Planctomycetaceae bacterium; assembly: GCA_002726245.1. Classification (GTDB taxonomy): domain Bacteria; phylum Planctomycetota; class Planctomycetia; order Pirellulales; family Pirellulaceae; genus PBSM01. The sequence goes on along the minus strand of PBSM01000011.1, from coordinate 4,510 downwards.
CGGCAACGTCCTTCGCGGAAGCTCCGTCTTTCGAGACTTCCTACGCCCGCGTGATTCGTGCGAATTGTCTGCGTTGCCACAACACCCGTGATGCGAAAGGCGGCCTGGATCTTTCCACGCGAGAGGGCTTGCTGAAGGGTGGCGACATAGAGCCTGCGATCGTGGTCGGCAAGCCAGATGAGAGCCTGTTGATCCAACGCGTCACGGAAGGCTCGATGCCTCCGATCAGCGATGGTGATCAACTGCCTGCTCCGCAAGTCGAACTGCTCCGGAGCTGGGTCGCCGCCGGAGCGCCGTGGAGCGGCGGAGCAATTGTGATTGCCGATACGCCATGGTCGCACACGTCTGCCGGCGTTCGTGACCGCCTACGCCGAACTCGCCGGCTTCGAATGTGGTTTCAGCGATTGCGTCACGGGCCTTGAGGTCAACGCGATCGCGTCTAGAATATCGAGTGTAACAAGTTTCCATGGAAGAGAACAGGAGTTTGCATCGTCATGTCCGGACCCATCGTGCGCTCAGGCCCGAGCAAGAAGTTCACCGAACAATGGGACAGCGTCTTCGCTGACAAGAAAGCGAAAAAGAAGACGAGCACCACCAAGGCTGCCAAGAAGAAGACGCCGAAGAAGAAAAAGAAGAGTTGACGCGAGTTCAAGAAAGGGTGCGCGTTGGATCAATGGACGTCATCAGCCGCCACGCGCTAGCGGCCGGTTTTCGGGAAGGAAACCGTGAGCTAGCGCTCGGCGGCTGATTCCGATTCAACGCCCAAAGCGCTTTCCATTTGACGTGAGCCGACTCGAGTCCGTCGCTCGCGGCTTACCTGGGCTTCCCAGCGGGCTCTCCCTCGAGTTGGGCTTTCCATTGCTGAATGAGTTGCAACGCGTCAAGCGGTGTAAGCTCGTCGATATTCGCCGCGCGAATCTCATCCATTAACGGGTGCTCCATAGGCGCGAACAGAGTGAGTTGGATATCGCCCTGCTTGCGTTTCTTACCGCGTGCAGAGGATTTGGCGCGACCGCTGCCGTCGAGGTGTTCAGATTCGAGCTGGTTCAGAATCTGCTTGGCCCGCTCGTTGACTTCTCGCGGCACGCCGGCCAGTCGCGCGACGTGAATGCCGTAGCTCTTGTCGGCGGCACCATCGACGATCTTGTGAAGGAAGACGACGTTATCTTCCCATTCCTTAACGGAAACATTCAGATTGCGGATGCCGCCCAGCGTATTCTGCAAATCCGTCAACTCGTGGTAATGGGTTGCGAAGAGCGTTCGACAACCGATCTGATCGTGAATGTGTTCGACGATTGCCCAGGCGAGTGAAACGCCGTCGTAAGTGCTCGTGCCGCGGCCGATCTCGTCCAGGATGACGAGACTCCGATTGGTTGCCGTGTTCAGAATGCGAGCTGTCTCGGTCATTTCGACCATGAAGGTACTTTGCCCGCGAGACAGCTCGTCGCTGGCTCCGACACGCGCGAAGATCCGATCCGCGACGCCGATCGTGGCAGCTTTCGCTGGAACAAAGCTCCCCATCTGAGCCATCAACGTAAGCAAGGCGACTTGCCGGATGTACGTACTCTTGCCGGCCATGTTGGGACCGGTGATCAGCAAGATCATGCCGTCATCGACCGTGGCGAGGGCGTCGTTGGGAACGAAGGTGCCTTGCGGCTCGATGATGTCTAAAACCGGATGCCGACCATCAATGATATTCAACACCGGCTCTTCGGATAGCTTTGGACGGCAGTAGCCACGTTCCCTGGCAAGCTCCGCGAACGAGCACAGTACATCAAGCTCAGCCAACACGTCCGCCGTTGCCCGCAGGCGGCGACTCGAAGCATGAACCAGATCGCGGAGCTCCAGAAACAACTCGAATTCAAAGTCCTTGGCCTTCTCATCCGCTGACAGCACCTTCTCTTCGTATTCTTTCAGCTCAGGCGTGATGTAGCGTTCGGCGTTCTTCAGCGTCTGCTTGCGAATGAAGTAGTCGGGGGCTTTGTCTCGTTGTGTATTAGTCAGTTCGATGTAATAGCCAAAGACTTTGTTGTAGCCAACCTTCAGATTCGGGATGTCAGCTTCCGCGGCGATCTTGGCTTGATACTCGGCAATCCACTGCTTTCCGCCGGCTGCCAGTTCCCTGAGTCGGTCGAGTTCTTCGCTGAAGCCGTCGCGGATGAAGCCACCTTCGCGCGATGTCAACGGGCAGTCATCGACCAAAGCCGCTTCCACCTTGCTTCGCACATCGGGACACAGATCGAGCTCGACTTCCAGACGCTGCAACAACAAACTCTTGCGAGCCGTTAGCTTCGCCTTAATCTTCGGCAAGCTCGCCAGCGTCTTGCCAATGAACCGCAGATCTCGAGGGCTGCAACGTCCGGTTGTCACGCGCGCGAGCAGGCGTTCGATGTCGTAGACGTCTCGAAGTTGATCACGCAGATCTTTCCGCGGTGTCGAGTCGCCAAACAACTCTTCTGTCGCATCCAGCCGCTCCTCAATCGCCTTGCAATCGGTCAGCGGACTGGCGACCCATTCGGCCAACATTCGCGACCCCATCGCGGTTACCGTCCGATCTAGGATCGCCAGTAGCGACCCTTCGCGTCGGCCTTCTCGCATCGTGCGAGTGATTTCGAGGCTGCGTCGCGTCGCTTCATCAATCTCCAGCAAACGGCCGACGCGATAAGGAATCAGGCGGTCAATGTGATCGAGCGAAGCCCGCTGCGTTTCACACAGATACTCCAGCACGGCGCCGGCGGCGCGAATTGCAGACGCATCCGCTTTGCCGAATCCGAATCCTTCCAATCCGCGCGAGCCGAAGTGCTTGCTCAGTCCCTCCTCTGCCGCCTTGTGCGAGAACGCCCAAGCAGGCCGCTTCGTCAGCAACATTGAATCGGTCAGAAAGTCTGGCAGCGGGCTCTCGTCTTCGCTGACGAGACATTCGGAGGGCCCGATTCGTGCGAGTTGATCGGCGAGCTGCTCGACGCGAAACGTTGCTGCTTGAAAGCGACCCGTCGAAAGCTCGGCCCACGCAATACCGACTTCGCCTTCACGCTTCTTCCCGCCGGGAACGACCGCCGCCAAGTAGTTACTTTCGCGAGGGTCGAGCAACGCATCGTCAGTCAGTGTTCCAGGCGTGACGACTCGGGTGACCTCGCGTTTCATAATCCCTTTTGCGAGCTTTGGATCCTCCATCTGCTCACAGACGGCGGCCCGGTGTCCTGCCTTGATGATTTTGCCGAGATAACTGTCAAGCTGATGATGCGGAAAGCCCGCCATAGGGATCGGGTTTTCGCCTTTATCGCGACTTGTCAGAGTCAGACCAAGCACCCGCGCTGCGGTCTTCGCATCCTCGTAAAACAGCTCGTAGAAGTCGCCCATCCGGAAGAGCAGCATGGCATCGCCGGCGACTTCCTTGGCGTCGTGATACTGCTGCATCATCGGAGTTATAGCCATGCCGTGCATGTTATCAGGGCGATAAGAAGCGGGGGAGAGGGGGACCGACGACGACATACGTGACGGGGATCGAAAGGTGTAAAGCTGCCGGAGTTCGGTTATGCTTGACTCCGTTCCACTCCTACGCCTGCCGATCGAGACTCGCCATGTTCCCACAACTTGACCGTCGCCGCTTCCTTCACGTTGCCGCTAGTGCCGCTGCTACATCGACGCTGGCTCCCCGCATTGGTGCAGCAGGCCAGTTCACGGGCAAGATCAAGAAGGCGGTGAAGTACCACATGATCACCGAGAAGCTGTCGGTGATGGACAAGTTCAAGATGCTCAAGGAGATCGGGTTCGATGGCGTCGAGCCGCGAACACGAGATGCGATTGATCACCACTCCGAGATGGTAAAGGCAAGCGAGGCGACAGGCATCAAGGTTCACGGCGTCGTGAACAGTTCTAGTCCGGCGATCAAGGAAGTGATCGATGCGGCGAAGGCAGTCGGTGCGACTTCGGTGTTGCTCGTCGTTCCAACCAACGCGAAGGGGTCGTACCTGGCGAACTACAAGGAGAGACAAGAGCTCATTCGCTCGGCGGTTCCTCATGCCGAGAAACAAAACATCAAGCTACTGATCGAGAACGTCTGGGCGTCGTTCCTGATCGAGCCGCTCAGTATGGCACGCTTTGTTGACGAGTTGGACAGTCCGATGGTGGGTGTCTATTTTGACGTTGGCAACAACATACGCTGGGGATATGCCGGGCATTGGATCGAAGCACTCGGTAAGCGGATCGGGAAGCTCGATATCAAGGAATACAGCCGCAAGCTGCAGGTCGAGGAAGGTCTGCGGGCCGGCTTTAACGTCGAAATTGGCGAAGGCAGCGTTGACTGGAAACGAGTCCGGGACGAACTGGCGAAGATCGACTTCGAAGGCTGGGCAACCGCGGAAGTTCGTGGCGGCGACCGAAAGCGTCTAGCCGACATCGCCGCTCGTATGGATAATGTCCTGGACTTGTAACTGAACTTTTGCAATTCGTCGTATCAATATCAATTGGTCCGTACTGTTCAGCTAGCGAGCACTAGGGTTTGTGTTGC
>PBSM01000010.1 GCA_002726245.1 Planctomycetaceae bacterium | reverse complement strand
TGACGGACGAGGGCGTCCGTCCTACTTTGGTTGCGGTTACGCCACGTTAGGAAAGCGACAATGTCATCCGCGAGCAGTATATGCCGCGGACCCTGTCGTGTCACAAGCCGCTGTTGCTAGATCGAACAGCCGACGCTAGCAGCCTGAAATACCAAGGGCAGCGGCAAGATCGAGAACAGACCCAGCGTCGCGTTTGCCGACACTAAGAGGTGGTTGGGCGCTGAGCGCGGCGGCCGAGACGTGCCAGAGCCGATTGCGACCATCAATTATGCAAGCTCATCTATACGACGAACTCTGGAATGTCGAGCGCGAGCACTGGTGGTTCGTCGCTCGGCGCCAAATCATCGGTTCACTCGTCGATCGATACGCTTCGGCAGCGAAAGACGAGAGACTCGATATCTGTGAACTTGGTTGTGGGACCGGCGGGAACTTGGCTCAGTGGGCGGAGAATCATCAGATCGTTGGGCTGGACGCATCTGAACAGGCTCTTGAGTATGCTCGACAAACCGTTGACGTGCGCGTTGAGTATGGACGCTTGCCCGATCAGATTCCTTTCCCAAACGCCAGCTTCGACGTCGTGCTAATGGCCGATGTGCTGGAGCATGTGGAAGAGGATGCTGCTTCGGTGCGTGCCGCGATGGAACTCCTGCGCGTCGGCGGAATCTTCGTCGCCACGATCCCTGCACATCAGTGGCTCATTTCGCCTCGCGATGTCCAACACCAGCACTTTCGGCGATACAGCAAACGCGGCCTGCGACAGGTTTTGAACGTGTCGGGCACCGAGATCGAATTGCTAAGTTATTACAACTCCGTTTGCTTCCCAATCGCCGTCGTCGCTAGGCTTTGGAGTAAGCTGCCTGGCCTGGTAAACGCGACGGGCGACCTCACCGTGCCTGCTGCTCCCTTGAATGCTTTCTTTACTCGCGTCTTCGCCAGCGAACGGCATCTGCTCGGCAGAATGCCGATGCCACCGGGCCTATCCCTGGTCAGCGTTGTGCGCAAGCGAGAGAACGCGACAAACAGAATGGCGGGCTGATCATCGATCAGCCGCCAGAAATCGGCGGCTTCCTGCCGGGGTCTAGTCGTCGAACGACTCCGCGAGCAGTTGTAACTTCCGCATTGCACGTGCTTCCAGTTGCCGGACGCGTTCGCGCGAGACACTTAGTTCGTCAGCGATATCTTGAAGTGTGCGAGGTTCGAATTCACGCCCCCAGCCGAAGCGGCAACGAATGATGTAGCGTTCTCGTGGGTCTAGCTCGTAGAGAGCGGTTTCAAGCCACTCAACGCCAGCCTCCATGCGCCGTTCGTAAGCAAGTGTCCAACGACGGTGGTCGGGAATTGGAGGAGCTTCACGGAAGTCAACCGGAACGGTGTGTTGGTGCTCGCGGGAGCCGATGTAGCGGACGAAACGGCGTCGCAAGGCATGCGTTGCGTAGGTGCTGAATCGAAAGCCGCGACTCGGATCAAACAAAGTGATGGCTCGTAACAGTACGGCATCTCCCTCGCTGACGAGTTCGTCGAGCGAATGCCGGGCCGTCACAAATCCTTTCGCGACGGAGACAGTTAGTTTGTGGAAGACGACTGCCAAGCGGTTGCGAAGCGAGTCGGCTTGGTCCAGCACCTCTGCGACGTCGCGAGCAAGCTCTGCGTCCGGGTTATCGACATCCAACTCGGAGCGGCCGGTTGAAGCGTGAAAGTAGGCCACGTTCATCTGAGTAAACAGGCGTACTTCGGACTCCGCAGTCAAGATCGATGTCTCATCGAGAAGCAAGTCGTCGAGAGGGTCATGGGGGACTGATGTGTAGTCCAGGTTCGACACAAAGCGAATCTCGCGGGACATTAGTCCGGAGATGTCAGCGACCGCCTGACGGATCACGGGACGTTCGAGAAGTGTTGCATTCATGTTTCGCTGCCTCTGCGAGCTACTCGGGAGCTCGCTTCTGTAGTTTTCGCTGCAGTGAACGGCGGTGGATGCCAAGTCGGCGCGCCGCCTCGGAGATATTGCCTCCACAATCTGCGAGGACCCGATGAATGTGCTCCCACTCAGCTCGTGCCAACGACGGCGTTTCCGGTTCGGTTTCGGCTGGGTCGGAGACGTCCGCCTCGCCCCGCTCGAACGCAGCGAGAATGTCGTCGGCGTCCGCCGGCTTGGGCAGGAAATTCGTCGCACCGAGCCGCACAGCATCAATCGCTGTTGAGATGCTTCCGAAGCCGCTGAGCACAAGAACCTGGATTTCCGAGTGCAGCTCCCGAAGGTCTTTGACGAGATTGAGCCCGGAGGGGCCAGGCATTCTCAGGTCAACGACCGCCATTGCTGGAGCTCGCTCGCGCGCGACGGTCATTGCCTCGTCGTAGTTGCCCGCCGTGCGAACTGCAAAACCACGGTCGCGAAACGCGCGAGCAAGCCGCTCACGGAAGGCGACACTATCATCCACAAGCAGGATGCTGCGTCGCTCCGTCGAGTCGTGCGGGTAGTTTGCCGCTTGCTCGATCATCTAGCCACCTCGCTGGGGCATTTCATCGGGTCGCCTCCATTAAGTTTATTACCATTTGTCGCTTTGGAATATGCGGCAAATTGCCGCGGCCCTTGATTTGTCGTGTCTGAAGGCCACTTCATGTTCGCGAAGCGGCAGGTAGTTTCACTGTCGCGACAGTGCCTCGACCGACCGCTGACTTGAGTATGAGCTCTCCGCCTAAACGTTGAAAGAGGTTCTGCGTGAGGTAGAGACCTAGACCCATTCCCTGGCCTGGCTCTTTCGTCGTAAAGAATGGTTCGCCGACTCGAGCCAGCACTTCGTCGGACATGCCGCTTCCGGTATCTATTACAGAAATCGTTACGGTTTGGTCATCGCAGACGGTTTGAATCGTAACGTTGGCATCGTCGGCCGTGGCGTCGAGGCCATTGCGAATCAACCCGCGAATCGAGTTGGCCGCTCCCAGCAGCGGCACAACAGTGAGGCGTTCGGCCGAGCTTTTGCTCATCGACAGTTCGACACGATCCCGACGACTGAGTCCGGCGAGCGTCTCGTCCAGCAAGTCGCGAAGCGACACGGGCAACATCTCTTCACCAGTCGCCAGGCCAGAGCTGCTCGCCATCCCGTCGAGAATGTGGCGGCAGCGATCTAACTCGCTACGAATCAGGCCGACGTCCTCGATCACCGAGTTCGGAACGCTTGTCCCTTCGAGGTGTTTGTTCAAGTCGTTGGCAATCACCGCGATCGTCGAGAGTGGCGATGCGAGTTCATGCCCCGCGCCGGCGGCGAGCGTGGCGAGCGCTTCCAGCCGCTCGCTACGCGAGCGTTGTTGCTCCGCGAGCCTCAGTTGATCGTCGCGTTGCTGTAACTCGCGAGTTACGCGAGTAATGAAGTAAACGGCCACGCCAGCGCACAAGGCTACAGCGGTGAGCAAACCCACTTGCTGAAGTGCTAGCCTCCGAGGCGGGAAAATATCCGCTGGCTTACTGAGTTCTGGGACTGGCGTGTGAGCGACAAACAGAACAAGCAAGCAAGCAATCGCGAGGAGCAGAAGCCACCAAACTGACCGATTCGACAGCACAACAGCGGCCAGCGCAAGATTGACGAAGAAGAAGATGATGAAGGGGTTGGTGGGACCGCCTGAGAAGTAGAGGAGCATCGTGAGTGATAGCAGGTCGAGGCTCATCAGTCCGGCGAGAACCCAATGATCCTGGCGCGCACGCAGGTCTTCCGACAATCGTGTGTGAGTCTTCAACCACAACGCGAACGCGATATTCGTGATCGCGGTAAACGCGATGACGGAAAGGAGCGGCGTGACGGCTAGCTGAACGCCCACGACAAAGACGGCGGTCGCGACGGTAATCAACTGACCAACAACGGCGACCCAACGTAACCGAAGCAGCCAGGACGCATTGACTTCGAGTCGGTCGATCTGGCGAAGGTTCGAGGCGGAAATGGGCGTTCCGTTCGGCCGCATGACCTTACGCATGATTTAGTCCGAGATTTGTGGCACCGGCGTGTCAACGCGTCCAACGGGACGTTGATGCTCGCCGAGCCTGCCACGGTCGCCAAGGTCTTGTCTCGCTTGGTCGGCAAAGGCCAGCAACCGTTTCACGACGTCAGGCCGATCTTTCGCGATGTCCTTGGTCTCGCCGATGTCGCTGTCCAGATCATATAGCTTGGCGGCACTCGTCGCGGTGGCATCCTGCAAGTTCGTGCGCTTCCGCGGAAGCCCGAGATGGAGTTTCCAATTGCCAGCTCGCACTGCTTGCAGTTGATCCGCGTAGTAGTAGTAGAATGCTTGATAGGGAGTCGTGGCATCCTTTTCGCCGGAGATCAATGGCCAGATGTCGTGGCCATCGATCTTGCGATCCGATGGTGTTTCGTCGCCCGCGAGCTTCGCGAACGTTGGCAACATGTCCATCAGCGAGCAGACTTCGTCGCAACTCTCACCAGCCGGCACTTTACCCGGCCAACGCACGACGCAAGGCACACGCATCCCACCTTCCATCGTCGTATAACCCCAACCGCCCAGCGGCAAGTTGCTGCCTTGCGGCGGATTGCGACGTGGAGCCCCGTTGTCCGACGTCCAGATCACGAGCGTGTTATCGTCCACCTTGGACTCCTTCAAAGCAGCCAGAATCTCGCCCGTTGACCAGTCGATTTCCTCAACCGAATCGCCGTAGGGGCCATTGGCGCTCTTCCCACGAAAGGCTTCACTTGCAAAAGGAGCCCGCGTGCTGCCGGGCATCGCATGCGGCAGATAAAGAAAGAACGGCTTGTCTCGGTTCGCCTTGATGAAGGCAACCGCTTCGGTCGTATAACGTTTGGTGAGTAGGTCTCGATCCACGGGGGCTTCGATGACCTTCTCGTTTTGCATTAAGGGAAGTGGAGGCCAGTTCTTCCCTGGGCGGGGTGTCATGTCGTCGCTGTACGGAATGCCGAAGAAGTAGTCAAAGCCTTGCCGCGTCGGCAGAAACTCTGGTTGATCGCCAAGATGCCACTTGCCGATGCAAGCCGTTGCGTAACCTTGAGCCTTGAGAGCCTCGGCGATGGTCGTCTCGTCTGGGTGAAGTCCGTTCGGCGAGACGGGACGCAAGACGGCACCGTCGGGATTGGTTTGGGCCAAACCGACGCGTCGCGGATAGCAGCCGGTCATCAACGCTGCGCGCGACGGTGTGCAAACACCACTGGCCGAATAGAAACTTGTGAGGCGGAGGCCTTCCTTCGCCATGCGGTCGATGTTCGGAGTGCGATGCTTCGTCGAGCCGAAACAGCCGACGTCTCCATAACCCAGGTTATCGCAGAAGAGCAGAACGATGTTCGGTCGTTCTGCTCTCGCCACCAACGCGGCAAGGTGCGAACCAAAGACCAAGCCAAGAGAGAGACACCAAACGAGAGACCGCATCACAACACCACCGAATAGACAAAGTAAAGCATCAGTACACCAGCTGAACGATCGAAGTACGTCCAGACCCTGACGCTACCCGAGCCGATTCGTGTTTGCAAGCCTGCTCGCGCGCTCGCGGTGGGCTACTCAGCCTGTGCGAGATCGACCCGGCTCGTCGCGTATGGGTTGATCTGCACTCTTGGGACGGAGACGTTTTCTTCGCCGAGCCGGTAGAACGGATTCGTCATCATCTTCACCGCCGCAACTTTCTCGGCAGGCTCTTGCGATGTCTGTTGTGTTTTCGGCACATACGGATTCACGACCACTTGCGATTTCGGCCGTGGAGCCGGTCGCTTGGGAGCATACGCGAACGGGCTGTCGCCGTAACTTCGGTAAACCCGGTTACCGTAATAGACAGGCGGGTGGATGGCGAAGTAGGGCGGCACTGGAATGTATCTGAGGCCGTACTGTGAACCGCTGTAATCGAAACCATGATACGGCAGGCCGGAACGAAAGCCGCCTCCGTAATAGTTTTGGGCTTTCGACTCAGAAGCGAAGATCAGGCAAACAACAAGTGTCGCGATAGCAAGTGTGGGTTTCATCGGAGCCTCCCAGTGGATCAAAGTTGAGCTGGTTCGGCAGACATACACTGCCACAATCCACGGTAGTTGGGCGGCCGGCCGTTTACAACTCTTGCACCGTTCAAAGGAGTAGGTCTTACCTAGAATCAGTGCCGCAGATTGACCGCGTTTTGCTAGGAATGTACCGTGAGCGTACTCTTACTGGCGTTCGAGGAGTGGCGATATGGCTGAGGCCTTTGATCCTTACTACTCGTGGCTTGGAATCCCACCGGCCGAGCAGCCCCTATCCGGGGAGACCTGCCAGGCGGCTTGCGAGCCGTCGCTCACTCCAACGAGTAAGGCTTGCCTGAAAGGTTGGAACGTCGCGGAGAAATCCGCGGCGGTTGGCAGTAGTCAGAGCCTTCATAGTGTGCGCTGGGCAGCGCATGAGTCAGGAGGGTTGAAGTCCCTCTGGCGTTCGGATGAGGAACGTCATATCCGAAAGTGGCGGTAATTCGTCGCTGGCCGGGGAACACTAATAAGATGAACTCTAAACGGGCACGAAGTTGGAAACGATGGAAACTGCCAAGAGGATGAATCTAAGTTGGCGTTTTGTTCGCTTGCGGACAACCGGAGGACAGGGTGTCCATCGCGAGGTGGAATCCGAAGGGTTTGAGGAGAAGTACCGGGCCGTAATCAAGGGAGCGATCCCAACGATGAACCGGTCGACCAAAGGTGAGGTAAGGTCGAGTCTGCACTATGGAGACGAAGGCGTTCTCATTCACTCACCGCACCGCAACATTAGAAGACGCGGTGCTTGCGGACGGCACGGTACGGAAGATTCATGCGTGACCCCAGGAGGGCTCGTTCGGTTTTCGAGTGGCATCGAAATAAGTAACCCTATAAGCGTTTGCGAAATGGGAAGCGATCCCAAGCGAGTCGTCGGACAACTTCATAGTACTTCAAGCACGGTGAAAGTCGTGTGACTGAACGCTGTCCATGTGGCGGCAATCGGCAGCTCGGAGTGAGCTGGGGAAGGGAGTTGGCAAAGATGGTTGACAACAGCAAGAAAGAATCAGTGAGTAAGAGCGATGACGCGGATAAGTTCCTTTCGTGAAAGACCCATAAGTGATCGCCCGAGGAGACTGTCTGACTGGTTGAACTCAACAGGTAAAAGGAAGGTCCACTCGTTGGTGGACAAGGTTTACAAGCGGAAGAACTTGGAGCTGGCCTGGTGCCGAGTGAAGCGGAACAAAGGTGCGGGTGGTATCGACGGAGTCACTTTGGCAGAGTTCGAGGAGCACCTTGATGTGCATCTCGATCGCCTGCACGAGGAGCTCAGGACTGACACCTATCAGCCCATGGCTGTTCGGCAGAAACTCATTCCCAAGGCTGGCCAACCGGGGAAGTTTCGCCCGCCGACCAACGCTGCGCGTCGGTGCCCGATTCCCGCGATTTACGATCGCGTGTGCCAGCAGGCGTTGCAGAATCGGTTGGAACCGATCTTCGAGGCGGTGTTCGATGATGCCAGCTTCGGCTACCGACCGGGAAGATCGACGAAGGATGCTCTACGCAAGATATGGGCCGAGATCGAAGCAGGCTATGAGTGGATCGTCGATGCGGATCTCTCGAATTTCTTCGGGACCGTGGATCATGATAAGCTCGTCGCTTTGGTCGCCCAGCGAGTGTCAGATGGACGTGTGTTGCGATTGATTCGTAGCATGCTGAAAGCTGACTGCCTAGTCGATGGCAAGCGATTGCCGACCGAGCAGGGAACTCCGCAAGGTGGCGTGGTTTCGCCGATCTTAAGTAACGTCCTTCTCACTCCGTTTGATCGAGAGATGCGTCATCGTGGTTATCGAGTCACGCGTTACGCTGACGATTGGGTCGTGACTTGTCGCACCCGTCGCGA
>PBSM01000009.1 GCA_002726245.1 Planctomycetaceae bacterium | reverse complement strand
CATTCTCCAAAGGAAGAAGCTGCGGTTCATCTGGGCGCTACGTTTTTATTCCGCCCGCCGGATTCCGCCGAGCGCTACGTTTTCTGGCCGCCGTTTATACGCAGCCATGTCAGAAGCAACACAAGCACCTACGCAGCAATTCGTTGACCGCCGCAACTATGAAGTCGGGCAAGGCGTTCCCGTTCGCGAGCGACGGCAGTTTACCCTTCACTTTATGGGAAGTTTTGAATTGCGCGCATAATTGGTATTAGCAAAAACGCCGCCCTCCGCGATGGTGTGATTGTCATGAGATCACTCCGCACCAGGAGAGCCACGGATGGCCAAGCACTTTCGGATGGCTTGCTGATCGACGACCTGGGTTATGTGCAGCAGAGCCGGGAGGAGATGGAAGTCTTGTTCACGCTGTTAGCCGAGCGCTACGAGCGCGGCAGTGTTCTTCTGACGAGCAACCTAGCGTTCAGCAAATGGGATCAGATCTTCAAGGACGCGATGACGACAGCCGCCGCGATCGATCGGCTCGTGCATCACAGCGTGATTCTCGAGCTGAACGTGCCGAGCTACCGAGTGGAGCGCGCCAAGCGAGGCAAATCGCCATCACGCTCGGAAGCTACTTCGCAGCACTCATCAACTTTCTGACAGGGAATTCTAATTGTCGCTAAAGAGGAAAACTAATTGTCGCCGAACAACGCGGTTCGCTGCTTTGGTGCCAGTACCGTTGACCGACATTTCGGGCCTTGGCGGGCACGGAGCTAGTCCCCTTTCTCGCTCGCGTTTTCAGTTTGAGCAATGACAAGCGACCAACTACTTCTTTAGATCGCCGCTTCGCGGAATAACGGGTCGGTCAGCTCGCTGGCGTAGAGTACGCCAATCGTTTTGCCCGCCGTATCAACCACGCGGGCCAGTTCTGCCTTCGTCGATTGCAGTTGAATCAAGGCGGCGATGTGAGCGTCGTTCGCTTGAAGGGTCGGCAGCTCGCGAAATGTCTCGACTGTCGCCGATAGATCAAGATGCAGATCGACGATGCGAACGTAGCCGATCAAGTCACGGCCGTTCGAATCAACAACCGGTACGACAGATGAACCATGCCGTTTGACGATGCGGAGGACATCCGCCTTCTTCGCTCCTTGCCGAATCGAGACCATGCGTCCCAGCGGCGTACAGATACCTTCAATCGGTCGCGATGCGACCGAAAAGAGATTGTTGGCCAGTTCTCGCTGGGCGGGTTGAAGGAGCCCCGCCTCTTGTCCTTCGGCTAGGACTTGCTGCAATTCCTTCCTCGCGAGAGCCAGCCTGACTTGCAGCGGCGCTTCGCCCAGCAGGGATTGAAGCACACGCCCGAGCAGCCAAAGCAGGCCCGAAACTGGTGCAAACACCACGGCGAACAGAAGGAAGAGTGCGCCACCGCGACGCAGCAGCAGATTGGGGGCATAGTAGAACAAGTTCTTCGGCATCAACTCGCCATAGACAAAAACCACCGGCGCGAAGAACACCGGTGCCACCAGTTCGGCGACGAGACTTTCTCCAGCGAAAACGTTCTGAGTAAGTAACACGATCGACAGCGACGTTAGATAGTTCGCGAGGTTATTGCCAACGAGTGTTGTTGCGACGAAGAAGGCGGGATTGTTCGTCAGCCAGAGCAGGCCACGAGCCACAGGGTCGCCGTCGAGCCCATCGAGGAGCAGACGCACTCGCGTGACACGATAGAAACCCGTTTCCGAGCCGCTGAAGAAAGCGCTCAGGAACAGGCCGATCAGGAAGAGAGCGATGACAATACTCAACGCCTTCCCTCCCGTTCGATCAGCCTCAGCTCGATGAGCATGTGACCGCGTTGAGGCGCTTCGAGTACTTTTAGATGAAACGGCCCCCAATCGCACTCGTCGCCGTTATGTGCGAGATTTCCGAGTTGTTCCTGGATGACACCGGCGACCGTCACGCTCTTGCTTGGCGGGAGTTCGATCTCCAGATAACGAGACAGACGCCGTAGCGCCGTGACACCGGCAACCAACCACATCCCGTCTTCAATGTCATGGATTGGCTTCTCGTCCAGCAACAGCTTACTACGGCTGGGACTGTAGGTGAAGATCGTGTCCAGAATGTCCTCGAACGTCAGAATACCGATCGTTTCGCCATACTCGTTGACAACCGCGGCGACTTGCCGCCCTTTGCGTTTCATCAACTGCAGAGCATCGGCGACGGTGGCGCACCACGGAACGCAGATCACCGGTTCGGCGTGATGTTCAAGCTTCTCCTGCGGGACATCGAAGAGTTCCTTCAAGTGGATTGCTAAGCTGACTTCCTCGCTGTCCGGCTCGGTGATCAAGAGGTAGCCACCCGGCGGGACTGCACCTCCGAGGTCGGCCAGCGCGACCGGCGGTCGGAATGTGCGGAACTGCGTACGTGGCCGCATCCACTCATCGACTCGAATATCTGACAGAAGGACAATGTTGCGGAGTGCAGCTTGTTCTTGCTCGATAAGCTTGGCGTCGGTCGTGGACAGTTCGATCGCCCGCTCCAAGTCGGAGACTTCAAGATACGGCTCGGGCTTGAAACGGGGCCAGATGAGTCGCCGCGAAAGAAGCGTGACGACTCGCAGCACTGGCAACAACGGATCGACCAGTCGTGCCGCAAGTGTCAGTGGCCCACCAATCAAGCCAGCCAAACGCCGCGCGCTCAAGACGCCAACGCTCTTCGGAACCATCTCGCTCAAGAAGATGATCAGGAGCAGCGAGAAAGCCGCGAAGATGTAGGAAGCGGAGCGATCGAGATCTGAGTTCCGCAATCGCATTCCCGCGACGGAAACGATCGCGAAATACGCCATGTTGACGACGAGGTTCCAGAACAACACGGCTGAGAGAAGCCGATCGGGATCTTCGAGCAGCCGCTCCGCAAGTCTTTGGGAACGGTTGCCGCTCGCCAGACGCTCTCGATCCGCTGCACGAAGCGAGAACATCGCTGCTTCACTGGCTGAGAAGAAGCCCGAGAAGGCGATCAGTACCGCCATCGCGATCAGCCACGGAATCAATTCGATCAGCGCGTCGCTCATTTGTCAGAGACAATGACCAGTGACGATTCTCACTCTTCGTCCGCTCCCGAACGAGTTCGTCCCATTGCGAAGTCGAACTCGCTGATCGCCGGTACTAGCATCGCAGTGGTCGTAAAACCGTAAGTGCCGGAGAGGACGAGAAAAATGGTGAGTTCTCGGTTACCAAGAACGAAGCTGACGATGGCGAAGAAGGTGGCGATCGGTAGCAACAAGGATGCCCAGAAGATAGCAGAGGATGGATTGCGACTGCCTAAAGCGACATACAAGCCGAGGCTGCCACCGCCGATGAACGCCATAAACGGGGCGTATTGGCCATGGAAAGAACCTGCGAATGAAACCATGATTGCCAAACAGGTTACGACGCCGACGAATAGAAAAAAGACCGCGCCCAAGCTGATCCCGATCGCCGTTCGAGAGTTGGCATAAGTCATTCCGCAGTGCAGACCCAAGCCGCCGACAAAGATGTTCATCACGAGCAGGCCACCGATCAGATAAACCAAATTCTCGGTCGTGATACCGTTCGTCCACCATAAGACCAGGCATAAGGCCA
Source organism: Planctomycetaceae bacterium (assembly GCA_002726245.1). Taxonomy (GTDB): domain Bacteria; phylum Planctomycetota; class Planctomycetia; order Pirellulales; family Pirellulaceae; genus PBSM01. Next base: position 9,012 of record PBSM01000009.1, on the reverse strand, counting down.
TCGGCAGCAGAACCATTTCCTTCGTTACCCATAACACACCGAACAACTTTCCAAATACAAACTCTTTCGGCGAGATATCGGTTGCCAACAGCAGGTCAAGAGCCAAGCCATCGCGTTCGTTGGTGATGGAGGTGACGGCCAAGGCGTTGATGATGACGAGGCTGACCAGAAAGAAAGGTGTTAGCGAGGCTGCCGCCGCCGGGATGATGCTGCCCGTTCCACGCGCGGTTGCCGCGCCCGAGGCGATCGTCCAATACAGCCCAGTTGTGGCGATCGCAAAGAAATTCAAGTACGCCAGCCGGATGCTGAGCACCTTGCGGCCATAAGCCCACGTACACATCTCGCGCCACAGAACCGGATTGTCCCAGACCTCTCGGCTCTTCAACGACGCCTTCCGCTCTCTCGCGTCAACGTGTCCTTCCCTTGCGGCTTCGGCGGCTTGATCACTTGAAGGCGAATCGTGCTCCGCTCCCCAAATGCTGGTCGGCTCCGATTCTTCGGCTTGCCCTGGGCGGACTTCGCGCGATGGATTCCAAATCCGGACTCGCCAAATCGCCATGGCGTTCAGGCCGATGGTGATCAGGACCGAGCTGAGCAAGTAAAGACTAACGCCCTCCGCCAGCAGCGACGTCCATCCGGTCGTCGCGATTCGCGGTTGGGAGGCGGCCATGATGGCCCGTAGTGGGCTAAAGCCAGTTGCGATTGTTCGACACGATAGATCGCCGAGCACTTCAAAGAGGAGCCCCGCATGTACCGCTTCGAAGAGTGCCGACCAAAGAACGAGTGTCAGCGCGGTGAGGGCCAACGTCTGGAATGTCTTTTCGCGCCACAAGCCAAGCATGCTTCCCAGGCTGCCCGCCATTAACGCGGTCGTGAGTGTCACAAAGAAGACGCGGGCGACTTGCCCGTACGAGATGCCGCCAAGAAGGGTTACCAGCAGGAAGACTGGTAGCGCGGCGAGCAGCATCGAGAGGACATCGAGCAGACTAGCCAGCAGCTTGCCGACGACGAGTTCTGTATTGGTCAATCGCGTCATCAACAGCAGGAGAATCGTGCGCCGGTCTTTCTCCTGCGAGACGGCGCTGGCGGTTCCGAAGGCCGCTAGAAACGTGATCAGAGCCAGTTGAACGGGGGCGAGAATTTGGAACAACATTGCTCCAAAGCGAGCCATGTCGCCGATCGTCCCGATAATCTGAACGCCGGCTAACACAAACCATGCCGTGCAGATCAGCACGAGCAGGGCCAGTACGTAAACTGTACGAAAGATATAGTGTCGCGGGCGGCGCGGCGCGACAGCCGCCTCGCGATAGAAAACTGGTCCTACAAACAAACTTCGCTCCTAGCTCGTTGGAGCTCCGGCTTTAGCCGGAGAACTGCCTACAGTCGCGACTTCAACAAGCACAGTGTTTCCTTGGGGGCTCGATTGAGCGGTGGGTAGGTGTCATTATAGCTACGCCTACAGATCTTTGCCGAGGCGACGTCTGGCTTGGAAATAAGACTGCTTCGATCGCCAAAAGTGCGGATGATGAAACACTTTACGCACCTAGACGCAAAAAGTTCGTGGGGCGGAACAATAATGCAAGCGGCGAGCGCATCTCATTCAAAAGGCGTCATGAGGCCGACGACGGCAGGAGCGACCTGTTGAGCGCCGCAGACGACGGCAAGATTGATCCCGCCATCGTCGCGGACTTGTTCGAGAAGCACGCAGAAGAACTGCGACGTTTCCTGATCGGTGTGCTTCGAGATGGCCAGTTGGCGAATGACGTAGTTCAGGCCGCGTTCACCAAAATGGTGGAGCGAGGCCACGAGACGAAGGAGGAGACCCGCAAGGCTTGGTTGTTCCGCGTTGCTTACAACGAAGCTTTGGTTGTTCGACGGCGGCAAGCAACCGGCAGGAACGTGCTGGAGCGAGTGGCGTGGAGTGTCGCGCAACAACAAGCGGGGCCGGAAGATCCGCTAGTTCGTGATGAATCGATCGAGCAAGTGAGGGCCGCGATTGGAAAGCTGCCCGCCGAGCAAGGACGAGTCGTACGGATGCGGATTTATGAGGAGAAGACGTTTGCGGTGATCGCTGAGGAGTTGAAGATCCCGCTTGGCACGGCACTTGGCAGGATGCGAACGGCGTTAATGAAACTGAAGAAACTACTGCAAGACGAATAGAGACAGGGCCATGCTGGACAACCCACAAGACAAGCTCGACTGGCTGGCGTTTCGCTACGTCGCGAACGAACTGAGTTCTTCGGGACGCGGTTCGTTCGAAGAGCAACTTGCCACTGATCAGTCTGCCCGTGAAGCGGTGGCTCGTATGGTTCAACGAACGACGTGCTTTTCACACGCGCTGGTCGAAGAGACTGGTGCACCGACAATCACCGCATCCCAAGAATCATGGAAGAGGAACGCCGCACGGTGGACGACTGTCGGACTCGGCTCTTGCCTCGCTCTCTTTGTGGCTGTCTTCACTTCCCGCCAGATAACCTTTCCGCCACCTCTGTCGCAACATGCCGTCGGGCCGGCTGTCGAATCTCTGGATCTCGCCCACGCTTGGGCGGAAATCCTGACCCCTCAAGACGAGTTCGCCGAAGTACTATCCGAACTTCCGGTGTTCAACGACATTCCGCTCACCCAGACGGGACAGGCCGATGAAGCCGAGCAAGCACTCAGCCCGCCGAGTTGGATGATTGCTGCTGTTGCTCGGATGAATAGCGACGTTGAAGACGAAATGGGTTTACAGGAGTAGGCTCGTGTTACGAAAACGCATGTGGATCATTCCGACTCTCGTGTTGATTTCGTTGTTCGTGATTGCGGACAACGACAAGAAGACTGCATCCAGTGAGAAACCTGCGGCGAAACGAGCGCAACCGGCCAAAGCGAAGGTTGCTCGTAAGCGGCAGAACGCTGCGAAGAAGGCTCCTGAAGTCACTCGCCAGCAAGAAGAGGCGGCGACAGCGTTCGTCACGCAGCATCACGACCAATTGCTCGAACTGTTGATTCACCTCAAGGATGGTGTGCCGCAGGAATACAACAAGGCGATCCGCGATCTTGCGCGGACGAGTGACCGTCTGGAGACTATGGCGGGGCGCGATAAGACTCGCTACAAAATGGAATTGAAACTTTGGCAGGCCAAGTCGAGGCGGCAACTGCTGACGGCTCGCTTGCAGATGAATCGCGATGACGAACTGATCGAGCAGATTCGCGAGACATTGGAAGAAGAACGCGATGTTCAACTGGCGATCTTGAAACACGAGCGCGAGCGCTTTGCCGCTCGCGTGAAGAAGCTTGACGAGCAGATTGCCAAGCAAGAGAGAACTCGACAAAGCTCGATTGACCGACAAATCGCGACGTTGACCAAGGCCGCAAAGAGTGGCCAGCGGAAGGTCAAGGCGAGCAAACGAAAACAACCTACCTCGAAGAACATCAAGAAACCTACCTAAGGAACGGTCACGAAATAACTTCCGCACTTCAGGCAGGTCGTTTAACCGCAAGCCGGAGGCGTGCGTTTCGGGAGCGGGAAGACGCGCACGCCTCCGGCTTGCGGTTAAAACGAGGAAGTTATTTCGGGACTATTCCTAAGTCACGGCCCAATGTAGCCATCACGCTCCGCGTGATGAAATGCGGAACTACCATCGACCTTCGTCACACGAACAACCTCGAACTGAAAACAGCTCAAACTCGCTTTCGCTCTCCTCACGCGGAGCGTGAGGGCTACACCTCGGAGAAACTTATGCATCACAAACTCCTTGCTTCGTTTGCCGTTTCCCTCTTGTTTGGCGGTTCGGTCGTTGCCGACGACGCGATGACTCCCGTGACCGAACGTTTCGCCAACGCTGACATTCAGGAAACACCGAACTTCCAAAAGCACGTGGTTCCGTTGTTCGGCCGTCTGGGCTGCAATGGCCGCGCGTGTCATGGTTCGTTCCAGGGCCGTGGCGGTTTCCGGCTGTCGCTGTTTGGCTACGACTTCCAGCTCGATCACGATGCCTTGTTTGACGAAAAAAGTCCTCGTGTCGATCGGGAGAATCCGCTTGAAAGCCTGATCGTTTCAAAGCCGACGGACGAGGACAATCACGAAGGTGGCGAGCGATATAAGAAAGACTCGTGGGAGTACCGGTTGATTCGCCGCTGGATCGAAGGTGGTGCTGCGTACGAGAAGAGCCAGCGCCAAGAGCTGATGGGACTGGAGATTACTCCGCGCGACTTGCAGTTCACGGACAAGGACCAGACCATCAAGCTTCAAGTTGTGGCGGTGTGGGAAAATGGCGAGCGTGAAGACGTGACGCCTCTGTGCCGGTTCAAATCAAACGACGATCAGATTGCGGCGATCGACGAAAATGGCCGTGTGACCAGCAACAAACGTGGTGACACGCACCTCGTCATCGCCTATGACAAGGCGGTCGTGCCGGTCCCCGTGCTTCGCCCCGTGACCGATCTTGTGGGTGAGAAGTATCCGCCCGTAGCTACAAAGACGAAAGTGGATGAACTTGTTGTCGACAAGCTTCGCAAGCTTGGTGTCACACCTTCCGATGTCTGCACCGATGCCGAATTCCTACGTCGAGTACGGCTCGATCTCACTGGGACATTGCCCACAGCGAAGGAAGTTGAAGCCTTCTTGTCTGACAAAGACGAGAACAAACGAGCGACGAAGGTTGACGAGTTGCTTGACACGTCGGCCTACGCAGCCTGGTGGACAACCAAGCTGTGTGACTACACCGGAAACAACACGCAAAACCTCAATAACGCTTCGAATATCGGGCGAAACGCACCAACTCAAGATTGGTACGACTGGATCTATCGCCGGGTCGAACAGAATGTCTCGTACGACAGCCTCGTCGCAGGCATGGTCACCGAAAAGAACCTGCAGCCGGAGCAATCATACGCCGAGTACTGCGAAATGATGAGTGATCTGTATCGCGATGAAGACAAGTCCTATGCCGACTTGCCCGCGATGGAGTATTACTGGGTGCGTCGTGACTTTGCGAACAATATGGAAGCTCGCGCGATCGGCTTCGCGTACTCTTTCATGGGCCTGCGGATTCAGTGTGCCCAGTGCCACAAGCATCCGTTCGATCAATGGTCGAAGGACGACTTCCACCAGTTCAAGAATTTCTTCGCCCGAGTTAATCAACCTCGCTCGAACGGTCCGCCGGAGTTCCGCAAGGAATACAACAGGCTAGTGACAGAGCTGGGTGTCAAGGGAAAACGCGGCGGCGAGTTGCGGAGGGCGTTTCCCGCCCTGCTCAAGGAAGGTAAGACGATCCCGTTCGGAGCCGTTACGCTGAGCGCAAGGCTGCAGCGGACTCGCAATCCCGACCAAGAGTACCCGGAGTTCGAGAATGGCAAGCTGCTCGGCGGTGATGTGGTTGACGTGATGGGAGACGAAGATCCGCGTGTTGCCTTGATGGACTGGCTTCGCGAGAAGGATAACCCGTTCTTCGCGAGAGCGTTCGTCAATCGAGTCTGGGCGTCGTACTTCAATGTCGGCATCGTCCATCCGCCGGATGACTTGAATCTCGCCAACCCACCGAGTAATAAACCGCTGCTCGATCACCTGTCGAACGGTTTCATTGAGAGTGGTTTCGACATGAAGTGGGTGCATCGCACGATCGCCAACAGCGATACCTATCAGCGAACTTGGCGGCCTAATGACACGAATAGGCTCGATGAGCGAAACTTCAGCCGGGCAGTGCCGCGTCGCTTGCCGGCGGAAGTGGCTTACGATGCGATTCAGCAAGCGACAGCGTCGGACGTCAAGGCTCAGCAGTTGTGCGAAAGCACGGACGGCCGAGCGATCGCAATTGCCGGAGCCAGTGCTCGCAACGCACGGAACAATGGCCCTGGGTTCGCGCTGGCAGTGTTTGGCAAGTCCACCCGCGAAAGCAACTGCGATTGCGATCGATCTTCCGAAGCGAGCTTGCTGCAGACAGTGTTCCTGCAGAACGATCGTGAGGTCTTGGGCCTTGTGGGCGGAGCCCGCGGGACGTGGATTGACATGGTGGCTCGCGATCTGCAGCCGACGAAACAACCAAAAGATGCTCAATCGAAACGTCGTATTGACGGCCTCGAAAGGCAGCTTGCGGCGCTCGAGAAGCAAGTGAAACGCTTTCGAGATCAGAACAACACCAGGGGGATCGAGAAGTGCGAGCTTCGTATGACGCAGTTGGAGAAACAGCTCGACGCACTGACGGTCGTCTCGAAGGGAGAAAAGGAAGCGCCCGACGCAGATGCCGGCGAGAAGGTCGTTAGTTACATCGAAGACGCATACCTTCGCGCGTTGTCCCGTTACCCCAGCGAGAAGGAGCGTGACCGGTCGTTGGCCTATGTCAAGGAGGCGTCGAATCCGGTGGCCGGACTCGGCGACGTGCTCTGGGCCTTGCTGAATACCAAGGAGTTCATTGTTAATCACTAATGTAGCCATCACGCTCCGCGTGATGAAAGGCTCGTAGGCCGGAAGTCCTCGCGGTTCCGGCGATGTTGTCAACAACCGAATGCCGGAACTGCGCGGACTTGTTCCGGCCTACTACTGATCCGAAACGTCCTGATCGCGGAGCGATCAACGACTATCACCTACTCGAAAGGATAACTCGATGACGACCCATAAGACTTGCGATGGAATGAAACGGCGTGACTTCTTGAAGGTCGGCGTGGCCGGCGGCGCTGGCTTGACGCTGGCGAACTATCTTCGACTTGCAGAAGCAGGCGAGATCAAGAAGGAAGCTCGTGGGGTGTCGGCGATTTTTGTGAATTTGCCCGGTGGCCCGTCGCACATGGACACGTTCGATCTCAAGCCCGACGCTCCCAGTGAGTTTCGTGGCAAGTTCAACCCGATCGACACGAACGTGCCGGGCATCCAAATCAGCGAGCATCTACCGAAGCTTGCGCAGTGCATGGACAAGTTCGCCATCCTTCGCGGCGTCACCCACACGCTCGGCGCTCACGCTCTGGGACAGGAATACGTCAACACTGGCAACCGTCCGCTGCCGTCGCTCGAGTATCCCGGTTACGGTGCGGTGGTTTCCAAGGAAACCGAGCACCACAACCCGATGGACTTGCCGGCATTCGTGGCGATTCCAAACAACACGCAACAGCGACCTGGGTTCCTCGGCGTGAAGTACGCACCGCTGAACACGGGTGCAACGCCGCTGCCTGGCCGGCCCTTCAGCGTCCGCGGTATCTCGCTTCAAGGCGGTTTGACTGTCGCAGAAGTGGAGAAACGCCAAGGGCTGCTCAGAGACTTAGACGTGACGTTCCGCGACGTTGAAGAGGACAGTCAACTGCTGGACGGTCTCGATCGCTTCAGCCAACAGGCTCATTCGATCATCACCTCGAAGCGGTCCCGGAGCGCGTTCGACATCAGTAAGGAATCGCCCGCATTCGCCGAGCCATTCGGCGAGGGACCGTTTGGTCTGAGTTGCTTGCTGGCGACGCGTCTGCTGGAGACGGGTGTTCGGTTCGTGACGCTGAATCTTGGCGGCTGGGACACGCACCAAGACAACTGGACGCGGTTGAGCAAGGGCAACAACAATCGTCCGGGCTTGCTGCCACAGTTCGACACCGGTCTGTCGTCGTTGCTCAACGGTCTCGACGAGAAGGGACTGTTGGAATCGACCGCAGTCTTCGTGACCGGCGAATTCGGTCGGACACCGAAGATCAACAGCCGCAGCGCCGAAGGTGGCCGCGATCACTATCCTCGCTGCATGTTCATGTTACAGGCCGGCGGCTCGGTTCGCGGTGGCCAAGCGATCGGTGAAAGCGATGAGAAGGCGTCGTTACCCGCGAACGAAGGCTTCTCGCCAGATGACGTCGCGGCTTCGTTCTATCACAACATCGGTATTGATCCGACCAAGGAATACCAAACTGCCATTGGCCGGCCGATCACGATCGTCCGCTACGGTACGGTGATTAACCAACTCTTTTCCTGACTTGACTGCCTGGCACCCTCTCCCCTGGGGAGAGGGCTGGGGTGGGCTGATGAAATGGTCGGGAACCAGCGGGAAAAACTGTAAATGCGAGGGATGCAATTGAACCGCAGAACATCGAACAAGGAATGTCGAATGATGAAGTATCCCATCCACTTCTGACTTCGACATTCCTTGTTCGACATTCGATATTCGAAGCTAGCGGCGCTTCATTCGCCGCTGCCCTCTCACCTATCCTCTCCCAGAGGGAGAGGAACTTAACTGTCCTTTCTCGGCTAACGGATCCTAGCCGACAGCTACTCAGTAATAGTTCCGGCAGCACGACGCGGCTAGGACCCGATGATCCTTTTCCATTCTCGGAGACCCACTGATGAAGAACGTACTGAAGACCATGTGTTTGCTGGCCTTGGCTGTCGTCATCGCCCTGCCGCTTGCCGCCGAAGACAAGAAAAAGAAAAAGAAGAAGGGCGGCAAGAGGGGATCGCCGACGGCTGCTCTCGTGAAGAAGGTCAAAGCGGCTGGCGTTTCGGAAGAGACGCTGAAGAAGGTTGAGGAGATTGCCGCTAGTTTCAACACCAAGATTGCCGAAGCGCGGAAGGGTTTGGGTGATGCGCGTCAGAAGATCGCTGCTGCTCGTAAGAAGGCGCAAGACGACGGCAAGAAGGGTAAGGAGCTACAGGCTGCTGTCCGAGCTGTAGAACTGACCGACGAGCAAAAGGCTGCACAGAAGGAACTGCAAGGGTTGAACCGCGAACTCAATACCAAGGTCGCAGCACTACTCACCCCAGAACAACGCCAGAAGACGAAGATTGGTGGAGGCGGCGGCAACGCCAAGAAGAAAAAGAAGAAGAAGGACGACGCGTAACAAGCACGCTCGTTTCTTAAGCGCTAACGACCCTCGGTGTCACTTCGATGCCGAGGGTCTTTGTGCTGGTTCCGGGTCTGCCATCTAGCTTCAATAGATAGGCGAGCGAGTTTCCACCCTAGTGCTTCGTCAAGTCTAAAAAGTGGGGTAAGCATCCTGCTTGCCGTGTGTTTCGCCCGGTGAATCGCAAGCTGGAAGCTTACGCCACGAAACTGCAACCCCAAGTTTTAGTTT
>PBSM01000008.1 GCA_002726245.1 Planctomycetaceae bacterium | reverse complement strand
TTTGCTAAATCAGACATAAAGAAACCATCATCAATACCATCGAAAATGCCAAACCAATAACATACTACCCACTAAACTGCGCGAGGAACCTAGCGAAGAAGTGCCCCTTATCGCAGCCCAGATGAACGGAGTTTCGTAAACCGAGGCGAGTGCTGAGTTTGCTTCAGGTTCCGCTAGCGACGCAAACGGAAATCATAGTTACGCGTAGCGAATTCCTCCGAGACGGTCTCGCCCTCGTCGATATAGAGCACGTCCTCCTCGGTCTCTGTTCGCTTCATCGCCTTCAGAACGGCCCCTGTGTCGAGGGTAATGGCGACCAGCGATGCCGTCATCCAAATGAAGGACTCGATGACAAGCGAATTCAGCACCAAAGCGATAAAGGGGATTGAGATGACAGCCAGCCACGTTGCCGCGTACAACCAGCCTTGCCAACAAATCGGAGTCAAGCCCCATCCGATCTGCTTCTCCTTAAACCATTCAGGTTTCCCAAACATCGCTATTCCTCATATCTCTGGTCCCAGTAAACGTCAGTTTCCCTGTCAGAAAGCCGTCGCTAACTCATGCACCAAAGTGATTCGTCGGCGAGCTTGCGGGATTAGGGAGTTTTTTTGCTAGTCGATCAACAATGGCGTCAGTATGTCCTCGTCGTCACGACGCTCCCACTCCCTTCGTACCTCCCGAAGGCCGTACGCGCACAACTCAAATTGCTCGCTCAAACGTTCCAGCACCGATCGAGGGGCTGCAGCCTCTTCATCCGTCTCGATTGTGCTCGCGATGAAGTAAGCACGCTTGCCTTGAGAGCAATAGTCGATGAAATGGTCTTTCTTCATCGAGCTTTGCATTTCGCGTAGTGCCTCGGGATAGACCCCCGCCCAGAAGAGCGTGAAGTCCCCAATATGTCGATGCACAGCCCGCCGCGCCGTGCCGACTCGAGCGTTCGCTTCGACCAGCATTTCAGCGACTTCGGTGATCGGCCTGCCCGTGAGATTCCGCACTTTGTGTATAGCGTCGGTACGCACAAACCGCATCAGGAGCCCACTGACGTAATCGGTAAGAGGTGGGTCAGCGAGACCTAGCTCACTTTGAAAGACGTATTCGGCGATCCCCGAGAAGTATCGCTGTAACGTCGTGGTGGGATGCGCGGACTTCATGACGCTGTTCCTCCACAGTGGACCGAGTGGTCCGCCCAGCTCGGACGCAGCGTCGCACTCGCCCGATGAGTGTTGCGAGTACTGGATCGCCGCACCTTTCCGGGCGATTCCCTAATTCAATGGTCGAACGACCTCTATACTAATACTTTACCTCCGATTTTTCTTACGAGTCAAGCTTATAGTCGTTCAGTAATCGGTACCACGCTGTTAAGCTGTTTCTAGAGCACACTTTACCGGAATCTTGATTGCGAATTGCGCGGCGATAGTTTCCGAGTCTTGTCCCCGAAGGGACGCAGGCGAATAGCCCCAGGTTTCAACCTGGGGCCGGATGACGCAGCTGACATTAAGTCCCGAAGGGACGACGGCGAATTGAAATCTCCATCGTCCCGTTGGGACTAGGAAACACGTTCACCTGCGTTCCCCAGACTAAAGTCTGGGGCTACTTAACTGCGTCCCTTCGGGACAAACTCCGGCCAAGATGCCGGACTAATCTCGACTTCGCTCCTTACCGTTTCGGTGGCGTTGCCTCACGCACGACGGCTCCGTGTTCTTCGCTGAGGACGAGCAGAGCGAACTTATCGACGAAGTCGAGTTCGTTTGTGTTCAGCGAGGAATAATCAAAGCGTCCGCGGAGGTCCGTATAACCATCTTTGTAGAACCGGACTCTACCATCCTTCATCCGAGCGTAGACCTTCACATACACGATCGGCAGCGACTTACCAGCCTGCTCGCCGGTGACTCGCAAATGACCGTAGTTCTCGATCACTTGCACGGATAGCGAGTTGGAGTAGTAGGCTTGCGATTTCGTCTGGCCCGCGCCAATCACCTCCACCAAAACATTGCGGTTCTGCAATTCGTCGGGCAGCGGGAATCCGAGCACTCGCTCATCGCCCCGCAGATCAATCACGTCGCTGAAGTTCGGCAGGATCTGCGAGAACTGGCCCGAGGTTTGCTGCACAAACGGGTTGCGGCTGAAGAGCAGTTCGATGTCCATCAAGTAGTAGTTCACCATCGCACGCTTCAGATTCTGGTATTCGACCCGAACCTTCTTCGCTTCGACGCTCAGCTCGAATGAAGGCTCCGTGGCCGCCAACTCGGCTTGCCGTTGATTGCGGTTCTCGTCGTCGATGATCTCGGCGTTGCCGCTGTCGATCTCATCGATCTGTCGGTCGATCGAACTGAACGCATTTCGCCAGCGATCAACGGGATGCTTCACATAGCGGCGAGCGATCTGCCGAGCCGCATCGACGTCCGCGCGGTAGAGATTCAGATACGCCGCGAAGTAGTCGTGTTGCAGCGAAGTTTCCAGATCAGCTGCGTTGACCTGATCGAAGAACGCGATGGCTTCCTCGACACGATCCTGCAGCAGTAAGTAGTAAGTGATCGCCATCCGATCGTCGTCGGTCAACGCCCGGCGATATCCGAGGATGGTCAGCATGTTGTGATATTGGCTGTGAAGTCGCTGATTCATAATCTGACGGTTGCGACCGAGTTGATGAACGCGAGCGTTCACGAGCGGTTTGTAATCCAAGTGCTGATACGTCTTTCGAGCCACCGGGTTGATCGTGACAAGCGGGCTGTCGATATACGCGCCGCATTGCCGCACGAAGCTGTCGGCGTGTTGGAGATACTGCCGCACCGCCGGCACAACATCGTGCTTGATCCCGTATGACCATAGCGTGTGGTTGTAGCCGTGTCGTTGCGAGAGCAGCTCGACGACTTTCAGAAAGAACGGTTTGTTGCCCATCCGGAAAGCGATTTTGTTGAGATCGGTCTGATGCAGGTTGTTGTTTCGCAGGTAGTTCAACACGTCTTCGCTCGAACCATTTTGCGAGATGTAGGGCCACGAATCGCGATCGATGCGGCTTAGATTTTCAACCACGTTCAACGCAACCGCGTCAGCATGAGCAAGCAGCTTCTCGTTCTTCGCAATGTGAACGGGATAGTGCGGATACCGACCAGCGGCCGGGAAGTAGAAGTGATACTCGACGGTCTGCGTATTGTAAGGCTCCAAGTTGAGGTGCACGCTGCGTGTCTCCTGCCCGTTCATCACCGGGATCGCACCGAGCGGAATCTGCAGCAGCACGTCTAGCTTTTGCGGGGAAGACGTTGGGTTGGTGATCACGATCTGGCAGCCGTAGACCGTGTGGACCAAGAACTCTTCGGTCACGAACTTATCAAGTCGTTCGTTATCGACCTGACGATAACGGTCACCATGACGGAAGAAGTTCTGACTGACGAGAATCGGCGTCTGCTCGACGACATCACCGGCTTGTCGGATCTCTTCGTGGAAGACAATCATCGGGCTGCCCGCTGTCAACGTCACTGTGTTGTCGGCAAGTTCGCTTTTGTGCTCGGCAGCTTCGAAAGGCAAGTCGAGCACCGACAGGGCGAACATCATCTCGGTGAAGTTTCGAGTCACCTCGGCGAAGTTCGACGAGCGGAAGGGTTGAGCGGGACTGTGCTCGGCGTAGTCTCGCCACAAGGAGTTGACGCCCACCAGATCCTCGTTCTGTTGTTCAATCAACAGTTTGTAATAGTTGTTCTCGGCCCACTCCTGCGTCTTGTCGAGCTTCTGATACAACTGGCGAGCTTGTTGTCGAAATCGGACAGCACGGTCAAAGGTAGCCCAGTTTTTCGCGGCAGCATTCTTTTGCAGCTTCTTCGATTCCTCGCCCTCGACCAAGGATCGGCGAAGCTGGCCACGGATGGAGAGCTGCTCACTGATGTCTTCCGATTCAAGTCGAGGTTTGGCGAAGAAGTCGTCCGCTGCCGGCACGTTCAACGACTCGGCACTGCCCTTTGCACCGCCACCGAACCCCGCGCCCCCGGAGATTCGCCCCAAACTCTTGTCACCCGCCGGACCACCGACGGATTTCCCTGGTTCTGCTACCAATCCGAAAGCTGTGACTCCACGGCCGGCATCTAACGCGCGGCCCTTGATCGCAGTAAGGAACAGGTGGTTCTGTCGATCGAGGTTCGGCGGCAGCAACGAGAAGCGGTCGCGCACGTCTTGGATCGTGTGTTGCCGATCCGCGCCGATCCGCTGCGATAGCAAGATTTGCTCGACCGTGTTCAGCCGTGCGTATTCCCAAGGCCGCAGGAATTCGCCCACTTCGTCGCCGAGCAACCAGTGATCGAGAAACGTCTTGTCCCTCTTGTTGGCAAGGTAGGGCTGCACCACGCCTTCGAAGAACTCCGGGGCTTTCTTCAGCAGGAAGAAGTTCAACTCGTGACAGGCGTGCTTCGAATACAGAGCCTGCTTCTCTTTGGCGTCCAAATTCGGCCAGTTCAGGATGAAGTTGAACTCGGCCAGCTTCGCATCGCCGCTCAGCGTCACATACAGCGAATAAACACGAGCCAGCGAGTCGTAGGTCTCGAACCGCGACGTGGCGATGTCTGACAGAATGAACTGCTTGCCCTTGCCGACGACGGTGATCTGCTTCTGTTGTGTGAAGTGCTCTTCCGGATTGAGCCCCGCGGCGAATCGTAAATCGACCAACTCCATCGGCTTCTCCGGCAGCGAGATGCTTCGATACGCAGTTTGAGTCGGGTCAACTGCTACGACGTGCAAGTGCTGGTGCGAGCCGAGAGCGTCGATCGGGATTGTGATGACACCGTTTTCGTTGGGTGCCAGATTAACGAGCACGACCGACGCTTCGCCGAGGAAGTCAAGGTTCTCGAAGCCGGCGATCTGCCCTTGGCCGCCGGCGGCGCTAGCATCGCGTTGAGACGCGGCCGCCGGTGCTTCCGCAGCCGGTTCGAACTCGGTCTGTGCCTCCGCGTCTTGACGACCGGCTTCTGTGCTTCTCACCGCCCACGGATTCAGGATTACACTCGGCCGCTCGACCATCACACCTGGAAACTTCTTCGCATAGCGGCGGTCGATGATGTACTGATACTCGTCGCCAATGCTGCGTCCCGCCACGTAAAGCGACGTCAGCTTGCTCGCTGTGATGTGATAAGGCTCCGCATCTCGAACTCGCGCGAACTTCCCGAACGCGGAGTAAGCCGGCTGCTGCCGCGTCGCGAACACATGCACGCGGGAGAACTTGTTGTTGTTGGTCAGTTCAATCCGCACTCCCTCGTCGCCCGCCGTCACCGAGGCGATTTGCAGCGGTTTGGCGCCGCGAATTTCCAAATTACGCGAGCCGCCGAGCACGTATCGCTCTTTGGCTTCACCCTCGGCCACTCGCAGCCGAATTCGTCGTCCGCTTCGCTTTAACAGCAAGTCATAGTCACCGCGAGGCAAGCCGCGCACGCGGAGCATGCCGTTGCGAATTGAAAGTGCCTTGAAGCGGTCGGCCAAGAACGTGCCGCCGCGAACCTCCAACAGAGACAACTCGTCGCGAGTCGGCTCGTCGTCGGAACCCATGTAGGGCAACTCGAGCGGCGCGCCGGCCACGCCGTGCACCGTGCTGTAGTAGCTGTGGCGATCATGATCGAGCGCCCACGTGTGAGAAGTACCTTCGGGGCTCGTCGCGGTAATGCTCGCGATCTCCGAGAGCGATCCGAGGCGAATACGCCCGCCGCGATCCGTCTGTAACGAGACAGGGACGGCTTCGGTGAAATCGCGATGCTTGATCGAAAGATGAACCGCCCGATCCGGCTTCGCTTCGCCCGTCTTTCCGCGCAAGTCGAGAACGTACTCGTCGTTGACCTTGGCGAAATGAAGGTCTTCGACCTTCTCGGTCTTGTCGATCTGATTCAGTGTAATCGTCTCAGACGACTGCAGGTCGATCTTCTTGTTCTGGCTGCGATTCTGAACCCGAGCCTGCAGGGTGAACGTTAACTGCGAAAGTCGCGTGGGCGTTTGAAACTCATAGACCGATTCGCGATCCTCGAACAACTCGAAGTCCTTGATCTCCTTCGTCGATGCGACTCCCTCATGATCCACCGAAGCGATCGTCAAGCGAACGTCTTCCAAATCCGCCAGGCTGATCGGCGTGCCGTTCACGTAGAGTCCCGCACGAATGATCACTGGCGACTCGGCGCGTTTTAGCAACGACTCACGGTCAACGTAGATCCCCGCGTTGAGCTGGTAATTCTCGGACTGGTGTTCAAAGTGGGCAAGCGACGAAAGCCCGCCATGCTCGATGATGATCGGTTGCCGCGCGGGTTTGGTTGAGAAAGGTACGAGAATGCGCCCCTCGTCGTCCGCTTTATACTCGTGCCCGGCCAGCCAGATCGTGGCGTCGGTCAGCTTCTCGTTCTTCTCGTTTAATGCCGTAAAGACCTGCCCGACCGGAGCGGTGCGAACGAGATGCCGAAGCTGGCCTTTGCGGACGACCATGCGGCTGTTCATGCCGTTGCCGATGAAATCGATGACGTAGACGCCGGGCTTGGTCAACGCGGGGAATTCGAAGTGGCGTCGAACGCGTCGTAGCGGAGCTTCGTGGTACTTGAATGTCTGCTCGTCATTGGCAACTAAACCATCAAGATTGATGTTCGTGTTCACCTCGCGCCGCTGTTCGCGATAGAAGTTCCGCGTGTTGACTTCGAAAACGCGAACGATCAACGACCGCACATTCTTGACGAACAGATCAAGACTCACTGGATCATCTGCCGCGATGAACTTCTCGTTGGTGTGGGCAAATTCGAGGTCAATGCGATCCTTCAAGGCTTGATACTTGTTCGGCGGCAGCAGCGAGTACCACTGCTCCGGCTCGCCGAGGCCGTTCACGATCTTGGTCTCGGCAAGATTCTCGCGCAGGTAGACGTCGTTGATATACGGCTCGTACGGTTTGGCATTGGCTTCATCAACAAAGAAATGATGCAGATAGCTTCGCACGAGTGGCTCATCGTTCCGAACAGGTGTCATCCGCGTGAAGCCTTGGAAGTTAGCGTTGAGGTCGGCCGCGAAGCGACGATTCTCGCCGAGTTGCAGGAACTTCGGCTCGATGTACGGCACGTTACGCGGCAGCCGGATGTAGGTCATGAACCGGTCTTTGTCATAGATCCCCTGTGAGCGATCGTAGACAAGCCGATGAAACAGCACGTGCGTCTTGAGCGAGTTGTGAACCGGTGCCAGACGCGATACAAACTTCCAAAGACGATCGAGATAAGCCTCGTACTGGTCGAGTTCGTAGTTCCAGTCCACGTCGTCGTTGGGAGTGAGCTTAGCCAGGTCAGCGTTGACGAAGTTCTGCTGATTCAACAGGTCGGGCTTCAACCGCAAGCATTCATCAAGCTGTTCCTTCAACAACTGTCGGTGAATCGTCATCGACCCGAACGGCTTGCTGTCGCGATGCTTCAAGTCGTCGATGATGAGTTGCGCAAGCTTCGCGTGGTCGGGGCGCTGCAATCGCTGTAGCAAGTGCCTCCGGCGATCAGGGTTCAACTCCGTCGTGACGAGCCAATCAAGAGCCGCATTCTCGAAGCCGGCGACATTCTTGTGGCGCCCGTTGGCGATCTGCGTGAGCCGCTTGCGGCTGATGAGTGCTTGGTCGAGTTCGGTCGGCAGGTTTGGCTTCTCGCCGATCGTGTCGCGTTGATGATTGAACTGGATGCCGAGCCGCTGGCGGATGAACTCGAGCGATGCGGTGGGGTCATTCTCGTACGTCAGCAGAGCTTGCCGGTTTTGAATCTGATGGACGCGCGGGGTGTACTTGTAACGTTTGATCCACGCTTTGAGCAGTTCGTCAGCCTGGTCGAACTGCTCGGTGTTCTGATAATGCAAACAATGGAAGTAGTAGTATTCCTCCGAGCCCGGGATCAGCAGCTTCAGTGCTTCGATCCGATCCTCCGCGAGAGCGAACTTCTCGATGAACCCGATCTCTTGCGCGTCGGCGGCGGCCGCGCACGCGACCACGATTCCTGCCAAAACTACTGTCAAACGCCTCATCGCCAGACTCCTTGTATCGTTCATTGTGAGTCCCCTGTCCCGACTCTTGCATCACACGGTACGCAATTGTAGCTGCGCAACGGCACTTAAGCTGTTAGACGATTGAGACTTGGGAGTGGTTTCGTCCGGGCGAATAATCTTGTCTGGATTCCGTTCGCGCCTCTCGCCGGTCCATGCCTGAAAGGACGCCTAGCGAAGCGATTCCGCGATGCGAAGGAGCTGGTTGTATTTGGCGAGGCGTTCGCTGCGGACAATCGATCCGATCTTGATATGGTCCGCGGCAACTCCGACCGCTAGATCGGCAATCGTCGTGTCTTCCGTTTCTCCGCTGCGAGCCGAGACGACAATCCCGTACCCCGCTTGGCGGGCGGCAGAGATCGCACAGAATGTCTCAGTCAGCGTGCCGATCTGATTCACTTTGATCAGGACGGCGTTACCGACTCCCAGTTCGATTCCGCGTCGAATGCGCGATTCGTTCGTCGTGAAAAGGTCGTCGCCCACCAGTGCCGTCTTATCGCCCAGGCGCTTCGTCATCTCGCGCCAGCCCTCCCAATCCTCCTCCGCGAGACCATCTTCTATGGATGTGATCGGGAAGTCGGTTACCCACTCCTCAAGTCGATCGGTCATTTGCGAGCTGGTCAGAGTTGTGTCTTGTTCCGTGACGAGTCGATAGCTGCCGTCCTCTTGAACGAAGTGCGTGGCGGCAACGTCGAGCGCGATCGTGACATCTTCTCCTGGACGCAACTTCGCGGCTTCCGTGGCACGCACAACGAACTCGACCGCTTGTCGATTGCTTCCAAGTGCAGGCCCATATCCACCTTCGTCGCCCACTAAACGACCTTCAAACCCAGCGTCACAAAGCAATTCGCCAAGTCGGCGGTAGACTCGCACGATCCATTCCAAACCTGTTCGATAATCCGAGGCTCCGACCGACATGATCAAGACATCTTGAAAGTCAAGATTGCCTCCGGCGTGAAGACCGCCGGAGATCATGTTGGTCATCGGCAACGGGAGGGCAGGGCGGGGAGTGGAGGAGGTGGGGAGGTGAGGAGTGGCGGAGAAAAGGTCGTTGACGTGTTGATGCAACGGGACGCGTTTCGACGCAGCAGCCGCGTGAGCGGTGGCGAGCGAAACACCAAGCAGAGCGTTACCGCCGAGTTGCGACTTCTGAGGTGAATCGTCGCATTGGAGAAGTATGGAGTCGATCGCCGATTGATCGGCAGCGTCTTGGCTTAGCAGCGTGGGAGCAATCACATCGTTGACGTTAGCGACGGCTTGCAATACTCCTTGCCCGTCGTAACGTTCGGCGGAGGCATCCCGCAACTCCAAAGCCTCTGCTTGGCCCGTGCTCGCGCCGGAAGGCACGATCGCTCGACCGATGCCGCCGTCATCGCAAGTGATCTCGACTTCGACCGTTGGCTTACCGCGGCTATCGAGTACTTCTCTGGCATACACGTTGCTGATCTTCGTCATCGAGTGTCCTTCTCAATTCTCCAACGCGCTGCGTGCGCGCGAAACGGCTGCCGGGATGTCATTGGGTGGCGACAACAGCATCTCGCGCGCCAACTGTCGCACGCTCTGGTGGCCGTCATCCGATAAGTATTCGACCGTGCTCTTTCCGACGATGCGAGCCAGCATGCATCCCGCCAGGTCATCGACGGCACGGTGACACAGGGCGCGATACGCTTCGTCGCTTGCAACCACCCGTACAGGTCTTTCATAACTTGCCCAAAACTGCTCGGCGAGGTTCAGGTACGATTCGTGAGCCGGCGATGCGTTGAAGGCCTTGAGTATCAGGTGTGTCAAGAAGAAGCCCAGGTCGAAGGCAGGGTCGCCGAAGTGGCCGACTTCAAAGTCGATGAGGACGATTCCGCCCTCATGCACGAGCAGATTCTTAGGACTGAAGTCGCCGTGTACGAGAGACAACCGATTGTCGTAGACCGATTCGATCAGCTTGTTGATCGGAGCTTCGAGGCCCGGAGTGTTGCGAGCGACATGGCGATAGTACGGGTCGATCCGCAAATCCTCGAAGAACTGCCGATCGTTCAATTCCTCCGACAAGTTTGCTCCGTTCCATGTCCCAGCGTGCAGCCGCCCAAGCAGTTCGCCGCAAGCCTGTGCTTTTGCGGCGTCCAAGTCTCCTCGAAGCAACTGCTGCTTCCACGTTTCATGAGCCGGAACGGCTGTCATCGTGTAGAGAAAGTTCTCGCGATCGGCATACAAGACTCGCGGTGTTGTCGCCGTCACGCCGCCGATCGGCCGCAGCTGCAGAATCCGGTCGCAGACCTCTAGCACCGCTACTTCGCGCCAGATTCGTTCGACGCTGCAAAACCATGGCTCCGCGACACGAAGCTGTTCGCGAGCCTGCTTCAAGACGAAATCATCGCCTTCCGTTCGTTCGACGTGGAGCACAGCATTCGAAACGCCGCCCGGCAGCTCTCGAATCTGAACAGCCTCGGTCGCGCCGAGAAGCTTTTGCTCGCGCAGATAGGCCGCTGCATTATGCTCATCGATCAAACGCATTGCGGCATTGTAGCCATCACGCTCCGCGTGATGTTAGCGGCGTGCCGGAGGAGTCTGATGCACGAACCGGGCGAGATAGCCGGCAAGACTCTTACTCGCGCCGCTTTTCCTCACGCGGAGCGTGAGGGCTACGCTAACGTCGCCGGCTGGCCGCCCGCGCCCAGATCTCAGCGACCTTGGGAGGACTCGCTCCGTAGACCGCCGTGAAGACTTGATTGAAGTCGTTACCTTGCCGCAAGCCGTCGAGCAAGTTGCCAAAGCTCTTCGACTTCATCAAACCATCGACGAAACTGAACGCCGCGATGTCCGCGTCTTCCGGCGGCAACTTCTTCGTCATGAAGTCATCCGCCTTCTGCATCTTGGCAAGCGCCGGGCCTAAACCCGACTTCCAAGTAGCGACTCGACCATCCTTCGGAGCCAATCGCGAAGCGGCGACACGAGCCGCACCTTCGGAGAACCAGCGAGGCGGATTGTTCAAAGCCGCCATATAAGTGCCCGCCAGTTGCTGGGCGACAAGACCATCGAGGGTGTACGAATCATCGGTCGGAGGAATCATTGCACCATAGGCATCGATGATGCTGAACTTCCAGTGCCCACGCCATTCTTTCGGCAAGTCTGTCTTCTCGATCATGTTACCGAATTCGCTGTAGTCATAACGCTGGCGGAACAAGAACAACGTCATACGCCCCTTAATCAGCGGCTCGCTGGAAGGCGCACCGAACATGGTCGCAACGCGTGGAGCCAACTGCTCCGCTCGCGTTCCGAACTCCTCTAACGTCGCGCTGCCGACGCCGCCGACCAGGAAGAAATTCTTCGTCTCAAACTGATCGCTCTTGGCACCGGCCATGCCGAGGTTCCAATTCCGCATCGCAATCTCCATTCGGTCGGCGCTCAATTCATCGTGAGTCGATTTCTTAGCCTTCGCCAGAGCCGCCACGCGAACAATCTCCATGTTCGGGTCGGGACCGTCGAACGTGGCTCCTTCCGCAATCCACTTCTCGAATACCGCGATCACTTCGGCGGATAACGGAGGCTTATCAACCGGCATCTGCTGCTCGTCACCTTCGCCTTTCAGTCGCTTAATAATCAGACTATTCATCGGCTGACGCGCAACGAAGGGGGGTATGTCGCTGTCACCACCTCGCGTCATTTGTTGGAAGGTCGTCATGTTAAAGCGGCCGCTTGCGCGCTGAACACCCACGTGGCAGCCGAAGCAAACTTCGGCGAGCACGGGAGCGATATGCTCGGCAAAGCTAACCGATTCGTTGCCGGTTGGTCGCGAGACGGTGGCGGCGACCGTCGGTGTCCCATTCGCCGACGCGAAGGTGCTCAAGTTGTCTTGAGGGTTCTCGCCGTCGAACTTCGCTCCCGCAGCAATCCAGCTCTTCAACACGGTAAACTCCGCCGCGGAGATGGAACCTCTGCGCGGCATGTCGCCACTCTCAATCATTTCGACAAGCCGACTGCCAGACGGATCGCCGGGGAAGATCACGACGCCCGCCTTCGAACCGCGCATCAATGCCGCATAGCTCGGCATGCCGAAGTCACCTAGAGCCTGATCGATGTGACAACGTCCGCACTTGGCCATCAACAGCGGTGCAATGTCTTTGACGAAGCTGCTTCCGGGCGCTGACGACGGCGTCGGCATCGGCTTTGCGGCCAGTGCCTTCACTGGTGCCAATTCAACGCCTTCCAACTCCAGCAACGCGTGAGCCTGAATCATTTTCTTATGCACGTCGGCCAGCGCTTTCAACAGATCCTCGTTCTCACTCTCGGCAAGCTTCTCGACACGCTCCTGCAACGCTGCGAATTCCTCGACCGATTGCTGAAACTCGTCTTTGCCAAAAAGCGTGTTGATCTTACTCAAAGCGCCTTTCAGTTGAGTGATCTCACGTTGTTGCTCTCTGGTGATAGCACCGAACGCATAGCTCGTTTGGAGGAGTGATACGGTCAGGAGTATCAACAGGGCTTTGCGTGAGAGGGAGTTCAGCATCTGTCGGACCTTTCGCGGGAAATCGGCTGGCCTCTTTGTTCCTTCGGCTGATTATAAGCGGAAGTCGGGACGAGCGGAGCCCTGAACTGGGCCGTGCGCACAATCTCAACGCAGCTTGGTATCGTCCTTTGAAACGGCCGAGATCGTGGAAAGTACTCAAAGCTGCGGACCGCTAACACCAAATGGAATTCGGGTGAAGTTGTATGAACTTTGAAATCGAACGACTTCGTCCCCTCCGAGCAAGCTCGGAGGGGACGAAGTCGTAGAAAACGTAAAACTTCAATGTGAACGCACCCTTGTTCAAATTCCGTTTGGTGCTAGTTGCGGTTGCAACGTTTCCGGCGGGAGTTCTTTGCTCGGGCGTTGCCGCCGGGACGCAATCCATGTTCGATCGCGAACCACTCCGCGAACCGCTCACGATCGCGATAGCTGGTGTTCCGCTCGTCCAGCAGATGCCCTAACTCGTGTATTAGCACGTTGTTAAGGTAGAAGTCGCGAATCGTTCTCGGGGTCCAGATCAGCTTCCACTGCGAACCGGCTTCGTTCACCCATCGCCCGCCAAAGGCACGTGTCTCGTTGTACTCAGCCGGACGCGGCGGCCGATTGAAGTACTCCACCAATCCTTCTTCGAGCGGATAGAGATAGAGCGCGCTGCCCCATTGCATACCATAACACGGAAAGGACCGCTTTTTACGAGTCATGCGGCTGAGCTGGACGGCTTCGAGAGGTGCGATGAAGGCTTTTGGCAGTTCCGACAACCGGTCCCGAACTTCGCCCTCGGTGACAACATGTTGATAGCCGCGTCCGGGGTCTTGCGAGACGACTCGATAGCCTTCGCGATCCGTCGGCTCGTGCCAATCTTCGGGTGGAACGTAGGCATTGTTCGAACCAGCTCGCCCACGCAGGCGTTTGCCGAGAGCAACAGCGCTCTGAACCGCCGTCGGCATCGCGGTTGATGATCGTTGAGACGAGCGATTCTTAAGGTTCTTAAGATTCGTGCGGCTCTTCGAGCTGGCTGGTTGTCGTCGACTCATCGCGCTTTACCTTTCGCGGTTGCTTCACAGCCGCTCGGGTGACCTTGCGTGATGTCCGTTCAGTGCGCCACCAGTTCGATCCGTCGGTCGAGAGACCAGCGAAAACCGCTCCCAATGCCCCTACAAAAGCTTAGGGAACAATCACCTGTAGATACTAGTGAACACCGTAACGCATTGATATGCAGTGACTTACGAACCGACAAGTTAGACTTACGTCGATGAATCTGCAGTTAAAAGGGGGTAGACACGGTAATTACACAAAGCTGTTCACAGGCTGTATTGCAAGCTAAGTACGGCGTGTAGACTGTCTCGATGATGAAATTGAAGCCGTACTTGGCGTTGCTCTTCCTGATGTCATCGGTATCGTTCGCTCTGGCCGAGCCAACGCAGCCGAACATCGTGCTGCTGTTCGCGGATGATTTGGGGTACGGCGAGCTTGGTTGCCAAGGCAACCCGCAGATCCCGACGCCTCATATAGATTCGATAGCTGCCAACGGCGTCCGCATGACGGATGGATACGTGACGGCGGCCTATTGCAGCGCGTCGCGAGCAGGCTTAATGACCGGGCGCTATCAAACCCGCTTCGGGTACGAATTCAATCCGATCGGTGCCAACAACGAGCACCCCAACGCCGGCATTCCGCCGTCCGAGGTGACGCTCGCCGAGCATCTGCATGCTGCCGGCTATACAACGGGCTTGATTGGAAAGTGGCATCTCGGCGGGCATGCGAAATACCACCCGATCCGTCATGGCTTCGACGAGTTCTTTGGCTTCACTCACGAAGGCCACTTCTTTTTGCCGCCTCCCTACGACGGCGTGACGACTTGGCTGCGGCGGAAGGCGTTACCCGATGGAAAGACGGGGCGTGGACAAGCCACGACGGCAAGATGGTTTACTCGACCGTGTTGAACAGCGACGAGCCATCTTATGACGCCAACAACCCGATCGTTCGCGGCGGCCAACCGGTCGAAGAGCACGAGTACCTGACCGATGCCTTGACTCGCGAAGCGGTTGACTTCATCGATCGCAACAAAGACCGGCCGTTCTTTCTGTACCTGGCGCGCCGCGACGATTGCGAATGCTCCGATTCTGAACCGTCGCCTGATTGCTGGCGTCAATCTGCTGCCTTTTCTGACAGACGAAGACGAATCGCGGCCACACGATGATCTGTTCTGGCGATTGAATCAGCGTACGGCGATTCGTGTTGGCGATTGGAAGCTGCTTCGAATCCGAAACGTGGGCAGGCGGGCAATTGGGAGTTGTACAATCTCGCCAAGGACATCAGCGAAACGAACAATCTTGCAGATCGCCAACCAGACAAACTCGCTGCGCTGATCAAGGTTTGGGAACGGCTCAATGGCGAGATGATGGATCCAATCTGGCGGCCGTAAGAGTGGCATTTGGTTGCGTGTCGTAGCAACCCGATTGGACGAAGGTGCCGGCTCGTGACTCCATGCCGGTGGACATTAGGCGTCGGCTCAGCGAGAATCAAGAAGGCAGCAGACAGCACTTCGCTAAGAGGCCGTCATCGTGACTACGATCATCAACGACCAAATGCTTGAAGAACGACTGATCGCGCAACGTCAAGAGGCAGGAGTCGATAAGTACGACGAAGTGTGGGGAGGAGTGTACGTGATGGCACGGATGGCTAACAACGAACATCAACGTCTAGTGACCGACCTAACGACAGTCTTGAACATCGCTGTTGGATGGGTGGGGCTCGGCCAGGTTTTCCCTGGTGCCAACGTTAGCGATCGAGAAGACGATTGGACGAAGAACTATCGCTGTCCTGATGTGGCTGTCTATTTGAAAGACACGCAGGCGGAAGACCGTGGGGCGTATTGGTACGGAGGCCCCGACTTTGCGATTGAAGTCGTGAGCCCGCAAGACCGGGCGATGGAGAAGCTGCCGTTCTACGCCAAAGTGGGCACACGAGAACTGCTCGTGATCGACCGCGATCCGTGGGCACTCACCTTGTTCAGACTCGACGCCGACACGCTTGAACTCGTAGCCAAATCCCTGACCGATGACGATGCGACGATCGGGAGCGAGGTACTCCCGCTCAACTTCAACCTCGTGCTGCACGAGACTCGTCCCGCACTCGAAGTGATTCATCATGACGGCCAGCGTTGGCTGATCGATCCTACTGGCGGCTAGCGTCACTCGCCCGGTTCGGCCTTCATCCTTCATTCGAATTTCGGAGTTTCCACGCATGAAGCCCATGTTCTTCGCACTCGTCGTTGCTCTCGGTTGCCTTGCATCCTTGGCCCATGCCGACGACCGTCCGAACATCGTTCTGGTGATGGTTGACGACATGGGATTCTCCGATCTCGGTTGCTATGGCGGCGAGATCGATACGCCGAATCTCGATAGTCTGGCGAAACAAGGCCTGCGCTTCACGCAATTCTATAACTGCGCGAAGTGCGAGACGACGCGAGCGACTTTGTTGAGCGGGCGTTATCATCCCGAAGTTGGTATCGGCAAGCTGAATAACTGCATGACGATCGCCGAGGGGATGAAGCTGGGCGGCTACACAACGTTAATGACCGGCAAGTGGCATCAAAGCAGCACGCCGGTCGATCGCGGCTTTGATCGCTACTTCGGGCATTTAAGTGGTGCGTGCAACTTCTTTGTCGGCGACAACACTTTCCGATTGGGCAACGAGAAGTTCGAGGTGCCCAAACAAGGCTTCTATACAACGGATGCCAACACCGATTACGCAATCGAGTTCCTCGACGAAGCCGACAAGAAGAAACCGTTCTTTCTTTACGTCGCCTACAACGCACCGCATTATCCGTTGCACGCGTCCGAAGCCGAAGTGAAGAAGTATCGTGGGAAGTACAAGCTCGGTTGGGACGAACTTCGCAAACAGCGTCATGTGCGCATCAAGGAGCTTGGAATTGTTGATGCCGCTTGGCCGCTATCGCCTCGGCCAAGCGACGTGCCCGCGTGGGATGAGTTGACCGATGCGGAGAAAGATCAGCAAGACCTGATGATGGCGGCGTATGCAGGCATGATCGATCGAGTCGATCAGAACATCGGACGTCTTTTCGACCATCTGAAAGAGTTGGGCGAGTATGATAACACGCTGTTCCTGTTTCTCAGCGACAACGGAGCCTGTCCGTTTCAGCGAACGACGCAGAAGACGCTCGACGAGAATCTGATGCCGTGGGATCCCGAGTCGTATTGGACGTACGACGAGCGGTGGGCTCACGCCTGCAACACGCCGTTCCGTGAGTACAAACGAAATCAGCACGAAGGCGGCATCTCGACGCCACTGATTGCTCATTGGCCAAAGGGTCTCAAGGAAGCGGGTGGCATCACGCACCAGCCAGGCCATCTCGTCGATATCATGGCGACATGCCTCGACTTAGCCGGCGTGGAGTATCCGGGGAGTTACAACGGCAAGCCAATCGGCCCCGCGCGGGGCAAGACGCTCACGCCGATTCTGGCTGGGCAACAGCGAGAACCTCACGACGCGATCTTGTTCACGTTTTATGGCACGCACAACGCGTTGCGTGTTGGCCAGTGGAAGCTTGTGAACATAGATAACGGCGAGTGGGAGTTATACAACTTGAAGGAAGACCGCACGGAATTGAATGACCTTTCCAAGTCCGAACCGGCGAAACTGCGTGAGTTGAAGCAGCGTTGGGACGAACTGGTGAAGGAGGTCGGTGGAGTGAAACGGAAGTCGAAAAAGAAGAAGAACAAAAGGCGTCGTAACGGTGTTGGAGTTCCGTCTTGAGGCGGTCTGAGCGCCGTAGCAAGAGCCGCCTAAAGGCGGGACTCCAACAGAGAAAATAGGAGTGCCGAATGGCAACACAACTTAAATGGCTTGGCCACGGAAGCTGGTCATTGAAGATCGGTGAGCACAACGTCTTGCTCGATCCGTTCCTAAACGATTCGCCGACATCCCCCGTCAAGGCGGAGGATGTCGAGGCGGATTTCATTCTCGTGTCGCATGGCCACTTCGATCATGTGGCGGATGTGGCGTCGATCGCGAACCGAACGGGGGCAACCGTCGTAGCGATCTATGAGATTGCGGATTGGTTTGCGAAGAATCATGGCGTTGAAAAAACGATTGGGATGAATCTGGGAGGAACTGCCGAGTTGCCGTTCGGTAAGGCGAAGATGACGCTCGCGCATCACAGCTCGCAGTTGCCCGACGGTTCTTACGGCGGAAACCCTGGCGGATTCTTGCTGGCTTTGGCCGATGGCACGATCTATTTCGCTTGCGATACGTCGTTGTTCTCGGATATGAAATTGATCGGAGCCGCGGGAGTCGATCTCGCGATATTACCGATTGGCGACCTCTTCACCATGGGGCCCGACGATTCGATCGACGCGATCAAGCTTGTCGCGCCGAAACGCGTCGCGCCGGCTCATTACAATACGTGGCCGCCGATCGAACAGGATGCAGATGCCTGGGCCGCGCGAGTGAAAACGGAGACATCGGCCGAGCCGATTGTGCTCGAGCCCGGAGAGACGATTGAGTTGTGATTTCGGATTTTGGATTGCAGATTGCGGATTGAAAGTAATGCTAAAAAGAGCGATCGCGTTGGCGTTGTTGTTTGCGTTTTGCGCTACCGGGCGCGCACAAACCCTGTTCCGGTGGAAGTTTTCCCCAGAACAAACGTTACAGGTCAGCTTCGACCAGACGACGACGACGGAGACAACGGGCGCCGGCAAGCCGAAGGGGATCAACATCCGCATGCAGATGGGGATGACGTGGAAAATCAACTCGGTTCAGGAAGACGGAACGGCGGAGATTACTCAACAGTTCGATAGCCTGAAGCTCAGCATGAAGTCTGGCAAAGCAGACGCGATCGAATACGATTCGGCATCCGAGAAAGCGTCTACGGGGGCGGCCGCGACGATCGCTGCCGGAGTGCAACCGTTGTTGGGTGCGCGATTCAAGGTCTCGATGACAAACCGCGGNGTTATTCGCGAAGTTACCTTGCCGGACGAGACAAGCGAATCGTTAAAGGCGATTGATTCGGCGACGATCAAGCAGCTCTTCTCGGCTGAAGGCATCACGAAGATCTTGCGTCAGTCAGCCATTGAACTCCCGGAAGCGGCTGTCGATGCGGGTGCCACGTGGGAATTCGAATCGGAAACGAAAACACCTCTCGGTTTGCTGAAACAGAACCACACCTACAAGCTCGCTGGCAAGGAAGAGTCGATAGACAAGATCACGATCGACACGCAACTGGAGTTGAGAGAATCACCAGCCAAGTTGAAGCTGCTCGATCAGATAAGTCGCGGTACGCTGCTGTTCGATTCAGAACTCGGGCGGGTCGTCCGCAGCGAATCGATACAAGAACTGACGACCGAGCGGCCCTATCGTGAGTTCAAGATCAAAGTCGTGACGACATCGACTTCGGCGATGACAATTACGACTCCGTAGTTCGGGTCAGAGAACCTGAGACCAGAAAGACAGGCGCACTCACAATCTCTGAGCTAGGTCTGCCATCATCCTGTGCGTGATAACATTAGGGGTTGTTCAACAGGTTTTATCATCAATAAGAAAGGTCAGCAGAGCGAGAGGGGATTCGCCTCGAAATGCCGAAGGAATGAGGTACCGCATCGACAAACTGTTCAACTGAAACACTACGGCTATAAACGGCGGCCAGAAAACGTAGCGCTCGGCGGGCGAAACACGTAGCGCTAAGTTTGTGAGTGAATGCCCGAGCAGCGGTGGCTCGGTGCGGCTNTTTGTCCTTTCTTATTTCGACGATTGAGATCCGTTACTTGAACGGTTTGGTTGCCGGCGGCGTTTTGCGTCTTTGAGACGGTAGCTTTCGCCGCTGGCTTCGAGGATGTGGCAGCGATGAGTGAGTCGGTCAAGTGTGGCACCTGTCAGGCGTTCACTGCCGAGTACTTCGGTCCAATTCTCGAAAGGGAGATTCGTCGTGACGATGAGACTCAAGCGTTCATAGGCGGTGCTGATCACATCGAACAACAGTTCCGAGCCTAGCTTGCTGGCCGGGACGTAGCCGAGTTCGTCGAGGATGAGCAAGTCGAACTTGGCGAGTTGTTTTTTCAAACGCAACAGATCGCGTTCTTCGCGTGCTTCCATCAACTGCGTAATCAATTCAGTGACGCGAAAGAAGCGAACGCGTCGGCCTTGACCACAGGCGGCGATTCCCAAGGCGGTGGCCAGATGCGTTTTACCTCAACCGCTGTGGTGCAGTTCTCGGATATCGACATGCGTGAGCGTTCCCTTCCGTAGGCGATTGAGTTCCTTGACACATTTCTTGGTGCGTGGGAACAAGTAGCAACCGTAGGTCGCGTCTTTCTTGATTCGGATGGCACCCTTTCCAATCTTGCGATAAATCCATGACGGATCCATTTTTGTTTCCTCCGCCATCTGAGTAATCGTGTAGACGTTGCGAATCTCGACCTCCCCACGTCGAACGCGTTCGAGGTTAGAGACAATGCCAAATCGTCTCTTCAACTTGCTGACGATTTGCGAAGTGAACGCTCCGCCTCGACATGGATGTAAATCGTGACGCTCATTGAGTGTCTTGATGATTTCGTCTTGCGTTGCTCCCTTCGCCGTGAGTTGACGCATCGTCTCGGCAACACGCTGCTCCATTTTCGAATAGCGGAGAGAGTGAACAGGGACGGACTTCTTCACTTCCGTCACTAACTTTCCTTGCCAAACGATGCGAATCTGCGCGACGCCTCCTTCGTCTCGTAGCAAGTTGACCTTGCAGATCATCGCGCCGAGTAATGCCTTCTTCACATCATTGGCGAGACGGCTCCAGAGCTCCGGCAGTCGTTGCCCAACATCAGCAAAGCTCTCACGCAGCTCGTTTGGAATCCTGGTGACTTGTGGCTTTTCAGCTTCGGTGTCAGCGAGCTTCGACTTCGCCAGTTCGAGGTCAGCCAACGCATGTTCCCACTTGCTTTCCAAAGACGACGCGATCAATCGATTCTCTGGATCAACGTTGTTGTATTGTCGTTCTGCTCGCGTCGCAGCATATTCTAATCGCGAGACTTCTTGTCGCAGATGTTTGAGTTGCTGCTGATGGCCAGAGGATTGTTTCTTCAGGACCGCCGCCAACGCATCGATCTGTGCAGGGGCCAGGGCTTTGAAGAATTCCGCAACGACAGAATCATCGATTCGGCAACCTGAGATGAATTGACACGAGCCTGTGGCCAGTTCGTTTCTCGATTTGCTACACACGTACTGAAAACGATTGTCTTTGTATTGGACTCTCATTTTGCGTCCACACTTAGCGCAATACACTAGCTTGGCCAACAGGGCAGCGCCATTGCAGTTCTGACCTTTCTTCTTGAACGTTTCGTTCTGCATTCGCTCTTGGTTTTCGGCTATTGTTTGCTGGTTTTTCTCGTATTCTTGCCACGAGATGTACGCCGGGTAAGCATCCTTTACCAGGGCGATCCATTCGTCCTGAGGGCGACGCAAGCGGCCCGTCGCGGGACGTCCTGGAATCTGCTTCGTCGGATCGGCCTGGCGTCGGCCATGAGCGAACGCACCCGCATATGCCGGATTTTTCAAGATCGAGTGAAGGGCCGAGAGCGTGGGCGCTTTCCAAAGAATCTCGCCCGCATAGAGCCCCGACGTTTGATGGCGTGGAAGTTTGAGTTCGTTACGCACAAAGTATTTCAATACCTTCGATCCACTTCCGAGTTCCGCGAACTTCTCGAAAACCAATCGGATGCGATCTTCAACGCTCTTGTCTGGATGGATGGCTACCTCACCATCATTGGATCGTACCAATCCGGTGGGAAGGTGTTGAATCAATTCTGCCCGTTTTGCTTTGGAGATACGACCAGCGTCCAGTCGTAATCGCAAACTGTGAAGCTCGGCTTCCGACATCGTTCCCTTTAAGCCCAATAAGAGTCGATCATTGAAATCGCGTGGATTGTAGATGCCATCGCTGTCTCCGATCAATGTGTCAAATAACGCGCACAGTTCGAGCAAGCGATGCCAGTCCGCACAATTGCGTGCCAGGCGAGATACTTCATATCCCATAATGATTCCGATTTTTCCAAGGCCAACATCAGCCACAAGCGTTTGAAAGCCTTCACGCCCTTCGGCGTGTTTAGCGGACTTCCCCTGGTCTCCATCAACAATTGAAATCTGATTCTGTTTCCAATTGAATTCACGCAGCCGCTCTTGGAGCGCTCGTTGGTTGACGGCACTCTCGCGGTTCTCGCGAACTTGTTTCGGATCGGACTGACGTAGATACACGACTGCCAGCCGATTGAGATGCGTTGCTTTGATCTTGCCCGAGCCGTTCATTTTCGACCTCCTCTGCGAGAACGCGAACGATTTCCTCGGCGATTGCCTTTCGTTCGTTGCTTCCTAGCTGATCCCACACTTCGTGACTTGCGACCGGTTGCATTTTTGCGCCTCCTGACGATTGCTAACGTCTGGAAGGTTGCAACTAACTCCTCGATCGAATTCAAGGTCAGAACGGTGGGAAGAGGCCGAGGTGCCTCGGATAGATTCGTGCTTGCGACCGGCACAAATGCAAAATGCCCTGCTAGCAACTCAACGTGACAATGACGCACATGACCAGGCAATCGTGCCATGCCTGCTAGCTTTAGTTTTCGCCCGAATAACGGATGAGTTGGATCGCTAACGGTAATTTCACCTTCGCATTCCTGGGTGACTAGCGGGGTATTGTGCTGGTTGAGGTTTCCCC
>PBSM01000007.1 GCA_002726245.1 Planctomycetaceae bacterium | reverse complement strand
TTAATACAAATTCACCCGAATTCCATTTGGTGCTAGTACTTCGTCTCGACTTAGCTTTCGGGTAGGCCGTAGCGAAAGTGCCAAGACTTTCGGCCAATACCGGGAAGAGCCGAAGCTCTTGGCGAGCTTCGCTACCCGAAAACTGAGCTGCGACAAAATACTAGGGGGAAATGTGGATAAACCTAAGGGTTGGCGCCCCCGGCTACACAATGCCGTCCGTTCGGGACTAACCGAACTAGCAAGGCTTGCGAGGCCATTCGTCATCGTCATTCTCCATCCGCCGAACTGACAGTTTGGTTCGTCGGCCGACGCCGCAATGCCCGTCCGGGCCGCGAGCCCGTGTGCTTGTCGTCTGCGAGCACGACTTCGCCCTTAACGATCACGTACTTGATGCCGATGTTGTATTGAAACGGATCGGTGTACTCCGCGCGATCAATGACCGTCGCCGGATCGAAGACGGTGATGTCCGCGAAGTAACCAGGAGCCAGGAATCCGCGATCGCGAAGACCGACCTTAGTAGCATTCAGCGACGTCATCTTGCGGACGGCGTCTTCCAACCGCAACAGCTTCCGCTCGCGAGCGTATCGGCCGAGCACGCGCGGGAACGTGCCGAAGTTGCGAGGGTGCGGGTTGCCACGACGCAACGGGCCTTCGATCGCATAAGCCGATCCATCCGAGCCGATTGAACACCACGGCTGGCTCATCGCCAAGTTCATGTCTTTCTCTTCGTGATGGGCATAGACGGTACTGACAGAGCCACCTTCCTCGAGCAGGAAGTCGAACAGCTCGTCGAGCAGATCCGCGTCCGCCATGCCAACCGTTCTCAACGACATGACTCGGTCCATCGTCAAACCTTTGAACCGATTGTTGCCGCTCACGAGCATCCGGCTCCAGTCACCTCCAACCGCCGTGTAGTGGTTGTACCAACCTGTGACTCCGTTCTGAATGTCGTGCTTCAATCGGTCACGGAGGCTAGTGTCCTTCAGGCGTTCCAGGAGCTTTCCCTTACCGCCTTCGTGGGCCCACGGCGGGATAATGCTGACAAGGTTGTTGTTGCCTCGCGTGTACGGATAGACGTTAGCTTGAACGTTGACGCCGCGAGAGCGTGCCGCTTCGATCAACGCAACCACTTCGTCCATCCGCCCCCAAAACTGTTGGTCGGCGATTTTCAAGTGGATAATATCGACCGGCACTCCAGCTCGTTCGCCGATCTCGATCGCTTCCTTCACTGAATCGAAGACGCCGGTGCCTTCGTTGCGAATGTGCGTGGAATAGATCCCGCCATGCTTCGCCACGACTTTGCAAAGCCGCACGATGTCGTCCGTAGCTGCCAGCGAACCCGGTGGCATCATGACTTGGCTCGACAAGCCAAGCGCCCCTTCGCGCATGGCCTCATCGAGTAGTTTCTCCATGTATCGAAAGTGGTCTTCGTTCGGCCGTTCAAACGAATTCCCCACGGCGGATTGCCAGAGGTTGTTCAGACCCACATAGGATGCGACGTTGGTGGCGATGCCGGCTCGTTCGACGAGGTCAAAGTACTCGCCAAGCCCGGTCCACTCCTCCGCCTTGCCGTTGATCTTGGCAGCCCGGGGCGAGAGCTTGCCTTGATAGGGTCCTGCCGAGTTGCCTTCGCCCAGAACTTCCGTCGTCACGCCTTGGCGGATCTTACTTTGTGCGTTGCCGTCTTCGAGCAATAAGAAGTCCGAGTGCGAATGGATATCGATGAAGCCTGGCGACACGACTAAGCCCGTCGCATCAATGGTCCTTTTGGCCTCGACATCCGCAACCTTTCCGATTGCGATGATTCGGTCTCCTCGGATCGCAACGTCGCCGCGATACCACGGGTTGCCGCTGCCATCGACGATCCGACCGCTACGAATCAGCAGATCAACGTTCGGTTGAGCGCGAACGATCGCGGTGGAAGACAGCAGTGTCGTCAGCAGCACGAAGCAGCGTAGCATCCACGATCCTTTCTATAGCTGATTCAGCAGCCGTCCTGTTCGTTTAACCGCAAGCCGGAGGCGTGCGCTTCTGAGTCGGTGGGAAGCGCACGCCTCTCCGGCTTGTGGTTAAACGAGCGGAGCATTTTCCACAATTCCATTTACGACCTGCCCAGGTTGCTTATCGAGCAGCGTCTGCGCTCGCGAGTTGTGATGATAGACAACACGATCGGGATCGAGGCCGAACAAGTGTAGCAGCGTTGCGTGGTAGTCGTAGTGATGGACGACGTTCTCGACGGCGTGATGGCCGAACTCGTCGGTCGCTCCGTACGTTCCGCCTCGACGGAAGCCGCCGCCAGCGACCCACATGCTGAATCCATAAGTATTGTGATCCCGCCCGACACGTTCGGGGCCAGCGTCGTTCTGGATGACGGGCAAACGGCCCATCTCGCCGCCCCAATGCACGACGGTCGAGTCGAGCAAGCCTCGCTGTTTGAGATCCTTCACCAAGGCTGCCGCTGGCTTGTCGGTTTTCAAACACGAAGCGGGCAGCGACGATCGGATGCTGCCATGGTGATCCCAATACTGGTTCTTCGTGAAAACTTGCACGAAGCGAACTCCGCGTTCGATCAGCCGCCGAGCGATTAAACAACGCTTGCCATACTCTTCCGTTGCCGCTTCGTCGATCCCATACATACGATACGTCGCAGCCGTTTCTTGCTCGATGTTCAACGCTTCGCGCGCGGCCGTTTGCATTCTCGCAGCAAGCTGATAGTTCGCGATCCGAGCGGCAAGCTCCAACTCGCGCGGGTTCTTGTTGAGATAGTCCTGGTTAAGCTCGTTTAGAAAGGCTAGATAGTTCTTCTGCACGTCGCCCTGCAGATAACTCGGCGGCTCCAGATTCAGGATTCGCGGCTCACGAGGACGGATCACCGTTCCCTGGTAAAGCGACGGCAGCCAACCATTGTTCCAGTTTAGAACGCCTTCGACTGGCAGGCCGCGCGGGTCGGTCATCGCGACGTAAGCTGGCAGATTATCCGTTTCGGCTCCCAAGGCATACGTCAGCCAACTGCCCAGCGCCGGCCGCCCGCGTTGGATTCGGCCCGAGTTCACGGCGTGGATCGACTGACCGTGATTGTTCACGCCCGTATGCATCGAACGAATCACGCAAATGTCATCGACAACCTCACTCAGGTTCGGCAGCAATTCAGACACATGAGTACCTGAGTTTCCGTACTGCTTGAATTTCCAAGGAGAACCGAGGACCGTCGAGCTGGCTTGCGCCGCATTGTCATACTTGATCGTGCCAGGAAACTTCTGGCCATCGAGCTTGTTCAGGGCTGGCTTCGGGTCAAGCAGATCAATCTGGCTCGGACCACCCTGCATGAACAGCGAGACCATGGCTGTGGCTTGAGGCGGCTTGTGAGCAGGCTTGGGTTGGAGATCGAACGTCGGGCGTTTCAGGCCGGGCTTAAACGGCGCGGCTGAGGCGTCTTCCTGCCCGAGCAACCAATTCACCGCCAATGGCGCGATGCTCATCGCGCCTCCCGCGAGAAAGTGACGGCGGTTCGATCGTTGCAAGTCGTCGTTTGTCATTAGTGTCATTGCTTTCGCGGAAACCACGTTCCGTGCGTCGTCAATCGTAGCTCTGCCGATCATACGTTTAACCGCAAGCCGGAGGCGTGCGCTGCCGCGCGCAAAGCGCACGCCTCCGGCTTGCGGTTAAACAATATATGTGCAATCTCGGAACTGTCATTAGTCGATGTACAAAAAGCGATTGGAACTCAATAGGGCCTGACAGAGCGTTGACAAGGCAGCCGTTTCCGGCGTCAGCTCCCGCGGCCGATCAGTTGCTTTGCCAAGCAGCTCCCGCTGTTGTTGCAAGAGAGCGCTCGCGGCATCAACTTCCTCAGCGGTCGGCCTCAATCCGAAGACCAGACGCCAGACTCGCGTCACTTGCCGCGTCACATCGATCCCGGCTTCGTCAATCACGCGCTGCGCCAGCACATTGGCAACATTGACTGTTTGCTGGCTGTTCATAAAGAACAGAGATTGTGGAGCAACGTTGGACGAGCTTCGCCGGTCACAGTTGGGGGTCATTTCTGGCGCGTCGAAGGCTTCGAGTTCGGCCAGGATTCTGCTGCGGCGGACTTGAACATAGATGCTGCGGCGGAACTCTTCTCCTTGCAACGCGATCGGGTTTACGGGCTTACGTTCGCCGTCGAGGTTCTCTTTGCCGATCACGATCTGCCCAACCGCATCCTCCATCACAGGAACGGGATCTCCGAACATCTTCGTGTTGAGCTGGCCGCTGATCGCCAACATCGCGTCGCGGACTTGTTCCGATTCCAAACGACGCAGGGACATGCGTGCATAGAGTTTGTTGTCGGGATCAAGCGAGTCGTGTTGTTCCGTGCGTTGCGAAGACTGTCGATAGACGCTGGAGAGCATAATCAGTCGGTGGAGACGCTTCACCTGCCATCCGCTCTCGATGAACTCGACCGCCAGCCAGTCGAGCAGATCGGGATGAGTCGGCCGATCGCCAAGCACACCAAAATCACCCGGCGTGTTGACGATGCCGCGTCCAAAGTGATGCAGCCAGATTCGGTTTGCGATCACGCGCGCCGTCAAGGGATAGTCGCGGCTCGTGAAGCGTCGCGCAAGGGCTAATCGCCGACCTGTGCTCGGGAGCGACTCTTCGTTCGCTGCGATGTCGGATGCCAGCCGTTGTTCGAGCACCGATAGGCCTCCTGGGCCAACTTGCTCTTTCGGTTGCTGATGATCGCCGCGATGGAAGACGAAGGTTGCGGGAGTCTTCTCGTCCGTTTCTGTGACGGCTCGAAGAAAGACGTGTCGTGGGATGTCCGCGCGAATCGCTGCCGCACGTTCTGTGTATCGTTTGAGGTCGTCAGCCGCTTTTTCCGCACGAAGCTTGGCAGCCGCTTCAGCGTCTCGTTTCAGTTCGGCTGCCGCTTCAGGATTGAACTTCGCGAGCGTAGCAGCAGTTACTGCGACTCCGGCGCGCTTTTGGGTCTCTTCGATGAACCGCGTTTCCTTGGCCTTGCGTTCCACGTCGATCTTGCGGGCGCGCTCGTCGCGTCGTCTATCGTATAAATACAGCGACCCAACGCTGATATTCGCGACGCTGGGATGATCTTTGAGCAGTTGTTGTTGCTCCGTTGTGCGCTCTTTCCCGGCAGTCTTGTACGCCACGCGAATCGGCTCTCGAATCGGCTCAGGCAACGTCGCCAGCTCTTCCGCGAGAGTCCGCTCGATGTATTGCTGTGCTTTGACTTCGCGCTGCTTGTCAATCTTTGCTGCTTCCGCGTTGATGCTCGCGGCTTGTTCGTGGTTGGCTTTCGTGTACAGCGACACGCGGCGTTGCTGGGGTAACTTCCAGGCTTTCCAATTCAACGCGGGAGCAAAGACGGCTCGCAAACGATAGTAGTCGCGCGTCGGAATCGGATCGTAGCGATGATCGTGGCAGCGAGCGCAACCAACGCTCAGTCCCATCAACGAGGTCGATACAATCGTGATCGTGTCGGCAACCACTTCGTTCCTGGCGACGTCCTGGTCAACGCCACCGACGCCTGTGCCGTCGGGAGCCATTCGCAGAAAGCCTGTCGCGGTTAGGTTCTGTATCTGCTCAGCCGTCAGATCGCCGCTCCTTGGCGGTATCATTTCGTCGCCGGCGATCTGTTCGTGGATGAACGAATCGAAGGGCTTGGCGGCGTTGAACGAATCGATCACATAGTCACGATAGTGATACGCCCATTCGCGCGGCGGATCATCTTCTGTGTAGCCTTCCGAGTCGGCATAGCCCGCGACATCGAGCCAATGACGTCCCCATCGCTCGCCGTAGTGCGGAGACGCCAGCAAGCGATCGATGAGACGCTCGTACGCGGCGGGCGATTCATCCGCAACGAAGGCATCAGTGGCTTCAGGAGTCGGAGGGAGACCGAGAAGGTCGAAGTAGGCTCGTCGGATCAACGCACGGCGATTCGTCACCGGCGAGAGTTCCATGCCCTCTGGCTCCAGCCGCGCGAGGATGAAGTTGTCGATCGCTGTCCGAAGACGAGCGGTGTTGCTCGTTTTCGGCACCGTTGGCCGGTGGACGGATCGAAACGACCAGAACTCGCGTTCTTCTGTTGTAAAGACCGGATCGTCTCCGATCGATTCCGGTTCCGCGCGAGCCGTCTGTGCTCCGGACTCGATCCACTTGGAAATAGTCTCGACTTCGTTGTCGGAAAGCTTCTTGTCGATCGGCGGCATCTCGCCCGAACGGACTCTCTCGACGAGCAAGCTCGCGTCGGGATCGCCCGCTTCGATAGTTGGTCCGCTCTCCCCGCCAGCTACGATCAGTCTTCTCAATCTTAGATCGAGCTCGCCCTCGCGCTTTCCCGCCTCGCCGTGACACTGAAAGCAATGCGCCTTCAAGATCGGACGAATATGTTGCTCGTACGTCAGCACGTCGCCAGCGTTCGCGGTTAGCGGCGATGCAACGATCGACAATGTTAAGAGAAGCGGCCGGAGCATTCTGGGAGGGAAATCGAGGCGTGAGGGAATCAGTTCCTTGATTGTCTCTGGTTGGCCGCTCCTACGCAAGAGAATCCTAGTCGAGATCACACAGTAAGTCTTAAGCTACGAATGACTTGGTGCGCATCTGCAAGCAGGACACTCGTGGCAGTGAGGCAAACGCCCGTTGCACGCGGCCGTTCGATGTGTATCCCTCGAAAGAGCGTGCAATTCGTCGGGGCTTTGTTAAAATGTGACCGTCACGTCGCCAACTAATCTCATCTCTCATTTCTTGGTTGCGTCGTTACTTACAGGGAAAAGGCAAATGAATTGGAATCTGCGTCTGCGGAGAGATTGGCGAACGGGCCGGCTGGCGTTCACCCTTGTAGAATTGCTGGTGGTCATCGCCATTATTGGAATCCTAGTGGCGCTGTTGCTGCCGGCAGTGCAAGCCGCGAGGGCCGCCGTGCGGAACATGCAATGCAAGAACAACCTCAAACAACAGGGCTTGGCAGTCCACCTGTTCCACGATACCTACAAGAGTTTGCCGCCGACCCGCAACTATGATCACTACACGAGTTGGCCGTTTCTAATCCTTCCCTACTTGGAATCGATCAATCTGTTCGACGGTTGGGATCCAGGCCTGAAGTACTACTACCAACCCGACATCGCGAGGTTGACGATCATCCCGCCGTACACTTGTCCTGAACGGCGGAAGGCCGGAATGATCAGCACGACGGGCGACGACATCCTTTCGCCCTACGAGACAAGCCCGCATGTTCCCGGCGTCGTCGGCGACTACGCATCCTCAGCGGGCTACGGACCGGGCGGCGTTTGGAACTGGATCACGTCTAACGGCGCCATGATCATTGGTAACGGGAAGACGAAACCGCCAACGGTGCCAGTCGGAGGATTTGCGCCCCCGAACGCGATCCTGGTATCATGGAAGAGTCGCACTGCATTCAAAAGTGTTACCGATGGCATGAGCAACACATTTCTCATCGGCGAGAAGCACGTTCGTCGTGAACAGTTTGGCCATGCCCAAGAGGACGGAGCACTGTACAACGGCGATCACCCAGGCAGTTGGTCGCGCCGCGCTGGTCCTGGGCATCGACTCGCCAGATCTCATTAGGACACTTATCTCGGCAACTTCGGCAGCTATCATCCGGGAAGCTGCAACTTCGTCCTTGTCGATGGGAGCACGCGCGGAGTAAGCACGTCGGTCTCGACGGAAGTCCTGGGACGCTTAGGTGCTAGAAACGACGGTGAACCGGTCAGCGTACCATGATCGCACGACTTAGTAGCGCCGGCGCTGAGGTTTGGGCGCGTACTCAACTTGGATCTTGATGTCGTTGTCGTCGGGTTCGATTGTGAATTCCAAGCCTGATGTCTTGTAATCACGGTAGCGCGGGTGCAGTGTTGGCGGAGGTAACAACCCAGGTCGCTCAGTGCCGGTGCCAATTTCGGCATCGCCGAGCACGACGACCCTGTGCCGACCAGCCACCGCGCCATCATCCACATCGAATGTTCCCAACTCGAACGTTCCATTCTCCGAAACCGTCCCGGTGGCTGTAAGCGGCTCTTCCTCGTCAAGCGTTTCGCGCTCAACAGTCCCTGTCGTCAAAGGTCTACCATCCGGGAAGAGAACTTGACCATTCACGGCGTACCTTCTGGGATTGCCGTCGGAGCAACCAGCCAACCCGACCAATACCGAACTGAGGAGTATCAGTCTCACCATTGCTGCCTCTGTAAGAAGTTGGCCTTATGCAACACCAAACGCGATCCTATCAGCTCCTCGATGATACTAAAACAGATTGCCGAGGACGACGGCCATCCACAAGCTCTCCCCAGGCTAGCACTTCGTCTCGACTTAGCTGTCGGATAGGCCGTAGCGAAAGTCGCTAAGACTTTCGGCCAATACCGGGAAGAGCCGAAGCTCTTGGCGAGCTTCGCTACCCGAAAACTGAGCTGCGACGGAATACTAGCACCAAGCGGAATTTGACCAAGGGTGCGTTCACATTGAAGTTTTACACTTTCTACGCTTTCAAAGTTCATACAAATCCACCCGAATTCCGTTTGGTGCTAGTGTCTCACGTCATTCGACTTTGTAGGTTCGAGTTGTACTCCGACTCGTGAAAGAGACGGAATACAACTCCGTCCTACTGAGTCTGTGCGCCGAAGTGCAACGCTGCCAACTGTGGACTAAGATAGTTGCTTGCTGCTCTGACCACCAAGATTAAGCTTCCCAGTTAGGAGTTGCCGATGCGAGTTCTTGTCTTGTTTGTCATGCTGCTTGTGCCAACGGTTGTCGTCGCACAGGAGCAGCCTGTCGCCTTCGTTGGTGCCGAGATCATTCCCATTGAGGGTGATGTGATTCCGAATGGCACGCTCGTCGTGCGAGGAAAGAAGATCTTGCGCGTGGGGTCGGTGAAGAAGGTCAAGGTGCCTGCCGGTACGAAGACGATTGACGTTCAAGGTCGCGTCATCATGCCGGGGCTTGTTTGCACACACAGCCACGTCGGCGGGCCGTATGCGGCGGATGGCAGTGGGCCGATCCAACCTGGAGTCCGTGTGCTCGATGCGTTGAATGTGCATGATTCCGGATTCAAGCGGGCGTTGGCGGGCGGCTTGACAACGCTGAACATCATGCCTGGATCAGGACATTTAATCAGCGGGCGAACTGTCTACGTGAAGCTGCGATTCTACGAAGGAAGGCCTTCTACGGTCGAGCAACTGCTGTATCGCGACGCCGAAGGGAATGGCCTTGGTGGTTTGAAGATGGCCAATGGTACGAACTCAATGAAAGGCGGGGACTTTCCCGGAACACGTGGCAAATCCGCCTTCCTCGTTCGGCAAGAGTACATCAAGGCACGCGAGTATGATGACAAAGTG
Source organism: Planctomycetaceae bacterium (assembly GCA_002726245.1). Taxonomy (GTDB): domain Bacteria; phylum Planctomycetota; class Planctomycetia; order Pirellulales; family Pirellulaceae; genus PBSM01. The sequence goes on along the minus strand of PBSM01000007.1, from coordinate 6,245 downwards.
CAAAGTGCCAACGGCAATCCGGAAGAGCTTCCGCCGCGTGATCTGCATTTGGAAACGCTCGTGGAAGCGATGCAAGGCAAACGCATTGTTCATCACCACACGCATCGCCACGATGACATTATCACGGTACTCCGCTTGTCGAAAGAGTTCGGCTTCCGAGTCGTGCTGCATCACATCAGCGAAGGTTGGAAAGTGGCTGAGGAGATCGCCAAGGCTGGCGCGCCCTGCTCGATCATCATGATCGATTCGCCTGGGGGCAAGCTCGAAGCACGTTACCTCTCGTTAGAGACCGGAAGGATCTTGGAAGAGGCCGGCGTGCGGACAGCCTTTCACACGGATGATCCGATCCTCGACTCGCGGTATTTCTTCCGAAGTTCAGCATTGGCCGTTCGAGCTGGGATGTCGCGAAAGGCCGCGCTCGAAGGACTCACGCTGGCCGGAGCCGAGATGCTCGACTTGCAAGATCGCGTCGGATCACTCAAGCGTGGCAAGGACGCTGACTTCATCATCTTGGATGGCGACCCTCTGAGCATCTACACGAAAGTGCTCGAGACGTGGGTTGAAGGCCGCAGGGTCTTTGATCGCAGCAATCCCAAGGACCGGCTGTATGCCGTTGGCGGTTACGGCGCTGGTCACGATCAATCACCTTACTACTGCTGCTTTGACGAGGCGAACCAAGGAGGTGCGAGATGAACACACGATTCAGCATGAGCCTACTGGCCTGTCTTCTCTCCGCGAACTTCGCCGTGCCTGCTGCCGGCCAGATCGCTGTTCGAGGTGGCACGGTCTATACGATGGCTGGCGAGCCGATCAAGAACGGCATGATCGTCGTCCAGGATGGCAAGATCACCGCTGTTGGCAAGGCCAACACGATCAAGGTGCCGGCCGGTTTCAAAGTGCTTAAAGCCAAAGTTGTTACGCCAGGTTTGATTGATGCCCATTGCACGGTTGGCCTCTCGGGAATCTTGAACTACGACCATGACCAAGACCAACTTGAGCATGCGGAGCCGATTCAACCGGAATTGCGCGCTCTCGACGCGTACAACGCTCACGAAGACCTGGTTGCTTGGGTCCGCAGCTTCGGCGTTACGACGATTCACACAGGACATGCCCCGGGCGAGTTGATTTCGGGGCAGACCCTGATCGTGAAGACGACTGGAAACACGGTCGAGGGTGCTTTGCTCGCTGATTCGCGAGCTGTCGTGGCGACATTGACCGGCGACGCCAGGAAGGAAGACACGAAATCGCCAGGAACGCGTGGCAAGATGATCGCCATGCTTCGCGAGCAGTTTATCAAGGCGCAAGAGTATCTCGACAAGAAGGCTGCGGCTGACGGAGATGATGAGAAAGAGCAGCCAGCTCGCGACCTGCGTCTGGAAACACTTGGGCGAGTCTTGAAAGGCGAGTTGGCGTTGATCGTGACCGCCCACCGAGCCCAAGACATCGGCAGCGCGCTGCGACTTGCCGAGGAATTTGATATCAAGCTGTGGTTGGACGGCGCCGCGGAAGCGTACCTACTGATCGACGAGATCAAAGCGGCTGGCGTTCCCGTGCTGATTCATCCAACGATGGTTCGACCAACCGGTGAGCGAGAGAACTTCAGTTTCGAAACCGCTTCCAAGCTCGTTGCTGCTGGCGTTCCGGTCGCGATGCAAGCCGGCTACGAAGCGTACGTGCCGAAGACGCGCGTCTTGTTGTGGGAAGCCGCCATGGCAGCCGCCAACGGCTTGTCGTTCGAGCAGGCACTCGCATCGATCACCGTTGACTCCGCAAAGATCTTAGGCATCAACAAACGAGTCGGCTCGCTCGAAGTCGGCAAAGACGGCGACCTTGCCCTCTTCGACGGCGATCCCTTCGAATACACTTCGCACTGCATCGGCGTGGTCATCAACGGAGAGATCGTTAGTCAGAAGAAACGCTAGCCGCGGAAATCCCCGCGCCGCCCGGTCCACGAAACTGGTTCCAATGAGTCGTCGTGTCCTGCGCAGCCGCACGCAGAACTCCGGTCGCGATGGTCAAGAAGAAAACCCGTCGAGACAGCTGCAAATTGTTGTGCAACAGATTTCGCATGTAGCTAAGCCAATCCCCAGATTTGCTTTCGTTTTGCGGCCGCTATTCTCATCGAATAGGCTCCTTCGGATTCAACGACCACATCGTCATGTGACGATGATCCTTGATTAACACGCCGTCCCGCAACAGCACTGGCGGTGCCCATGTGCGATCTTCAGCGACTCGGTACGAAGCAACCTGCTGGTATGTCTGCGGCGATGCTCTGAGGATTCTTAGCTCGCCATTGCTGATCAGTGCGGCGATGAGTCCAGGTGCCGACAGGAACATGACGTTTTGCCCCGTGCGAGGCGGGCCTGTCCACAGAACCTCGCCGGTTTTCGGATTGAGGCAGAACAGCCGCCCGCTGTCGTAATGCGAGAAGCCGTAAAGAAGACCGTCGTTGATGACGGCAGAACTCATGTCGAGCGCCAGCTTCTTCTGATGCCACTCATCCGTGACGGTCCATTTCCCATCTTTCCGTTCCGGGCGAATGCCGTGGATGCCGCGGTTTTCTCCACCCAGCAAAATACGGCCGTTGTGAATCGTAGGTGTGGGCATGTTCTGGTCGGACCCGATGTGGGGAAACGGAAACTCCCAAAGGAATTTACCCGTCCGGCTTTCCACTCCTACCAGCGCCCGGTGATTCCATTCGACCACCTGCCGGACACCGTCGATTTCCGTGAGCAGTGGAGACGAGTACGACGGACCATCCTTGCCGTGCTTCCAAACTTCCCTGCCAGTCGCTGCATCCAGTGCTACGAGGGAGCCTGCTTCGTCCGTTCCAAAGTGTGCGATCACGGTGTTGCCATCGACGATCGGCGATGTCGACGCACCCCAGTTGGGATGGCTCTTTCCGAAATCCGCGTCGTAGTTGCGCTGCCACAGTCGTTCTCCGGATGACGCATCCCACGCCGACATCGTCCCGTTGATGCTCATTGTGAACAGCCGGCCGTTCGCGTACACCGGACACGACTTCGGGCCATTGCCGTGATACTCGCCACCGCCGGCTGCCTTGAATGGGACGGCAAACGGTTTCCGCCACTGCACGTTTCCGGTCGTACGATCCAGGCACCAGACGACTTCGCCTTGGCCCTGTCGCGCGTGCTGAAAGACGTGATTGCCGACAACCAGCGGAGAACCATAGCCGGTTCCCACTTCCACGGACCATACCTGGTTCAGCGATTTCGGCCAGGCCGCTGGCGCTTCAAATTCGGCCACCCAGCCATTCCGATCGGGACCAAGCCAGCCGGTCCAGGTGTCGGCAGATCGAGCCATATCGCTGGACGCGTCCGATGTCAGAGCGATGAGCAGAGCCGTCACTACACCGATATTTTTCATTTCTGGTCTCCGTTCTACTTGGGCGTTGCTTCGCAGTGAGGGTAGCGGTAGTCGGCCCCGTCGCTGGTCGACACCTTCACGGTGCTCTCGTCCTCTAACGTGTAGAGNTANAGCGAGGGACTNGCGTGGTAGANNATCGCTTTTTCATCCTTCGTCCANCGAGGATAGGCGAACCAACGATTNGNNCCCTNCTNGTTGGCGAACNNNTTNGCATTNGTGATCGAGGGCTTCTTTGCGTCGAAGTCGGCGANNTAGAGNGTGCGNCCNGTNANGTTGTCGCTNGAANCCNNTNTGNTANTCGAAGCAGACCTTTGTCTCGNTTGGCGAGACGCTGACNCGATCNANTNTTCCNTTNNTGGCCATGNNNCACTCGATGNGTTCGAAANNNGGNTNGCCGCCNGGATTGGGTGTCATGAGAAAATAGCCNCNGCCNTGCTTCGGNTGTGCGCACTGGACGAGGATTCTGCCGTCNATNAGGCANGTGTAGGCCCAGGTATGGTANNTCTTGTCGGTCAGCGCGATNTCCTGNCCGGGCTTGTTGCCCACNTTGCTCGCCATCACANANAAGCTGACNTTNTCGGGATGCTTNCGATTCCAAATTGGCGTGTTGGTTCCNTCGCGAGTCCAGGTTTGGTTGAAATCNGTGTGNGTNCCNTCNCTCAGCGCGTGCAAGNCGGTGCCATCCACATTNATNANGTGNATGGCGGTTTTCCAATTGGTCACCACCGGATCATTCTTCAGTCTGCGGAAGAAGACGAGCATGTCGCCGGTCTTTGACCAAGATGGCTTGAAATCCTGATGGCCGCTCGTCAGCGGTTTGCCCTCGGGTGCGCCATACATGTTGACGTGGATTTCCCCGTTGACGAAATAGGAACCCCGGTAGCCAGTGCTTTTCACAACAGGTTGCCCGCTCTCATCCGCTGAACCGGCGCTACTGATCGCGAACAAGACGGTCGTCATGCAGACGATCAATGCACGGATGTTCTTCATCGCTCGCTCTCCGTATCGTTGTGCTTGAGGTTGACTTCACTGGCCGCGTCATCCCGCGGCGTATGTCGGACAGGCGGTATCAGCTCGATTTCGGTGACCTCCAGTCCCGACGGGCCGTTGGCGTGCGTGAAGGCCCAAACATCGTTGAGCACCAGGCGGTCAGGTCTGCCTGCTAGATCGTCTTTCCGATCCCGTACGCACGGATCGAGCGTGAAATCGCCAAGTCGGTAAACCGCCTCAAAACGACCTTCGCTGTCCACCTCTGAAATGGGTTGCCGATTGCCGAGGTCCCCTCGGAACTTGCCGGCGAATTCGCCATTGACGTGTCGCATTCCAATACCGAAATGGACGCTGGCCTGCTTTTTAAGTCGGCCGCGGACAACGAATCGTGAATTGGGCTGGACGACAACCGGTGAACTGTCAGAACGGGAAACGGGAATGCTTAACAGGTAGAGCGTGAGCTTGGGGTTCTCTGACGGCACGAATGGGGTTGCCTTTTGAGAAGCACTTCGCCGTGCGGTTGAGGGCAACCACTTCCCATAACCTCCGGGGCCGTGATGAAGATGGCTCTTCCAGTGATGCACCGAGTCCGGAACAAGTTCAGGTGTCAGGTCGCGTTCGTCTTCCGCTACAACCAGGTGGTTTGCCGGGACATCCACCTCGCTGCCATCACTGAGTCTCCTGAGGCGAACTTTGCCCTCGCTTACATTCAGCACAGTCGAAGTATGATCCGCTTCGACATCGAACTGCGTACCAAGCACTTTCAGCAGGGCCGAGCGCGTATGGATCAGCATCGGTTTGTCTTCCCGTTGAGGAACGACATTGGCTGAAAGACGTCCTTCTCGCAGCCGCAACTGCTTCTGCCCGACGTCCGCGAACGTCAGCATGGAAGTGCCGGAAATCATCACCGTCGACCCGTCGTGGAACTGCAGCTCGAACCACGAGTCGGGTGCAAGTCCTTCAATCGTTCCTCCAGCGACGTCAGTCCCAACGGTGATGTCCCGTACGATCTGTCCGCGATCGCCCGTCCAAATCAATGATCCACTCAAGCCGGTGATCCTGGCAATGGACACGTTCGAAATCTGACGCTGCGTGCTCTTTAGGTTTTCCGCGATCCGACTCCCTGTTTGCGATCGCTCGTAGATTAAGCGTGCCGAGAGCACTACAATGACCACGGCAGTGGCAGCCAGCGAGAACTGCAGGAACGTCATTCCTGACGACCGCTTACGATCATCTGATCGCTCCGCAAGGAAATCGTCTGCTTCGTAAATCGCTGCGTCACTTTCGCGAAGCGTCTCCGACATCTCGGTATCCCACTGTACGTGCTCAACGAACTCCTGCCGCGCGGCGGCGTTGCTGTCGAACAGTTCCGCGAGACGTTCCTTCTCGGCTTCGTCCAATTCGCCACGCAAGTGGCGCTCGATCAATTCTTCCCAGTTATTCTCTTCGTTCATTGTGCCGCCCTCAGGCTGGTTTCTGCGCACGAACCTACTTGCTTCTTGAGTCGAAACAGCGCCTTTCGCACCGCTTCGACGGTCATTCCGAGCCGCTCGCCGATCTGCTGATAACTCAACTCGTCGGCGAATCTCGCTCTCAACACGCCTTGGCCACGGTCCGGCACTCGTTCCAAACAACGCCGCAACGCCTCGCGCGAAGACTCTGCTTCGTCGTGTAGTCTGACCGCTTGAAATTCGTCGAAGGCCGCGTCGATGGCGTCGTCCAACAGGCGCTCAGCCAGCGTTCTCTCGCGCTGATAGCGCTGTTTCGCTCGCAGTACTTCGATCCGCACGATCGAGCGGCACCAGGCGAGCATGGATGTCCCCTCCTGGAACTGGTCGTACTTTTTGACGACCACGAGCATCGCTTCC
>PBSM01000006.1 GCA_002726245.1 Planctomycetaceae bacterium | reverse complement strand
AAGAAGTGGGTGAGCTAGCCCAGCGATTCTTTACAGCCAATATGGGTGGGAATGTTCGCGTGACAATCCCCTCGGAAGCGTGTAAAGAATCGGTGGACCAGCACACAACCCTTCAAAACCAGCGAGATAAACTACTCAATCTTCGCCTAGCGGACGAGATTGACGAGACCGTGTTCGCTCGCAAGAACACCGAACTCCGTGATCGCGAGGCTTTACTAACGCGGCAACTTGACTCGGCTGCTGCCGACACGCAGCGAAACAGCCGCTTAGCTGAGAAAGCGTTTGAACTTTCGCAAACGCTAACGGACAAATGGCTTACCGCCGATGTTGCCACAAAACGTCGTTTGCTCGAAATCACCTGTTTGAACTTTTCGCTCGATGGCGCAACTCTTGTCCCCACAATAAGAAAGCCCTTCGACATTCTTGTCAAAGGGCAGTTTGTCTCGTCAAGTCGGGGTGACTGTCGTATCTTTGAACCGTCTGACACCCTGGTGGACCAGTATGTCCGATCGTACCCGCTGACGCCAGCCGCGTATCTTCGTGATGCGGCGCAACTTGCGAGGCGCTCGGCTTGAGGGCCTACCGGGGCTTCTTGGTTTTGAGGCGATAGTGCCCGGTGCGCGAGGGACCGACGAACTCGATTCGGCTCGCTTGCTTGAGCTTGGCGAGGTCGCGTTTTGCCGTAGCAGTCGCGCAGCCGAACCGCGTTACGACCGCATTGACTCGTAGCTCTACGCCGTTCGCCAACTGGCCTACCACCCACTGCTGCCGCTCGTTCAGATCGGTGTCATTGGTGTCATCCGTGGCTCGATTGGTGTCATTTCCAGTGTCATGATTGGTATCAGGATCAGGCTCATCGGTGTCATGATTGGTGTCACTCACCGCCCGGCGTGATACCGATCCCGCTTCGCGAATTGTGATCCAGGAGTTGAAGTGGTAGCCGAACTTGCCGCTCTGGATGATGTCTTGCCGCTCGCAAGTGATACCAGCCTCGGCCTTGAGAATCTCAGACGTCCTATTGCGTAGGTCACGGACTGTGCCGGAGACGCCGTTCTGACCACGTTTGCAGCCGATCCGCGCAGCCAGCTCGTCGCCGCTCAGCGACACATACTTTCCGTTCGATTGTCGCCGCGACAATTGGATAAGAAGCTTCCGCATCGTAGGTGAGATTGGGATCTCCGTCCTAGCGAGTTCGATTTTACGCGAGTAGATGACCAATTCTGCTCCTGAGAACTTGGTGGCCCTTGCACTACCTTTGCGCCTGGCCTTCCCATCCATTCTGCCAGAGCTGGTCAGGGCTTCGTGGATGGCGCGGTCTAGCGTCTTACCACGTGCGGGGAACGGCTTGGTGACGTAATCGGCTGCGCCCTTCTTCATCATCTCAACGGCGAGTTCGGGCGTATCAGTACCGTGCCCGGTCATGATGATGACTGGTACAGATTGGAACTCGTAACGCCGTTTGATCTCAGCGAGAAGGTTCTCCCCGTTTTGAACGCGCGGCAGCCGGCCTTTGCGAACAGGGACTTCAAGGTCCAGCAGGACATAAGAATACTCGTTCTCTTCCAATAGGCCGCGCGCCGCTTCCTGGGTTTCCGCTGAATCGTAGTTGTGACCAAGTGATTCAAGGATGTCTGCAACCGACTCTACAATTCCGGCGTCGTCATCGATGACCAACGCTTTCAATGTCATGACTCACATTCCGTTTGTTCAGTAGGCAGGATGATTGTTACACAGGTGCCTTCACCATCTCGACTGTCGATGCCCATCTCGCCGCCATGCGCTTCGATGTATTTCTTTGCGGTTGGGAGACCGAACCCGGTCCCTTCTTGTTTCTTCGTGGTTTGGCCCGGGACGAACTCTCGAATCTCTTCCAGATCCTCGGCGCTCATTCCATCGCCATCATCTTCAACAGCAAGTTCGATTCGATCGCCTACGAGCTTTGCACATATGCTGACCGTGCCAGCCCGTAGCCGTCCTTCGTCGACAACTAGCGATTCAATCGCGTTCTTCGCGACGTTCGTGACCGCGACGACGATTTGGTGTCTGGCAGCTTCGAGAGTGATGTCGTGGGGAACGTCCACCGGCAACTTGAGCACGCTCGTCTCGTAGCCCTTGTCGCGAAGGTTCTCCACGGCGATCGACATCGCATCACGGACAAGGTCGTTGAGTTTTTCGCGGCGACGCTCATGCGGGATCGGTTGCGAATATGTTCGCATGTCGTCGAGTAGTCGCTCCAGAAATGCCACCTTCTCGTCGATCCTTGTCAAATGCTTGGAGGCACGTTCTGCATCCAACCCGCCATCCAGCTCAGAGAGCAGCTTCGTCGTGCTCGTCTTGATCGGCGTGAGCACTCCTCGCAGATTGTGAACGCAGGCACCGACCGAAACATCGTACAACCGCTCGCTAATTCGGCGGGCCATCTTGGCTGCGAGTGTCCCATGCAGCCGCTCCATCTCGTCGAACTCCGCTGCGACTTCTTGGATTCCGTGGCGTCGATGCTTGGCTGCACGCTGTCCCTTGCGCCGACGATCGAGGGCCCGCTCAGCCGCCTTGCGGACGAAGTTGTTAGTGTCCTCGGAGAGCTTCGCGGCGGCGTGGGTGAAGTCGTCGTCGGGCAGCAGAGTCAGTAATTCGGAGATCTCACGGCGAACCTCCCACTTCGGATCGTCCGCGAGCACGGCGACCAAGTGCAAATCGTCATCGGTTTGCTTGCCATCGCGAAGCAAGTCAGATAGCGACCGTGCCAACTCACGCCGTTCGCGCCATTCGATGGCTTCTGGATTGGCTTGGAGTTTCGTCAGCAGATCGGTGACATCTTGTCGACCGTATGTGCTCATCTCAGTAGGCGTACCTTTTCCTGCGTTGCTTAAACGCTTCTTCACCGCCTTCCAGCAATTCAACCACGTCTTCCTTACATTCGTCTACAGTTCCTTCGTTTAACTTCCGTGCATGCTCGCCATTGGATTGAAGGACAAAGACGTGTTCGGCGTCGCCGAGAACTGGGATGTTGGGATTATGCGTCACGAATATCAATTGCCGCGCTTGCTTCACTTTTCGGACGCTCTCGACGATCGTCTCATAGATAAAGCGGTTGTCGAGATTGTCTTCGGGCTGATCGATTAGCAATGGGTTGTCACTCTCCATCAACAGGATTGGCAAGATGGTCGTGCAACGCTGCCCGGTCGAGAGTGAAGCCAACTCCTTGTACTCATCACCGTCTTTGAGTTCGATGCAGGGAAGGTCGAGCAAGTCGACAGTCTCCAGCTCGTACAGCGTCTGAGATCCAGATAGGGCAGCAATCACCTTGGCCGCTTGGTCTGCATTGAGCTCACCACGGCTGATGAGGCCATTGGAATCTCGCGTTCGCACAAGCTCGACGAACTCCGTCGGCGGGAGCGAATTGACGATCTTCTGGGCAACCAATCCTTGCCGCACGCCAGCGCCCTTGATGGCGCGCTCGAGCGCCTGCTGGTACTGCTCCGTACTCCCACACTGGCGAACCGACACGCGGATGTTTGGGGAGAGTTTCTCGTTGATGCGGTCAGCCACCTCTTGCCGCACAGCGAAACGCTCGTCACGTGCGGCCGACAGCTTGTCGAGCAGGTCGGTTCTTTCATTACGGAGACGCGTCAGTTGCTGTTGCTTGTCGCCACGGTTTCTGCGCTTGGCAAGCAACGTGTTTCGCACCTTGTCGAGTTGCCCGCGTTCAGCCGCTTGCTTCCGAGTCTGCTCCTGCTGTTCAACGATCTCGCGAAACTTGAGTTCCTGCTGCTTGTGCTGCGTATCGAGCGCTGCTGCAGTTGTGCTCAGTTCACCGGAGGCTGTCTCAATCCGTTTGCGAGCGTTCTCCAGGAGGACGTCGACATCGCGGCCGCAGTCGACCAAGCGATCAATAGCAGTTCTCATCGCCTCGCCGTTTGGGCCTTCGATGATCTCGTGATCGATGAGCGTCTTCGCCTGTTGCTCGATGCCACCGACCTGCTCCTGCAGCGTGATAGCCGCGGTGGACAACAGTCGATCCGCCAGAGTTAGTGACCGCCGTTCTCGGTCGCGCAACGCCTTCTCGCTATGTGCCTTGTTGGCTGGCGCAGCGTCTCCCCCGATCTCGGACGTGAACTGCTTCAGCTTCTCTTCAACGCTCGGTAATGTTGCTAGCTCGTCGCCTAACGACGCGATCTCGGATTCGAGCGGTAGAATCCGATGAGCGTTCGCTTCGAGCGCCGTCTGCAATTGCTTGGTCTGTCCTTCGATCTCCGCAATTCGCTCTGGTTGGAAGTTGTCCAATAGATCGAGCTGCGACAGCGCACGATCCGCCATGCTTTCGATCTCGCTTTGGCTATAGATGTCAGACCGAAACACCGCGCCCGACTGCAGCCTGAGCTCGGTTGGCTCACCTTCGGCGGTCAGGACGATCGGCTCTTCGCCCCACGATCGACTGACGCGGTAGGTGATTCCGTCCTTCGTTTCGATCTCGACTTGGACGCGGCCGCCGCTGAGATTCTGCTTGACGAGTGTCTCGATTCGCTTTGCTTCTTCCGGCGCGTGTTCCTTGCTCGGAACGTCGTCGAACGCGTACCGCACAAGTTCGAGGACCGTCGTCTTGCCAGTCCCGCGAGCACCGATACAGCAGTTGAGGCCGTCCTGAAAGCTGAGCTGCAGGCCATCAAGGAAGCCGCCTACGACCGAGAGTGATTTGATCAGATGATGTCGACTCATGGGTTTGTAACTCCGCGAATGCTTGGCCCGCCCGCCAAGTAGTCGCTAGCCATCACGGAGCCAGCCGACCGGGTGCCACCACTACTTCCGTGGCTTTGGTAATAGTGGACTAATGTATACATCGCTGCGGCGATGTCAACACCCCGGCTCATTTAACCTGCTCCGCCGGCAAGCAGCGCTACCTCCGATCTACGCCAAAGTTCTCGAAGTCAATCTCAAAGTCCACCTTGACCATGCCGACCGTTTTGTCGTGGGTCTCGCCGAGCTGCTTGCCCTGATGATCCTACGCCTTGTTTTGCTCATGCTCGACCGCGCCGCGGCGCTCTCGAACCCCTGACGACGCGCGCCCGGAAGTATAGCAATAGCGTGGCGTAGCCTGCTGCACATCGGACGCGTCAAGGGTGAACTCGTTTACGGGAACAATGTCGAGGAAAAACTACCCAGCCGCACTCCCGTCGCCCTATGGCGACGTCGCGATCAACACGCCGCTGCCGATTTGGCGCGAAGTAGTGGAACTTACGCAAGGCGAGGACCGGTGGCAGGGTGAGGGAGTGATCGACCTTGCGTGGTTACCACAACCTCGGATCAGGTTTCATGTTGAACGGAACCGAAACTCGACTTCTTCACAGCTCAAAACGTCGATCTTTCGGACGGCGAGCTGCGACTGATTGCTTCCAACCGCACTTTTGATGTAGCGGTCATGTCGATTGGTGCAGACATTGAGGGGCTGGTTCGAGACACCGAGTTCGGCGACAGCGATGATCTGGTGCGAGCTACGTTCCACGTCCCTAACTTCCCTTCCTATTTGGGTGATCCGATGCTACACACTCGGCTACCCCACGTCACGATTCGCTTGTCGCAGCAACGCTCGCATGTAGGCGACGCAATAGGCGGCGCCGGCTTGTTGCAAGCCGGTGTCATTGATCATCTGTGGGATGTGGTCACCAATGGCCGATCCGTTGAAGCCGACTTCGCGCAGCGTTCTCATCACACGAGGCATGTCTTGGTAGCCGTCGTCGGGAAACGTCTCGTAAAACCGTGGCAACGTGCCGCTGACATTGCGGAAGTGAATCGCGAACAGTTTCTCCTTCGACCCGAAGTGGCGAATCATCTCGAACACATCCTTGCCCATCTTGTTTCCACCCTCGGACCACGTGCCGACGCAAAGCAGCACGCCCCAGTAAGGGCTGTGGTTGGCAATTTCGTCCGCCCGGCGGTAGCCTTCGTAATGCGTGAACAGCTTGGCCACTCCATTCATCATCTCCACGGGCGGGTCATCGGGGTGCAGTGCCAAACGCACCTCGGAATCCTCGGCGACCGGCAGCACGCGCCTCATGAAGTACTCGTAGTTGTCCCACATCTCCTCGGCCGTGTATTCCCGGTCGAACATCTGCTTCTCGAACTTGCGGCGGAACACGTCCAGATCAAACAGACGAACGGAGTAGCCGCGATGCTCGATCCGCCCCGTGCTGTAGGTGTTTCCTGGGTGAAAGGCATACCCGGCGACGGGAATCTTCAGCCGGCCCAGAGCTTGCAGGAACTGCTGATACTCGGCGATCTCCGCATCCCGTCCATCAAGCCCCAGCCCAATCTTGACGGATGCCTGAACTGGATGAACCGCCGAGTAGATGCTGATGTCGTAGCGGGCGAACCTTTCTTGCAATCCTTTTAGGAAACCCAAGTTCGCCTGTTCACGCGTCAGATCGACGCGGACCCATCGCAGTCCAAGCTGCTGCAGGAATCTCATGTCGTCGTCACTGAGTGAGCCGGGAACTCGCCGAGCGAGCTTGACGTTCGCAGGATCGTATTCATCAATCGCTGTGCGCGGCTGTTCGGCTGCTACGCGTGCGGAAGAAGTCAGAGCCGCGCCGGCACCAAGCAATCCAGCGTGCTTGAGGAATTCACGTCGGGGAGATCGTGACATCTTGTTCTCCAAATCGATCGGGGCGGTGATCGCCGCATTGTAGCCGGCGATGCAGTTCCAGGCAGCAATCGCTGCCTAGATGATGACAGCCTTCAGACGAAGGCAGCAGCGGTGATGGCAATTGTGAGTAGCGAACGCTCACTTACGGCCATTGTGGCTCGAACTTTGACTCGCCTGCCTCGCACGTGGTACTGTTGTACGTGTTGCAGCTATTGAGGAGACTTGAGCCATGTCAGTAATCAAGCTGCACTTTAGAAGATCTTGGTGCTGGCGTTAGCTCGCCGTGGAGATTGATCTTGGTGAAAAACGTGGCTCTCCACGATGTTGTGGGTTTCTCACAACGTACACTCCACCAAGAGAGCCACGGATGGCCAAGCGTAAACCCAAATCGAAGCGTCCGCAACCGCAGCACAAGAAGCCAAAGAAGTCGCAACACGATAAGCACAAGCGACTCCAACGCAAGAACCCTAATCGCAAAAGACGACGCAAGCCAAGGTCCCACTCACTGGCCTCATGCACGACGCCGTTGCGAAGTTGCAAGCGTGCTTGGACCGCAGGATCGCCTTTCGTCTAGCGATCATCGTCGCTGGCATGTTCCTCGCCGATGACCGTCGCACGGGCAGTGCTTGGTTCGTGGCTGGCGGAGTCCAAGACGATTGGGACCGTTTTTATGATTGCCTGATCAATGTCGGACGGACCTCCGAAAAACTCGCCACCGTCGTGCTCGGGCTCGTCGTGCATCAGTTCGTTCCCGATCTCCCTGGCCGCATCACCGTCGGTTTGGATGACTCTCCCACTGCGCGCTACGGCAAGCACGTAGAAGGTGCCGGCGTTCATCACAATCCTACTCCCGGACCTGCCGACGGCGAGTGGTTGTATGGACACAATTGGGTCTCGCTGGCGTGGCTGGCCACTCATCCTGCCTGGGGTGTGATTGCCTTGCCATTGCGGTCGCTGATGTATGTCCTTGAAATCGATGTGTCGAAACTAGTCGAAAAGTATGATTGGGAGTTTCGTACCAAACATCAATTGGGTGTGGAGTTGTTAACTTGGTTCATCACCACGTTGAGAAAACTCGGTGTGAAGACGAGCGTCTGGTTGGTGGTCGATGGAGCTTACGCCGCGCGGCCGTTTCTGCTGCCGATCTTGGAATTGGGAATCGTGATTGTCAGCCGCTTGCGAAGGGACGCCTGCCTGTTTGATTTGCCTGCGGAGGGTTCTCATGGCAACCGCATTTATGGCAAGCACAAAATCAGTCTGGCGAAGCGTGCCGGGCACGGCCACGGTTGGAGCACCATCACCTACACATGCCGTGGCGTCGAGGTAACACGTTCGTACAAGACATTTCTGGCCACGTCGCGTTTGATCAGCGGCAAGATTCGCGTGGTGATAGTGCGCTTTGAGGACGGCGGTTGGGCACCCTGGAAACGTTGTGTCTGCGCAAACAAAGGAATACAAGGTCAAGGCGGCTTACCTTTACAACTTCACACGCTACGTCAGCGGGATGGACAGTTCCAACGGCGCGGGAGGCGGCGCATTTGTCATCGGCGTGCTCGGCGAGAACCCTTTCGGAAACGCCTTAACCAAGATCGCGGCCTCGAAGACGGCTCAAGGAAAGCCAATACGAATCCAAGAGTTCGCCTCATTCGCTGATTACAACTCATGCGACATACTCTTCGTCTCTGGCCAGGTCTCGGACGAAGTGATGTCTGCCATCGTTCGACAAACCGATCGGCAACCCGTGCTCGTTGTCGCCGAGAGTCCAGGGTTTTGCGAACTCGGCAGAACCATCAACTTCCAGCAACGCCCTGATGGTCGACTGGGAATCGAGATCAACATCGATGCTGTCGGCCGCCGGCAGTTGGTGGTGGATGCCAAACTGATGAAACTCGCGACGATTGTACGAGATGCCGAGTAGAACGGCTTCTAATGAACGCAATCCTTACCAGACGTAAGTTTACCAACTCGATCACCAGCAAACTGACGCTGCTGATGGCGTTTGCGAGCGGACTCGCGCTGCTTATTTCATGCACCGCGTTTGTCTTCAACGACATCGTGATGCTCCGCCAAAGCAAGGTCCGTGAACTCACTTCCGTCGCAGAAGTGATTGCTTCGAACAGTACTGCCGTGCTCGCGTTCGGTCAGGGCGCGCCGGCCGAAGAACTGCTGGCCTCTCTAAGTGATCGTCGCGACATCACAACCGCCCGATTGTTCGACGTCGATGAGGCGTTCTTTGCCGGCTACAGTGCCGACGGTATCGATGAATCGGAGGCGAACCTAGCAGCTCCCGAGACAATGGGTCACAGCTTCTCGGAAAGCGGCATACTGCAAGTCGCGTTGCCTGTATTCGACCAAGCAGAGCATCTGGGTTATGTTCAACTGCGAGCCACGACGGGCGACTTGCATGGTCAGACCCATCGATCCATCGATACATCGCCATTGCCACCGGTGTGATTCTGGCCTCGCTGGTGGTCGCAATTGTCTTGGGGGCGCGGCTGCAACGGTTCATCTCTGATCCGCTCCTGCGACAGGCAACCGTCGTGAAACAGGTCAAAGAGGACGGCGACTACTCGGTGCGTCGAGAAACCATCCAGCGACGAAATTGGCGAGTTGTACGAAGAGTTCAACGCGATGCTCGCTCGGATCGACTTCGCAGACACGGCGTTGCATCGGGCACACGAAGAGTCGTGGAATACGAATGCCGGGCTCGAAGAACGTGTGCGGAAACGAACCGACGAATTGCTTCAAGCCAATATCGAGCTCGAGTTGAGCGAGAATCGCATTCGGGCAAACGTCGAATCCGCCGGTGACGGCATCTCTACAACAGATGAGCAAGGCGTGATTCAAACGGTGAATCCCGCTGCGGAAAGCATCTTCGGCTATGCCGCGGGCGACTTGATCGGCAGCGAAATCACTGAGTTCGTACAGTTGCAACTCGCTCAGTATCACGATCAAGGTTCGATCGGCGTCCGACGCGAAGTTGAAGGCATTCGTCAAGATGGTTCGAGGTTTCTCATGGAACTCGCGGTCTACGATGCCGGGCTGTCCGAACAACTGGTCTTCACCGGGTTCCTGCGCGATCTTACCGCGATCAAGGAAGCGGAAAGCCAACTCGCGAGATGAACGAGCATTTAGTTGAGAGCTCCCGACAGGCCGGGATGGCGGAAGTCGCGAACAATGTCTTGCACAATGTCGGCAATGTATTGAACAGCGTAAATGTTGCCGCCGCATTGGTCGGCGAGTCGGTCCGTGGGTCCGAAGTCACGGATCTGAACAAAGTACTCAACCTGGTCAATGAACGTCGAGATGATCTTCCGGGCTTTCTGGAAACCGACCCGCGCGGAAAGCATCTACCGAAGTACCTGATCGAGGCAGGGCAGACATTAGCGCACGAACGCGAGTCAGTGCTAGAGAAACTTGGCGCTCTTACGAAGAACATCGATCACATCAAAGACATCGTTTCGACCCAACAATCTTACGCGGGCATGTCCGGAGTCGAGCAGATCGTCGGGTTGACGGAGCTGATGGATGACGCCCTCCAAATCAATAGCGGAGCGTTTGAACGCCACCGGATTGAAGTTGTGCGTGAGTATGACCAGTTGCCTCCGGTTTGCGTTGATAAACAGAAAGTCATGCAGATTCTGGTCAACTTAATTGGCAATGCAAATCACGCGATTCGGGACGCCGAACTCGTCAATGGCCGTGTTCATCTTCGGGTCAAGCGTTTGGATGAATGGGTGAACTTGCAGGTAGTCGATAACGGGATCGGCATCGTGGAGAAAACGAAGATACGTTTGTTTCGCCATGGTTTCACCACGAAAAAGGACGGACATGGCTTTGGCCTGCATAGTGCAGCCCTGGCGGCGAAGGAGATGGGCGGCACGCTCAGTGTTCACAGCGACGGTCCGCGAACAGGCGCCACCTTCACGCTCAAACTTCCGTTGAAGATCCAGAACGTGCCAGCATGGGCGGTTGACGCGGTCTGCATGTCCGCGAGACCGTGACTCTCACTTCTCTGCTTCAGCTACTTCGAGCAGCCTCTGCCGTAAATCATTGCAGACCCGGTCGAAGTCCGGTGTGTTTAACCGCAAAGCGGACGCGGCATCTCGCGCCGCTTGGCTCGCGCGCGGACTGAGCAGCATACAGCGTTTGCCGTCGTGCCAATGCGAGGCATTGCGCCCTTCGACGCGTACAGCGCTAGATCCGCGCGCTTTAGAAGCGAAGTCAGTGACTCTTTTTCCGCAGCTTGTGCGGCACCACAACTGACGGTCACGCAAAGCGTCTGATTCTCGTACCGACAGACGGCTCTTTCGATCGCCCGTCGAGCACGCTCCGCGGCCTGGCACCCGGCATGGACGCCGGTATCTGGCAGCACGATCGCAAATTCTTCCCCGCCGAAACGCGCCACCATCTGTGCTTCCCGCATCGTCGCACGCAAGTTGCGAGCTACTTCCTGCAACACGAAATCGCCAGCCTGATGACCGTATTGATCGTTAAACGACTTGAAATGATCAATGTCGAGCAACAACACTGCCAATGGGATGTTGCTGCGCTCCCACTCGGCGAGGCGGCGCTGTAGCTCGTCGTCAAAGGCGCGGCGATTTGGCAGATCCGTCAGCGTATCGGTGCGAGCCTCGGACATGTGCGTTTCAATCTCATCCGCCTGTTGCTGCAAGGTACTCTCGGTACTATTGAGCCGCTTCTGAAGTTGCTCGTTGGCATTGACGATCTCACTCATCAGTCGCGTGACCTCGCGGTCGGTGTGGTTCGGCTTGTGAGGATTGAAGTCTCTCGACGCCCTTGCCAAAACGTCGCGATAGTGCGAAACATCATTCGCGAAACCGGTAGTCCATTGAAAGAGATGCGTCAACACGTCTTGCAACTGCTCGCGGGACATCGAGCGCACATCGACGATGGCACTTCGTCGCCCTAAGCACAAGCCGAGAAAGATTCCTATGCCAAGGAACAGACCTCCGAGCAATGCCCCAACGACAACGCTCGGGATTTCCGGCACAATCGGCATACTTCAGCCCCTATCCCAAGAAAACGGACGAATGTCCACCAAGGAAAGCTTACTACATAAACCGCCTTGCGGTTGCAGCGACCGCAACGGTCGTAGTAATGGATACCCCGCGGCCTTGTCTCCAGGGAAGCGCGAGCGCTAGCAGGGGAAGGGGCGAGTTCTTCGGCAGAGATGAGAATTCGGTCTAATGTTCCGAAGAGTACAGAATCGAATAGATCTCCTTCCGCTGCGAATCACGCGACGACCGGCAGAAGGGATTCTGAATGCTGCGAGTTCACATCGATCGCGAACTGCTCGTGCCGCTCATCCATCAAGTCATAGAAGACGTTACGCTGGCGCGGGGCATAGCCTAGCTCGGAAATTGCGTCACGAATCTGTTGCAGCGTTAAGAAGTGAACCGTGCCGGCTTCCGCGACTACGTTCTCTTCGATCATGAGGCTTCCCATGTCGTTCGCTCCGTACAATAACGCGAGCTGGCCGATCTTCATGCCTTGCGTTACCCAACTCGATTGAATGTTGACGAAGTTGTCGAGGTAGAGTCGCGAGACAGCTTGCGTCTTCAAGTACTCGTAGGCACCCGCAGCAGCAATGTCGGCCATGTCGGTGTGCTCGGGTTGGAAGGTCCAGCAGATGTAGGCCGTGTAGCCCCCCGTTTCGTCTTGGGCTTGACGGAGACGTTCAAGATGCTCGATGCGTTCTTCAAGCGTTTCGATGTGTCCGAACATCATGGTCGCCGAACTTGTTCCGCCCAACTCGTGCCAGACTCGCATCACGTCTAGCCAATCGTCGGTCATCACCTTCCCACGAGTCATGTCGCCGCGGACGCGATCAACCAGAATCTCAGCGCCGCCGCCGGGCAGGCTGCCGAGGCCGGCCTCCTTCAAGCGTTGCAGCACTGTTCGCAATGGTAGGTTATTGACCTTGGTGAAGTGATAGACTTCCGGTGGGCTGAAGCCGTGGATGTTGACTTGTGGAAAGGCACTCTTGGTGTCGTGAAGCAGCTCTTCATACCAATCGAGCTTGAACTTGGGATGCAGTCCGCCCTGCATTAGGATCTGATCACCGCCCAGAGCCACGGTCTCTTCGACCTTCTTCAATAACTCTTCGCGAGGCAGAACGTATCCTTCTTCGTGGCCGGGCCGTCGATAGAAGGCGCAGAAATCACAAACCGCAGTGCAGACGTTCGAGTAGTTGATGTTGCGATCGATGTTGTACGTGCGGTAATCCTCAGGATGAAGTCGCTGAGTCACGGCATCTGCCGCTCGACCGATGCCAGTAAGATCGTGGCTCTTGATTAGGGCGAGCCCTTCTTCGGGCGAGATGCGTTCGCCGGCGACGGTTTTTTCGAGGATGCGTGCAACCATGGCTCTGGTGAAGTGAATTTGTTGCGTTTGGCCCGTCGGGTAGCCTTAGGTAGCTCTATCCATTGACAGTATTGAAGTCGCTACGGACGAAGCTTCTTGGACCATGCCGAGCCGCGTCGCGTGCTGCCGGAACAGTTCGAGCCCCTTGCGTTCGCGCGGGCCCAGATGAAAGTACAAGTTCTCTTTGAGATACGACAGGCATTCCGTCGTCTCTAATCCAACCTTTGGGCCTTCTTCGGCAGCAATCTTTTCCAGATTCTCTAAACCAGCAGTGCGAGCCTGTTCGAAGGCCAGCGACAGATGCGAAACATCGACACAGGCGCGAGCTGTCCACATCGCAAAAACGAAAGAAAGCTCCGACCAGCGGTACCATTGATCGCCAAGGTCCCATTCGTCAATGAAGGCATCGGTTGGCGGATGGATCGCTCGATCACCAATCAGAAGAACGGCGTCGGCCGACGTTGCTTCAGCATCTGATCCGATCGGCAGCCGTTCTAACTCTGGCGCGCTTCCGTAACGTTCTTGCAGCAAGATCCGCGCGAGCGCGATGCTGGTTCGCGAGCCCTCATCAAGCGCCAGCGTCGTGATTTCGGCGAACGGAACACGCGTCAGAAGTTTGACGCTGAGCACGGGGCCGCGACAGGCGATGCAGGCATCGGAGATGATCGAATAGCTCGGTTGCTGGAAGTACTCGATGGACGGGATCAAGGCAACGTCGAGCTGGCCGGATGCCAAATCATCGGCGAGGCGACTGGGGAGATCGAACGTCACCTCGGCATCCGGCGCGAATTCGTCGAGACGGTAAACGAGCGGTTTCGTATTGAGGTACGAAACCGCACCAATTCTGAGTTTGCTGGCCATTGATGCTCTTCCAAAAGGCGGATTATAGGTTGCCAAGGATAAACTCGCCAAGGGCTCAACATGCTAACCGCCGCACTCGCAGCGACTTAACCGAACGAAATACCGCGGATCGCAGACGGTAGAAGCAACCACGCACCAACGATATGATGGCCTTCCTTGTTGGCCACACCTACTCGCAGGGTTTCACATGAGTCTTCGTTTCGCTTCCGCTTTATCCACCAATCCGCAGTCGGCATCTGCCGTCGCTGAAACGGCAGCGCTCATTCAGGAGCAGCTTAAGATACAGCCGTCGCTCGTTGTGGTGTTTCTATCGGCTCATCACGCCGAGGCGGCCAAGCAAATCGCGAGTGAACTGCTTGCTGTGTTCAAGACCAATAACATCATCGGTTGCACCGGCGAGTCGATTGTTGGCGTGGGAACGGAGATCGAAATGGAGCCGGCGATGTCCGTGTGGGCAGCATGCTTACCGGATACAACTGTTATACCGATGCAGCTTGAATTCGTGCGCACGGAAGGAGGGAGTATCGTTGGCTGGCCGGATGATCTGCCGAACGAGTGGCCCAACGATGCGGCTCTGGTTGTCTTGGGTGATCCGTTCAGCTTTCCACCAGAATTGCTGCTGGAGCGAACCAACGAAGAACACCCCGGCATTCCGATCATCGGCGGAATGGCAAGTGCGGCGAGCGAGCCTGGCGACAACCGGTTGATTTGCGGCGAGAAGGCCGTTGCCGAGGGAGCGGTTGCCGTCTTCGTACAAGGTGGTGTGAGTGTGCGTACCGTTGTATCGCAAGGCTGCCGCCCGATTGGCGAACACTACGTCATTACTAAGGCCGAACGGAACGCCATCCAGGAACTCGGCGGCGTCCCGGCGTATCAGAAACTTGGGCAGGTCTTTGATACGCTTCCAACGCGCGAGCAACAATTGCTGCAACGAGGGTTGCATGTTGGCCGAGTCGTCAGTGAGTATCAAGACACTTTCGAGCAAGGCGACTTCCTGATTCGGAACGTGATGGGCATTGATCAGGAGAGCGGTGCGATCGTGATCGGCGACTATGTACGAGCAGGCCAGACGGTACAGTTTCACTTGCGCGACTGGGAGACGGCCGACGTCGAACTGAAACAACTGCTAGGCGCTGCCAAGGGGCACGATGACTCCGAAACGGCCGGGGCGTTGCTCTTCACTTGTAACGGCCGAGGTACGCGGTTGTTCCCTGAGCCGAATCACGATGCCGAGGCGATTGGTGACGCCTACGGCCAGATCCCGCTCGCTGGTTTTTTCGCCGCTGGCGAGATCGGTCCGGTTGGCAAGAAGAACTTTCTGCACGGGTTCACCGCGAGCATCGCGATCTTTACTTAGTACCCGACGTCATTCGGTCGTGCAGCTCTTATTTCATCTTCGTTTAACCGCAAGCCGGAGGCGTGCGTTTCTTAGTACACGGTATGTCCGATGGCACACGAAGCGCACGCCTCCGGCTTGCGGTTAAACGAAGAGGTGCCTTTGGACTGCTTCAACCCTAGCCTCGGATATCTTCACCCGCAGACTGCGCGTCACGAATCTCGTTCAGCACCAGTTGGTCTTGTTCACTAGCGGCGCGTTCCGCCAGAATCCGTCCTGCGTCTAAGTTATCGATCTTGCCCAACGCCCAAGCGCTCGCTCCTCGGACCAGTGGTTCAGGATCTTCCAAACCGTGCCGCAAGGCGTCGGTTGCATCTTCCGCTCGCTGATTTCCGAGAACAATGGCAGCGTTACGCAAGATGCCTCGGCGTTTGGAACGCCACAGGGGTGTCTTACGAAAACGCATGCGGAACTGTTCATCGGTCATGAAAAAGAGAGGCACAAGCAAACTCGGATTCTGTTCGGGCTGTGGCTCAAAAGCCTCGTTCGTGGCTAGTGGAACGCGGTGATTCCAAGGGCACACGTCCTGGCAGATGTCACAGCCAAACAGCCAATCTCCGACTCCACTTCGAAGGTCGTTCGGTATTGCTTCTCGAAGCTCGATGGTCAGGTAGCTGATGCACTTTGTCGCATCGAGTACGTAGGGCTGTGGGAACGCGTCGGTCGGACACGCATCGAGACACGCTCGACACGTGCCACAGTGGTCGGTCTCAAACGCATCGTCATACGCCAGCGTTTCATCTGTCAACAATGCGGCCAGAAAGAACCAGCTGCCGAACGTTTGATTGAGCAGCAGCGTGTTCTTAGCGATCCAGCCGAGTCCGGCGAGTTGAGCAAATTCGCGTTCCAAGAGCGGAGCTGTGTCGATGACGCCGCGCGCGCGAGCGTTCGGTGCATGCTCGCTCAGCCACGCAACGAGCCGTTTCATTTTCGAGTGAATGACGTCGTGGTAATCGCTCTCGCCCCAAGCGTAACGTGAAATGCGTCCCTCGCCCGGCGATGGCGACTGCGGTTCGGCGGTTCGATAATTCAACGCCAGCATCACGATACTTCGCACAGCGTCCAGGACGGAGCCTGGATTGCCGTAAGCTTCCTGGCGTTCTTCCAAGTACCGCATTTCGCCGGCATACCCCGCTCGCAGCCACTCGTGGAATCGCGATAGTCCCGAGGGCTCAACTGCAGGGCAAACGCCAACCAAGTCGAAGCCCAAGTCATGAGCCTGCTCTTTCAGGTCAGCGGTGAGCTGTTCGGTGGACATAGCATCGCGCTGAAAGGCCGAAGCGGCTCTTGCCGGCGTGCCCACGAACCGCCAAGCAAAAAGCCCCGCAACTGCAGGGCTTCACTGACACCGGAACATCACCGAACCACGATGGGCAGGGCTCGCTCTACGCCCGCTCTTCGAGACCGAGTCGTTGGACCAACTCTTGTGCGCCCGGCGTTAACTGCCGAATTTTGTGAGCCAGCACAGCTTTCTCGGAAGCATTGGCAGCGGATGCACGGCGTTTCAGAATCCCCATCTTCTTACGACGAATACGTCGGCGACTGATCTCGCGTCGGCGTTCACTTCCCACGCTGTTACTCCTTACAGGTCAAGCAATTGGCGATGCAAACGAATGTTTCTAACACGCCTCTTCGATGCCGTCAACGCCGCCGAGATCGTCAACCGGAGCCCACCGGCTAGGATTTCCGTATAATGCCAAGTGAAATGGAAGACTTCGACTCACAAACCGGTGTCGTCCCGAACACGTCCTCGCCGCGAGCCCCGAGTGGGGTGACGCACACTGACGAAGCCACCCGGACTGCGAACCGGTTGACGCTGTTTCTGGCAGCGTTGGCGGTTCTTCTGTTACTCCGCTTCTTTGTCCCTTACTTTGCGGAACGAATCCAATACGCGTTGACGCGAGGCCGCGAACGGGCCGAAGCTGAAATAGCGACGGAGGCGTTGGGAGAGCTGCCTTTGCGTAGCCTTTCTAAAGCGTATCAGCTTGTCGCGAAACGCGTCGGACCCAGTGTCGTTAACATTAACGTGCGCAACGTGGACGAACGGAGCACGAATGATGAGGTCGATTTCTTTTTCGGCGGGCGGCGACCGGAAACGGAGGGGCAAGGCTCGGGAGTGATCGTTGATGAAGCAGGATATGTTGTCACGAACAATCACGTGGTGGCCGGCGCTACCGAGATCCAAGTCTCTCTGAGTGACGGACGTGTGTTGGCTGCGGAGATCGTCGGCACGGACGCATTGACGGATCTAGCTGTACTGCGAGTTAACGCCAGCGGATTGGTCGCCGCCGAATGGAGCAATAGCGACAAACTGGAAGTTGGTGAACTTGTCTGGGCTATTGGCAGCCCCTTCGGGCTTCAGCAGTCGATCACGTTCGGGATCTTGAGCGCCAAGAATCGCGAGTCTCAGTTCGGCACTGCTTGGCAGAACTTCCTTCAAACGGATGCAGCGGTAAACCCCGGAAACAGTGGCGGGCCGTTGGTCGATGCGCTCGGGCGCGTTGTTGGCATCAACACGGCGATCGTTGGCCAATCGTATCAGGGAATCAGCTTTGCGATACCCAGTTCAGTTGCTCAGCGCGTCTATCAGAAGATTCGAACCGAAGGACGTGTCGCGCGGGGCTGGCTGGGAGTGCAACTCGGCGACGTCGCGTCACAGATGGCCGAAGAGTTCGGCTGGTCAGTCGATTACGGAGCTTACGTTCATACGGTCGTCGGAAGCCGGCGTAATCCGTCACCGGCACAACGTGCCGGAATCCGGCCGGGCGACATCATCATTCAATGGAATGGTCAGAAAGTGCCCGATGCCGGAACGTTGACTCGGCTCGTCGCAGGCACCGAACTTGGCGCCGATGTCGAGGCCGTCTTGATTCGCGAAGGGCGCGAAACAACCTTGATGGTCCACGTCGAAATGCGCCAACTAGATTAGAGGTATTGTACTCCTGTGGCAAAGAATGGCTTCGCTGGATTTCACCCGAGCACGCTGAAGTTTCTCGGGCAGCTCCAACGCAACAACAACCGCGATTGGTTCAATAAGAACAAGAGCCGTTACGAAGACGAAGTACTCGCGCCGTCGTTGGCTTTCATCGAGGCGATGCAGCGGCCGGTCGAACAATTTTCGCCGCTATTGAATTGTGTCCCGAAACGCGTCGGCGGATCGCTCATGCGGATCTATCGCGACACACGATTTGCGAAGGACAAGACGCCTTATAAGACCAACATCGGCATCCACTTTCGGCATCAGGCCGGCTGCGATGTCCATGCTCCGGGATTGTACGTGCATATCGAACCGAAAGAGGTCTTCCTCGGTGTCGGGATGTGGCATCCGGACACGAAGCCGCTCGCCTGCGTCCGGCAACGCATTGCTGATTCGCCTGCTGCGTGGAAACGTGTGCGCGACAGCAAGGCCTTTCGCACGCACTTCGAGCTTACAGGCGACCGCCACGAGGATTTGATCCGGAGCACGCAATGCTCGAGGACCTAAAACGCAAGGACTTCATTGGCGTTTGCCGTCTGGAGCCCGATGTCGTATTTGCCGCTGACTTCGTGAAAGAGACGACCAAGCTCTTTAAGACAAGCAAACCCTTCTTTCGATTCCTCTGCGAAGCGTTGAGCGTTTCGGTTTAATCCAACACAGTCGATCCCGTCTTCCATAATCGGATGAGTCAAGCATTGACCCCCTGGCGAGTATGGCCTTCCTGCTTTCGCTGAAGCACGCCGGCGACTAAGATTGATCCACATCGTATGCCTGCCATTGTCACTCCTTCCTGACAACGAGAAATCCAAATGAAAAGAACGCTTTCCGGTGTCGTCGCAATACTAATCACCATGATGCTTACCGCTCACTCGACGGCTGCCGAGTGGACACAGTTTCGTGGTCCAGGTGGGCAGGGCGCGACGGCCGAAAAGAATCTGCCGCTGACGTGGAGCGACACGGAGAATGTCGCTTGGAAGACCGAGCTTCCCGGCTTTGGCGCGTCTAGTCCGATCGCGCTGGGTGATCATCTGTACGTGACCTGCTACAGCGGATACGGTATCGACCGCGGAAATCGTGGCAAGATGGAAGACTTGACGCTGCACGTCGTCTGTCTCAGCAAAGACGGAAACATCGTTTGGGATCAACACATCCAGCCGAAGCTCCCTGAATCCGATCGAGTACGAGAGCACGGCTACGCGGGTCCGACACCGGCAACGGACGGAGAACACTTGTACGTCTTCTTCGGCAAGTCCGGCGTGTTCAAGTTCGATCTGGATGGCAAGCAGCTTTGGCAAGCCAACGTCGGGGAGAAAACGCACGGCTGGGGCTGTGGCACGTCGCCGATTCTGTATAAGAATTTGGTGATCGTCAATGCCAGCGTTGAAAGCCGTTCGCTGGTAGCGATTAACAAAGAGAGTGGCAAAGAAGTGTGGCGAGCTGGGGGAATGAGCGCCTCGTGGAACACGCCACATTTGGTCGATGTTGGTGGCGGCACGCATGAACTAGTGGTCAGCGTGAAGAGCACAATCCTAGCCTTCGACCCCGAGACTGGCGAACCGTTGTGGAACTGCGATGGAATTCAAGACTACGTTTGTCCCAGCATCGTTTCACACAAGGGCATTATCTATGTCATCGGGGGCCGCAGCTCGAAAGCCATCGCCGTTCGTGCTGGCGGACGAGGCGACGTGACGCAATCGCACCGGCTTTGGGAAGCCAAGGCTGGATCAAATGTCGTTTCACCGGTCGTTCACGACGGGCATCTTTATTGGGTCAGCGACCGCAATAAAATCGCCTATTGCGTGAGGCTCGAAGATGGCGAGGTCATCTATGCCGAGCGCTTCCGCGACCAGCCCTATGCATCAGCGCTATTGGGTGACGGAAAGCTATACATCGTCACTCGGTACGGCGGCACGTACGTGTTAGCAGCCAAGCCCAAATTTGAACAACTTGCTCATAATAAACTCGACGACCGCAGCACCTTCAACGCCAGCCCGATCGTCGCCGACGGCAAGTTAATTTTGCGTAGCGACAAGTTCCTGTATTGCATTGGCAAGTAACATAGCCTCATCCAGTCTTCTGCTTGATCACACAGATCGGCGCGAAGCGGATTGCGCTCCGTGGCCTACGCCAGAACCGGGAGGCCGCTCCACAGTTGTCAAACAGATCAGCCATCATCGACCAGCGTCTGCCTCGCGATCATGCGATTCTCTTGCCGCACAAGTTGGCCGCAGCCGGCGGCGATGTCGTTGCCTAGCGAGTAGCGGACTGTCGTCTTGAGACCGGCCGTTCTCAGTTGCTGTGCGAAAGCTCTGCATGTTGGACGATCCGAACCTACGAAGTGCGGGGCATCGGTAATCGGGTTGTAAGGAATCAGGTTGACGTGGACGCTCAGGCCGTCGAGCCACTCGATCAAATCAGTCGCATCGGCCCGTCCATCGTTGACGCCGGCGAGCATCAGATACTCGATCATCACGGTCGTCGTGGCTTGTAACTGGTTGACTTCGGCAATCGTGCGATGCAAATCATCGAGCGGATACTTCTTGGCTAACGGAATCAGACGCTCGCGAACCCTTTGACGCACGCTGTGCAGGCTAAGAGCCAGATTCACTGCCGGGAATCGCGCGGCGCAGCGAAGCATCCCATCCGTCACGCCAACCGTCGAGACGAGCACCTTCCCTGGCGAATGATTAAAGAACTCTGGCGCGATCAGAAGTTCGAGAGCAGCAAAGAGATTCTCTTCGTTGTGAAATGGTTCGCCCATCCCCATGAAGACGATGTTGCGCAACTGTCGTCCTTCGGTGACTAAGAGCTGGCCTGCTTGCAGAACCTGATCGACGATCTCGTCCGCCGACAGGTCTCGCGCAATCCCCATTTTTCCACTCGCGCAAAACTCGCAGGCGGCCGCGCAGCCAATCTGGCTCGACACGCACAACGTCGAACGTCCGCTCTCGACGCGTAAGATCACGGATTCGATCAACATGCCCGCCGAAGTACGCAAGAGCAACTTCGTCGCGCCGTCGACTGCCGAATCATATCGACGGTAAAACTCCAACGCGTGCAGCCGAAGTTGGTCGCCCAGCGGGAATCCGACCAACGCCACATCATCCGGATCGAACCTTCGCAGTAACTTGCTGTGCAAGCTCCGAATGACTTGCGGATCGAATCGAGCGGCGGCACGTACTTCGTCGATGCTGGGTGTGTCGTAGAGGCTGATCGGTTTGATAGAAGTCATGCGTGATTGGCCGCGAACAGAGTCGTCAAACAAGGAGCGGAGGGATACGAACGCGAACGCTCCTCTATTCCGCTGTCTTGGAACGAGCATATCTCGCCGTGACAAGAAAGACGATGCTATGTACGGTTTGTGAGCGGCAAAGCCGGAGTTGTCTCAACCAAAGCCGGGCCGATAGTGAACCGCGCCAGGACGGCTCCGACATCGATCCTGGGGGCTTAGGATCGGCCGAACAATTACTGTCGCATTTCGTAGGATGGGCACTCCTGCCCGTCCACTCAGAGACG
>PBSM01000005.1 GCA_002726245.1 Planctomycetaceae bacterium | reverse complement strand
TCATCAATACCATCGAAAATGCCAAACCAATAACATACTACCCACTAAACTGCGCGAGGAACCCCCAAAGGGAGAGGGGACAAGAGGCTACTCTTTCCAAACGACATCCTGCGGACCGTCAACGATTTGACCGATCCGACAACTATCGTATCCGCTGTCGGTCAGAAGTCGCTGGATGCTGTCGGCGTAGTAGCCGCTGACGACGAGTACCATGCCGAGCCCCATGTTGAAGACTCGCTCCATTTCGTCGTCTGCGATGGTTCCCAAACGCTGAAGCCATTGGAAGACTTGCATGACTTTCCAGCTCTCACGATCGATCTCCGCTCGCGTGCCGGCAGGCAACACGCGTTGCACGTTCTCGCGGATACCGCCGCCGGTAATGTGTGCGAGACCGTGCACCACGTTCTTCACTTTGTAGTGGTTCAAGATGTGACGGATCGGGCGTGCGTAAATACGAGTTGGCGTTAGGAGTGTTTGCCCGACTGTGGCGTTTAGCTCGGGAACATCATCGTCCACGCCCAGGCCTTCCATATCAAAGACGACACGCCGTACCAGGCTAAAGCCGTTTGAATGCAAACCGGTGGATGGGAGGCCAAGCACAACGTCACCAGCAGCGATCGCCTTGCCGTCGATCAGATGCTTGCGATCGACAACTCCGACACAGAACCCAGCCAGATCGTAGTCTCCCTGCGAATAGAGATCCGGCATGATCGCAGTCTCGCCAGCGATCAACGAACAGTCGGCATCCACGCAACCATCGCTGATCCCTTCGACAATCTGCTCCAGAAGCGAGGGATCGTCGTGCGACATGGCAACATAATCGAGAAAGAAGAGAGGCTCCGCGCCACAACAGATGGCATCGTTCACACACATTGCGACCAGATCGATCCCGACCGTGTTGTGCGTGTCTGTAAGCCGGGCGACTCGCAGCTTCGTCCCCACACCGTCCGTCCCCGCCACAAGAACTGGATCGGCGTAGTTTCGGTCGAATAGGCTATTTGAGAAATTGAGCTTAAACAGCCCTGCGAAGCCACCATCGAGCTTCATAACTCGTGGCGAGAACGTACGATGCATCAAACGAGGGAGTCGCCTCATCGACTCCTGATAGACATCCAGATCGACGCCGGCGTCTCTATAAGTCGCTTGTCCCATGGATCCTCCGGTGCGAGTCGGGAAGAGGACAAATTCTACGGAGCTTTGGGGAGATCTGTCAACGCAGCAGCGTCTGCTCGCCTCCGTCGTAATTGGTACAGGCGGGCTAGGCACGCCGAATAAACTTAGCTTGTCGTCCCGATCATGATTCGTCATCTTGGTCTACCCAGACCAAATCGCCTTCGTAGGCGTTTCGCTTGGCGCGAGTCAGGTCTTTTTTCGACGTAAATAGGAGCACGCAAACGGCTTCCGAGATTCCAAGTGGTACGTTTTCCAATCACCACCTGCTTCACAGCTTGGAAATCAAGAAAGACCGACGATGCTGATGCGACACCCGCACCCGGAACTCCAGTTCACACACTTTCTGCCATACGGGGCTTTGATCCACGACGGCGGAGTCCAGTTTGTTGTCTTTAGTCGCTCGGCGACGGAGATGCGGTTGCTTCTGTATGATCGCGTCGAAGACCGCGACCCCTGCGACGTTATCGAGTTTGATCGTGAAACGGACCGCTGGGGGGATGTCTGGAGCGTGTTCGTGCCGGGGGTTGGTGACGGTCAGCTTTACCACTTCCAGGCCGAAGGTCCGAACGATCCGCAGCATGGCCAGTGGTTCGACGGCGAGGCGCGGCTGATCGATCCGTATGCCAAAGCGTTGGTCGGAGAGTTTCAGCCCGGTGATGATGGCATCATCCGACCGCCGAAGTGTGTCGTCGTCGAGGAGCACTTTGATTGGGAAGGCGACCGCCACCTGCGCCAGGATCTTTCCGAAAGCATCATTTATGAGATGCATGTACGAGGTTTCACGAAGAGTGAATCAAGCGGTGTCGAGCATCCTGGCACTTACCTGGGGGTAATTGAAAAGATCCCCTACCTGAAATCACTTGGAATCACGGCAGTTGAACTGATGCCGGTACACGAGTTCCCAATCCGTAACATTCACGGCAAGGTTTTGGAACGGCCAAACTATTGGGGCTACGACCCGATGGCGTTCTTTGCGCCGCATCGTGGCTATGCCGTTGGCGAAGAGCCCGGTTCGCAGGTGCGCGAGTTCAAGGAGATGGTGAAAGCGTTGCACCAAGCCGGGATCGAAGTGATCCTCGACGTCGTATTCAATCACACGTGCGAAGGCAATGAGCAAGGTCCCGTTCTTAGCTTTAAAGGCCTCGAGAATCGAGTTTACTACATGCTCGGTAACGGAGGGAGTTGCTACTCGAATTACTCAGGGTGCGGCAACACAATTAACGGCAATCACCCCATCGTGCGTGAGATGATTTTCTATTGCCTACGGCACTGGGTCCACAACTACCACATTGACGGTTTTCGATTCGATCTGGCCTCCATCCTCAGTCGTGATCGCAGTGGTGACTTGATACCCAATGCGCCGCTCGTCGAAGCCATTGCCGAAGACCCGATGCTGGCGGACACGAAGATCATCGCCGAAGCGTGGGACGCTGCCGGAGCCTATCAAGTTGGATCGTTTGGCGATGCTCGCTGGCATGATACAGCAGAAGACAAGCGTTGGGCCGAGTGGAACGGTCGTTATCGAGATGATGTTCGACGTTTCTGGAAGGGAGAGTTCGGTACGCTCGGAGACTTCGCAATGCGTCTGTCAGGGTCTAGCGATCTTTATGAACTCGGAGGACGCACGCCTTACTCTAGCATCAACTTCGTCACGTCGCATGACGGCTTCCCGTTGAACGATCTCGTTAGCTACCGAGAGAAGCACAACGAAGCCAATGACGAGGACAACCGAGATGGAGACAATCACAACAACAGCGAGAACTATGGCGTTGAAGGCCCGACGGATGATCCGGAACTCGACGCACTCAGAGTTCGGCAGATCAAGAACATGCTGGCGACTCTGATGCTCAGCCAGGGCGTTCCGATGGTCGTTGCTGGTGATGAGTGCAGGCGGACTCAGCAAGGTAACAACAACGCTTACTGCCAGGATAACGAAGTCTCGTGGCTTGATTGGGGACGCGTCGAAGAGAACGCTGGTCTGGTGCGATTCTTCAAAGCATTGACGCACTTCCGCCGCGAAGAGCTGACCGTCCGACGCAAGCACTTTCTGTCTGGCATTCCAGAGACGGACGATGCTCTGCCGGATGTCAGTTGGTTCAACGCCCTCGGCGTAGCGGTCGATTGGAGTGGAGTCGATACGGCTCTAATTTGTTTGCTGACGCCCTGTGAAGGTATCGTCAATGGTGGACGCGAGGTGATGATTCTGGCGAATCCAACGTCAATAGGCAGAGAGTTTATGCTGCCCGCCGTTGCGAAAGGCCTTCGCTGGCGTCTCTTTCTCGACACGGCCGCAGAATCCCCATACGACATCTACCCAGAAGTCGATGGCCCGACTCCCGTTTCAGGGACGCTGGCGCTGACTGATCGCTCAATGCGGTGTTACGTTGCGACGCCGTAGTTACTACTCAAACCGAAAACGCGAGCGAGAAAGGGGACTGGCTCCGTGCTCGCCAATGCCCGAAATATCGGTCAACAGTACTGGCACGGTGCCTGTCCCCTTTCCTCGCGGGTCACGCCGAACCCCGCTGGTCCGTCGTGAAAGTGGGACAGGCACCCAAGCAGCGAACCACTTATTTTCTAGTGGTAAGTCGATCTCGCTGCTTTGGAGCCCGTCCCATTTTCACGACTCCCTTTTCAGTTTGAGTTACTACCAACCAAAAATCGACAGGATGGCCAAGCCGATGCAGACCAACACGATGACACTGATGTAGAACGTGCGGTTCCGTAATCGAGCGAGCGGCGTTGTTACATTGCCGAACTCGCGATCAACGAATTCTTCGTAATCAGAATCTCCATCGCCTTCATATCCGCCATCGACCTCGTCGTCCCACAGCCCCTTGTCGCCCCAGCCGAAGTCATCACTCGCGCCGCATTCTCGACAGAACTTCTTCCCCGCTTTCACGTCCGCACCGCAACAGGAACAGACAAAGTAATCGTCCGACATCGTGTAGTTCCAACTTTCGACAGACTGTGGTTGTCTCCAAGTGAACGTGACCGAGGATCTTTTGTATATGGCGGATACTAGCACCAAATGGAATTCGGGTGAATTNGTATAAACTTTGAAATCGAACGCTTTCGTCCCCTCCGAGCTTGCTCGGTGGAACNGGTGATTCTGCACTATNCGGCNTACGACGCCACCCTCCTGCTTTCCTCTCCCCGANCACCGCCGCTTCGCGGCGGTGNTCGGGGAGAGGAAAGGGTGTGTCATTGGGGAGGTCGCTTAGTGCAAAATCATGCGTTCCTCCGAGCAAGCTCGGAGGGGACGAAGTCGTAGAAAGTGTAAAACTTCAATGTGAACGCACCCTTGGTCAAATTCCGTTAGGGACTAGGGATCAGGGACTAGCAGCACGGCGTCTTCTTCTAATCCCTAATCCCCAATCCCTATCCGCCCTCCGCTCTAAGTAACGGAAACAGAATCACATCCCTGATTGTTTGCGAGTTTGTCAGCAACATCACGAGCCGATCGATACCGATCCCCAAGCCGCCGGCCGGAGGCATCGCGTTCCGCAGCGCGCGGATGAAGTCATGATCCATCTTCGCCATCGAGTCTTCTTCGGGCAGCCCGTCAAGTTGCGTCTTGAATAGCTTCTCTTGTAAATCGGGATCGTTCAGCTCTGTGTAAGCATTCGCGATCTCCATGCCTTCGATGAACAGCTCGAAACGTTCGGCGACCTCGGGATTGTCTCGTTTACGCTTCGTCAGCGGGCAGATACTCGCGGGATAGTCAATCACGAAAACCGGCCCCTTCAGGCTGTCTTCGACTTTCTCTTCAAAGACAAAGTTCTTCACGACATCCGGATGCTTGCCCGTCGTTTCGAAGCCAACGGACTGGGCGATCCTTGCAATGCCCGCCGCGTCGTTCGGATCGACGCCTGCTTTCTTCGCGAACAGCTCGTCATAAGTTTTGCGAGCGAAGGGGGGCGTAAAATCGATGGTCTCTTCACCCCAGGGCAACTTGAACTCGCCGCCAATCGCTTTGATCGCATCGACGATCACGTTCTCGGTCAGATCCATCATGCTGCGGTAATCACCGTACGCCTGATAGGCCTCCATCATCGTGAACTCTGGATTATGCCGTGGGCTAATGCCTTCATTGCGACAGACGCGGCCCAGCTCATATACGCGTTCCATGCCACCAACCAGCAACCGCTTCAGATGCAACTCCAAAGCGATCCGCATGTAAAGTTCCATGTCGAGCGTGTTGTGATGCGTCGTGAACGGTCGGGCAGCGGCCCCGCCGGCGATCGAATGCAATGTCGGGCCTTCGATCTCGCAAAAGCCATCGTCTGCCAAAGTCTGTCGCACCGACTGAATGATCTTCGTTCTCGTGATGAACCGATCACGGACGCCTTCGTTGTACGCGAGATCAACATAACGCAGCCGCTGTCGCAACTCGGCGTCCACCATTCCGACGTGCTTTGCTGGTGGAGGATCGAGCGATTTGCTAAAGAAGTGCAGCTTCTCGGCAAAGATCGTGATCTCGCCCGTCTTCGTCCGACGCAACTCACCATCGACGCCAACGAGATCGCCGCCGTCAAAGTGCCCGGACAACTCCCAGTTCTCTTCGCCGACTTGGTTCTTGCCGATGAAGAGTTGAATCTGGCCCGTCCAGTCTTGAATGTCGATGAAGCGAAGCTTGCCCTTATCACGATGCAACATGATGCGACCGGCAGCTCGGACCTTCGGCCCAACAATCTCTCCCTTACCCTGATCCGCGAGCCATTGCCGGAAATTGAAGTCCTCACCTTGAGTCACCGGATCGACTAAACCGACTTCCGTACCGTCCTCCAGCCGCAGCTTCACTTCGCCGATTCGCGCTCGCAGGTCGCCAATCCAATCACGATCGTCGAATCGCTGCCCCCACGGATCGATTCCCATTTCCGCTATCTTGGCTAGTTTTTCGCGTCGAGCCTTACGAAGCCGATCATCTTCGTCGTCGCTGGGCGATATGTTCGGTTCGTCAGACATTCAGAAAGCCAAGGTGGGTAACAAGTTAGCGGGCGCGCAGAGCGGGAACGGTACAGGATCGAGGCATTGTAGAGGAACCCTCGTTTAGGTCAACGTCAGACAAGCGCAGGGAGGAGCTTGGACGCGAGGAGGTGCGATTTTCCCTCTCGCCTTCTCTCCTCTCCGCCCTCCCCTCTCCCCTCCTCTCGCCTCGCCTTGACGCCAACAACAACCAAGCTCTAACCTTCGCCACCTTCATCTGCGGTCGGCCTGATTCACACATGGAACTCTCACTTCTCGAAATCGCCATCCTTGCGGTTGTGCAAGGGATCACGGAGTTCTTGCCTGTTAGTTCGAGTGGCCATCTTGTGATCTTAGCCGCCATCATGGCCGACGGAGACATGGAGGCATTCGACGTCAGCGATGTCAACATCGTGTTGCACGGAGGCACACTGCTCTCCATCCTTGTCTTCTACTTTCATCGCATCATGCGGCTGTTGCGCGAAGACCGTCAGTTGATCGGGCCGTTGATTGCGGCCACGATCCCAGCCGTTGTCATTGGCCTTGGACTGAAGGCGACCGGCGCGGATGCTGCATTATCAAGTCCGCTCCTGGCTGGCTGCTTGCTTCCGGTGACAGGTGCCATTTTGATTTGGGCTTCGTATCACAGCGGTGGTACGACCAAATGCGAGCAGCTCAGCTACAAGCAAGCGTTACT
Organism: Planctomycetaceae bacterium; assembly: GCA_002726245.1. Taxonomy (GTDB): domain Bacteria; phylum Planctomycetota; class Planctomycetia; order Pirellulales; family Pirellulaceae; genus PBSM01. Next base: position 1,284 of record PBSM01000005.1, on the reverse strand, counting down.
GATCGGCCTGAGCCAGTCTTTGGCGATTCTTCCCGGCCTGTCGCGCAGCGGAACGACGATATCAACCGGACTAAGGCTTGGCCTAACGCCGATCGCGGCGGCCACGTTCTCGTTCCTCATGGCCATCCCAGTCATCGGCGGCGCGTGCCTGTTAGAAATCCTGTCTATCGCCAAAGACGCTGCTCTGTCGGACACCTTCTCCAACGCCGGCCACTTGAGAAACCTCGCGATCGGTGCCGCCATCGCCTACACCGTCGGACTGGCTTCGCTCTGGCTCCTCGTGCGCTGGCTAGAGCGTGGCCGCTTCCAGTATTTTGCCTGGTGGTGCATTCCAGTCGGCTGTCTCGTGATCGCTTGGCAGTTGATGTTCTGACTGCCCTCTGCGCGACTGTCAAGGACAGCCTTTCGTTTCGCCCGACTAGGCCTCGTAGGGCTGCTGATCATTCTTGCGCTGAACGCCATTGCATCAATGCTCGTTTACTACCACTGATTCATCGCGATGGAGATAGCGTTCAATCTCATCGAGCGAGACATCCACTATGGAATACGACCCAGCTGCTGCCAGCACCTTGCCTAAACCAGAGATGCCCGACCTGTCCGCTTGGCTCGCCACGCTGACTCGTTTCGCAGAACACATTCGCGGCTTAGTCGCCGACGGAATTGAATCTGGCACATTCGACGAGGACAACGCCGAGGAATTCGAAGCTTTGCTGTCGGCCGCGGCTCCAGCCGAAGCGGCGGCCATCGAAACAGTTTCTGCTGGCTTGCCGTACGACCTGCCGTCGTCGCTTCGTGTCTTTTTCCTTGATGCCTCATCCGAGATCCGTTTTCATTACGCGTATGACCTCGGGGACGATGCGCCGGACGGTGTTCCTTCGTGGCTATCCGGTGGGGAGCTTCCTGATCCATTGTTCTCGGCGGATAAGCTCGCCGAATATCTCGCCGACGCGCAACACTACGCCGCGAACTCTGGAATTGCAGACTTCCCTGAGGACCAGGCGATTTGGAACCGTTCGTTTCCCTTCTTTCGCTACAACAACTCCGACTTCCTCGCTTTCGATCCTGCGTCCAACGCGGACGATCCATGCGTCATTCACCTCAATCATGAAGGCGATCCAAGTCTGATCGCACGAAACTTGGCCGCGTTTCTGATTGAATGGCCTCGTATTTGTTTCGTTGGCCCAGGTGATTATTACGACTGAACTTTTGCAATTCGTCGTATCAATATCAATTGGTCCGTACTGTTCAGCTAGCGAGCACTAGGGTTTGTGTTGCTAGCTGGCG
>PBSM01000004.1 GCA_002726245.1 Planctomycetaceae bacterium | reverse complement strand
CGCCAAGCATCATCAACACCTGAAACAACTGGAACTCCAAAATGCCGCCTAAAACTCATTCACGGCGTTGCCCTCCGGGGCTTCGGTTCGTGTTGCGAATCGTTCCGTGGGCTACATCCTGTCACCACTGCGCGGCTGAAGATGTGGGCCAACCTAAGCCCTAACCTTCTCCCAGTGGGAGAGGGAACGTCCGAACTCACACAAGCCTTAATACTGAAGTACGGAGAACTAACAAAGTGAACACCACACTGATGGTCTGGGGAATTGCATTCGGCGGCTCTGTTGTGGCGCTGATCCAGGCTTACTTGTTTTTTAAGACTATGATGGAGGCCGACGAAGGCAACGAGCGGATGGTCGAAATCGCCGGCTACGTTCGAGAAGGTGCCAATGCCTATCTCACGCAGCAGTACAAAGTTGTCGGCGCATTCTTCGTTGTCATTGTCATCTTACTGTCGATCGCCGCCTTTGTACTAAAAGTGCAAAGTGAATTCGTCCCGTTCGCTTTTCTTACAGGTGGCTTCTTCTCCGGCCTGGCTGGTTGGTTCGGAATGAAGACGGCGACTTGGGCCAGCAGTCGAACTGCGGCGGGTGCTCAAAAGTCGTTGAACCAAGGCTTGCAGGTCGCCTTCCGCTCGGGAGCCGTGATGGGGCTGACCGTCGTCGGTCTCGGTCTGATCGACATCACGCTTTGGTTCGGCTTTTTGTACTACGTGTGGCCGAACGTCCTTGGCTTCGCGCCGCTGACCTTGATCGAAATCACTGTCACCATGCTCTGCTTCGGAATGGGTGCAAGTGCCCAGGCGCTGTTCGCTCGTGTGGGTGGCGGTATCTTCACAAAAGCTGCTGACGTCGGTGCCGACCTCGTCGGAAAAGTCGAGCAAGGCATTCCCGAAGATGATCCGCGCAACCCGGCGACGATCGCGGACAACGTTGGCGATAATGTTGGTGACGTGGCGGGGATGGGAGCCGACTTGTACGAGTCGTACTGCGGTTCGATCCTCGCGACGGCAGCTCTTGGTGTAGCAGCTTTCGCATCCGGGACTCTTACTGCGACCGATATGAACGGCAACGCGATGACCACTGGTGATGCTCAGTTGCAATCGCTGCTCTTGCCAATGGCGATTGCCGGCGTCGGTATCTTCCTGTCGATCATTGGCATCTACCTCGTTCGGACAGGTGAAGACGCGACACAAAAGAACTTACTTTCCGCTCTGGCCCGAGGAATCGACGTGTCAACGCTGCTTGTGGTTGTCGCAGCCGCTGGGCTCTCCTATTGGCTAATGCCACGTGCGCCTGGAACTGAGATGATGTTCGGCATCCCTGGCGTCGCGTTCAGCATCGTGGTTGGGCTGGCCGCTGGTTGGATCATCGGGAAGTGGACTGAATACGCGACGAGTGACGAATACACCCCGACGAAGAATCTGGCGGAACAAGCCGAAACTGGACCTGCAACCCTCATTATTGGCGGCGTCGCCGATGGTATGATGAGCGTCTGGGTACCCGTTATCGTGGTATGCATCGGCACTCTGCTGGCCTTCGGCTGTGCATCCGGTTGGAACTTCGCCGACGTCAGTTACTTTGCACTCGGCCTCTATGGCGTCGGTATCGCCGCTGTCGGGATGCTGAGCACACTCGGCATCACGCTTGCGACCGATGCGTATGGTCCAATCGCCGACAACGCCGGCGGTAACGCCGAGATGGCGGGTCTTGAACCGATCGTTCGCGAACGGACCGACGCACTCGACTCGCTCGGTAATACGACTGCCGCGACAGGCAAAGGCTTTGCGATCGGCTCCGCAGCTTTGACGGCCCTTGCACTACTCGCGGCTTACGTCGAGGAAGTGCGAATAGGCTTCGAACGTTGGGGCAATGAAATCGTCGCGACACAAACCACCGATGGTATCTACAAAGTTTCAGGCGGCTTCGTTGTCGAGAAACACGGCGACCACGCGGATATGTACTTGGCGATGCCCAAAGATGTCCGTCACCCGGACATCAAGGCTGAATGGGCTGCTGTTGGCAAAGAACAGTGGCCCGCGAAGCTGGATGAAGGCTTGTTCGCTGCCGGCTCGCACGGCGGACTGACGTTCAGGAGCGGCGTATCGCTGGTGGATGTGCATAAGGCAACATTGCCGGACTTCACTACCTACTACGACGCATCGCTTATGAATCCGAAGGTGCTTGTCGGTGTTTTCCTCGGCGCGATGGCAACTTTTGTGTTCTGCGCAATGACTATGAAGGCGGTCGGCCGTGCGGCCAAGGGTATGGTCGAAGAAGTTCGTCGGCAGTTCCGCGAGAAGCCAGGCATCATGAAGGGTACCGACACGCCCGACTACGCCGCTCCAGTCGCGATCAGCACCGTGGCTGCACAAAAGGAGATGATCCTGCCATCGGTGCTTGGTCTCGTGACACCAGTGTTGGTCGGTTTCTTGCTTGGTGTTGGTGGGGTGCTTGGTTTGCTTGTCGGTACCCTGACTTGCGGCTTCTGCGTGGCGATCTTCATGTCCAACGCCGGTGGTTCGTGGGACAACGCCAAGAAGTTTATCGAAGCTGGCAATCACGGTGGCAAGGGCTCGGAGGCTCACAAGGCCGGAGTGGTTGGTGATACGGTTGGCGATCCATTCAAAGATACGAGCGGTCCTAGCCTGAATATCCTCATCAAGCTGATGAGTATGGTCAGCGTCGTCGCCGCGGGCTTGGTCGTCCGCTACAGCCTGATGGCGATGGGGATCTTCTAGCGCAGCCGGACAACTCGGTTTCCGATGAGAGCCTCGCCTCGTGCGTGGCTCTTTTCGTAGGTGCGAATGTCGTAGGTCACGTTCGCCGGACGTGACCCGCGAAAGACGACGTTCTCGGAGAGAGTCACTTTCGGCAAAAGTGACCTACTTGGAACGTGTGCAAGGCCCAACCGCACGCGAACTTCGCTTGAAAGGCTCTGTCTGATGACATAAAGTGAATAGTTACCAACCTTTCGGTTGGTGTCCCCCATCGACAACTCTTGGAGCAAGACCTGTGGCTACCGCCGACAAAGCAACCGACACGCAACTGATGAACGGTGCTGATATTCTCGTTAAGTCGTTGGTAGATCACGATGTAGAGGTGCTGTTCGCCTATCCGGGCGGAGCCAGTATGCCGCTGCATCAGGCGCTCACTCGCTGTTCCGATCGTCTTCGCACCATTCTGCCTCGCCACGAACAGGGGGGCGGATTCGCAGCCCAAGGCTATGCTCGGACGACCGGCAAGCCGGGAGTTTGCATGGCGACGAGTGGGCCCGGTGCTACGAATCTGGTTACTGCGATTGCCGATGCAAAGCTGGATAGCATTCCAATCATCGCCATCACTGGCCAAGTGCCGACTGGAGTGATCGGCACGGACGCCTTCCAAGAGACTCCGATCGTCGAGGTGTGTCGAGGAATAACGAAGCATCATTACTTGGTTACCGACATCAACGACCTGCCACGGGTGATGAAAGAGGCCTTTCACGTCGCGACAACGGGGCGGCCCGGTCCCGTGCTGGTCGATATGCCAAAGGACATTCAGAATGAGACCTGCGTCCCCGATTGGGATGTGGAGATGGATCTGCCAGGCTACTTCGTCGAACAGCGTCGGGCTCAGCCGGAGCAGATCAAACAGCTTGCTGCCGCGATCAAGTTGGCCAAGCGGCCGCTCATCTATGCTGGCGGCGGAATCATCGGTTCGAATGCAAGCGGCGAACTTCGCGAACTCGTCGATAAGACCGGTATGCCTGTCACGATGACCGTGATGGGACTCGGGGCGTTTCCTAACGAAGACTCGTTATCGATGGATATGCTTGGAATGCATGGCAGCGTTTATGCCAACTGGGCGGTGCGCGACTGCGATCTCTTGATTGGCCTGGGCGTTCGTTTCGACGACCGAGTCACCGGAAAGCTCGAAGCCTTCGCCAAGCACGCCAAGATTGTTCATGTCGATATCGATCCATCCGAGATCAACAAGAACAAGCCGGCTCATCTTCCGATCGTCAGCGATGTGAAGTTTGCTTTGCAGGAACTGAACAAGATCATCAAACCGAAGGATGACATCGCGGGATGGGTCGAACAGTGCCAGACCTGGAAGAAGGAGAATCCGTACAAGTACGACGAGAGCTTTGACGGCATCACGCAACAGCACGCCATTGCCGAGCTATCGAAGCTCACACAAGATCGTAAGACGATTGTGAGCGTCGGCGTTGGGCAGCATCAGATGTGGGGGGCTCAATACTACAAGTTCCGCATCCCACGCACGTTCCTATCTAGTTCCGGTCTCGGCACGATGGGTTTCGGCTTGCCCGCGGCAATGGGTGCCCAAGCGGCTCATCCCGACGCACTCGTGATCGATATCGACGGCGACGGTAGCTTGCAGATGAACATTCAGGAACTGGCCTGCTGCCACTGCGAAAACCTTCCCGTGAAGGTCCTGCTCTTGAACAATCAGCATCTTGGCATGGTGGTGCAGTGGGAAGATCGTTTCTATGCAAGTAACCGGGCTCATACTTATCTTGGCCCGACGCACCATGCCGAAGCTCGCGGTAAAGGTGGCAGCAGCTATGCCGAAGAGCGGTATCCCGATTTTGTCTCGATCGCGAAAGGCTACGGAGTCGCAGCCGTCACGGTGAAGGAGAAGGCAGATCTGCTCCCCGCGCTCGAGGAGATGATCAATCACGACGGGGCGTACGTCCTCGACGTTGAGGTCCCGTATCAAGAGCACGTCCTGCCGATGATTCCGTCGGGGCGTACGGTTGATGACATGATCACGGAGTAGTGGTCTCGCTTTGCTTCTGGTGACCCGATGTTGTAGGTTACCGCCCCCGGGCTGTGATTCAGAGACTCTAGCTGGACAGCGCCACTTGAGATGAGGTTAGCATACTCAACTGGTTACGAATCGGTCGTTTAACACCGATTTCCGCGTCAGGGAAACCGACTGACATTCGGGGCCGGCAGGGGTCGGTTTTCCCGCGTTTTGCCGTGGAAAGTGTCAGTTGATTTCCTGCGCGGCTCCGGCGCCGTCGCTCAGGTCAGATCAATCNTCGCGCTGGGCGGGGAGGGCTGAATCAGGTCGCGTTTCCAGGTGCTCACCGGCCAATCCGCATNGCTTGCCGCGCGATTTGAGTTTCGGATTCGGCCGAATCGGCCAAAAAACCAACTGACATTTTTGAGGGAGTTCGTCATGGATGACACCCCGTACCGGCAGTTCTTCGAACAGCCTGCCCATTCCTATCACCGTCAGTACGAGGCACTTCGAGCCGTCTTCATCGACGGCCGGCCGCAGAAGGAAGTCGCCGAACAATTTGGATTTCAGTACAGCACGATGCGGCAGATCGTGTATGAGTTCCGGCAACACTGCGACATGAACGACGCCTCCCAGGAGTCCCCTTTTTTCGAGATCTGAAAGCCGGACTCTTCCTGTTCCTGCCGCTGCTGGCCGAACTGGGCTTTCACAAGCTGGTCCAAAAGGCCGACTATCCTGGTTCCAAGAAGGTTCCTGCGGACGCCGCTCTACTCAGTTTGCTGACGTTGAAGTTATTGGACAAGGAACGCAAGAGCCACATCGACGACTTCAATTTCGACGAAGCGTTGGGGCTGTTTGCCGGCCTGAACATCTTGCCCAAGAAGAGCTTCGCCGCCGACTATTCCTATCGCACCGACCGCAAGCAACAACAACAACTCTTGGCCGGCTGGGTGAAGAAACTTTCGCCGCTATTGTTGCCTGAGGCCAGTTCCTTCTCGCTCGATTTCCATCCCATTCCGTACCGTGGTGACGAGGCGGTGTTGGAGAATCACTACATTCCTTGCCGCGGCCAAGCTGCTCCCAGCGTGCAGTCCTTCTTCGCGACTGAGCACAAAAACCACGTGTTTTGCTATGCCAACGCGAATTTGACGCGCGACGAACAGTCCACCGAAGTGATGCGATTCGTCGAGTTTTGAAATTCGCTGACCGGCCAGGATCCGCAGTGGCTGTACTTTGATTCGAAGCTCACGACGTATGCCGAGTTGTCGCGGTTGAACGAACGTGGTGTGTCCTTCGCGACGATTCGTCGTCGCGGCTCAAACGCCGTGAAACGACTGAGGGCTCGGCCGGCGGGCGACTGGACGGGGGCGGTCATTGACATCCCCAAACGTCGTCACAAACAGATTCGCTACCTGGAAGAAGAGGTGTCACTGCGTGACTACGAAGGCGTGCTGAGACAGATCGCCGTGACGGGGCTGGGCCGCGAGCAGCCGACGTTGTTCCTAACGAACAACGTCGAGGTCCCGGCGCGAGAAATGATCATGCACTACGCCCGCCGCAACGGGATTGAAGACGGTCTGGGAACCAACGTGAACTTCTTCCACATGGACTGTCTCTCCAGCGAAGTGCGGCTGAACATCGACTTGGACCTGACGCTGACGGTGATTGCCAACGGCTGTTATCGATAGCTGGCCCAGCAGTTGAAGGGGTTCGAGCGTGCCAAGCCGAAGCAGCTGTACCGGAAGTTCGTGGAGACCGGCGGACAGATTGAAGTCGTGCCGAATCGGCAACTGCAGGTGACGTTTGACCGCCGGTGTCACAACCCGATTCTCCGCGAAGCCGCACTCGACGCGAACAGCCGCCGCATCCCGTGGCTGAAGAACTTCCGCGTCACCTTCGACTATCAGTGACTGTCAAAGACGAACCGACGGACCGACGCGAATCGGCCAAAATGTCAGTCGGTTTACCCCTGCGTAAAGCTTCGTTTAACCACAAGCCGTCCCTGAAAGAGTTTGACTTGAGGACGGTCTCCGGACTTTTTAACACAGATACATTTCGTTGTGGTTACAGACATTACCACGCTTAAGCCTGGGAAGCTTGTTTCTTAACGTTCAGGTTGTCTGCAACGGTCTACGCGATGAACCGACGAGTGAACTCGATAGACAACAACTGCCGGCGTTCGTTCATGGTCTTTGTCGGGGTCTTACAGACGTTCTTGTCAGGGCGTCTGCACCCAAGCCATCCCTTCGTGAATCCCGCTCCCTAACGGTAAGCGGACGGACCGCAATCACGGTCGCGCACAGACGGTACTTTGCGACTACCCCGCCAAGCTTGTCTCAATCAGAGGCACGTTGACCCGTCGCCCGCTCTCGCCAAAGACGCCAACAGCGCGACGGTCAATCCAACGGCTTGCACAGACTAAGCCAAGCCCGCGGGGATCGTGGAAACAACCACGATCGACACAAACACCAAACATTGTTCTCCAAAGGTTCTTCTTCCGTCGCTTCAAAAACGCTCAGCACGTTGCCGCTCTGGAGCTGACGCGGGCCCGCTCGGGGACCAACATCTGGCTCCATAACCTCACGCCGCTTCTTCCGCCGAGCTGACCTCCGACAGCCCGCCCAAGTAATCCGCTTCGATCTTCTCCAGGTCCGTCGAACACGCCGAACCCGCAGCGTCCAACGAGCCGCGCTCGCTCACCGGCAGGCCGCCGTAACGATAACTCTCGCGGTGCTTCAGCATGTGCCAGATGATCACGCACAGCCGACGCATCACCGCCACCCGCGCGATCTTCGCACCGCGCCGCTTCTTGATCCGTTTGTACCACGTTCGCATCCGACCGTCGCGACGCAACACATGCACCACTAACTGACCGAGCAAAAAGCGAACCATGCGGCTGCCTTGCTTGGTGATCGAAGTCGAACGTTCCTTCTCGCCGCTGCTCCGCGAACCGGGCGTCAGGCCGAAGAAGTTCGCCAGGCTCCGCGGCGAAGGGAAACGCGAGATGTCGCCGATGCGGCAGGCGATCGCAAGTGCCATGTAGTGACTCATGCCGATGATCGTGCCCAACAACCGCGCGTCCACGTTTCGCTCGGCCCGTTGTTCGAGGCGGCAATCGACTTGTTCCAGCTGACGATCCCACAGCTCCCATTGCTCCAGCAGCAGGTCCATCTCCAAGCGATCCGTTTCGCCCAACTCGACGGCCTTCAGCCAAGCACCTCCTTTTTGGGTTTGAAAGGTCTTGGTCGGGTAGTGCCATTCGAGGTTGTTCTTGCGGAGCACAAAGTGGATGCGGTTGAGCGTCTTGGTGCACGCGGCGGCGAGATTCCGTCGCGCGGCGGTCAGTTGTCGATCTTGTCGATCATCGCTGCTGGGGAACAGCACGCGCCGCACGCCGTGGACTTTTTGTCCGTCGGCCAATCGCTCGCGATTGACCCACAACAATTCGCTGAGTGCCGCCGCGTCTCGGCGATCGGTTTTCTTCTTGGAAGGCTTTTCAGGTTGGATCAAGATGACATCGCGGCAGGCGGTTTGTTGCTGCAGCCGCAACACGATCCACTCCTCGAAGCCACAGACTTCGAGGATCGCGGTATAGCCGTCATGTCCGGCGAGTTCGTTCATTTGTTGGAGGAAGGCTTCGATCTTTTGAGGTCGCGTACTAACTTGTCGTCGCAGCAGGATTTCTCCGTGTGCGTCTCTCACCGAGAAGGTGATCTGCTTAAACGATGTACGAGCATGAGCTTATGCGGGCTATCACGGATCAAGGTTGCACTGTCCAAGTTAGGATCACGGTCGGCAGCGGAGGCTTCCGCTTACCACATTCGGCAGAACCGTCACATTGCGAACGGATTCAGGTTGCCGCGCTGGAGTATGGCGTACAATATCGGGAAGAATTTGCTACTTGCTCGCCTCCAGGAGTTGAAGGGGATGGTTCCCAAACTGAGTTGTGCACGCTGGCACGCCGTTGTTGCGATGTTTTTGTTGCTCGGGCTGATTCTCTGCCGGACGGGAGTTGCCGAGGAAGCAGATCATTGGCGCCGAGCGAGGGAGCAACTGACGCGGATCATCTCACAAGGGGTTAAGGATCCTCGCGTTCTGGCCGTGGTGAGCAAGACCGAGCGGCACTTGTTCGTGCCAGAATCGCAGCGGAAGAACGCCTATTTTGATATGTCGCTGCCGATCGGCGGCGGTGTCACGATCTCGCCGCCGTACGTTGTAGCGTTCATGACGGAACAACTGCGTCCACAACCAACAGACCGAGTCCTTGAAATCGGCACCGGCAGCGGCTATCAAGCCGCGATGCTCAGCCCGCTCGTTTCCGAAGTGTATACCATCGAGATCGTTGAGGACCTCGGGCGACAAGCTGCCGAGCGACTAAAACGTCTCGCCTACGACAACGTCCGCGTGAAGGTCGGTGATGGGTTTCAGGGCTGGCCGGAACATGCTCCGTTCGACAAGATTATCGTCACTTGTTCCCCCGAAAAGATCCCCGAGCCGCTAATTGCCCAGTTGAAAGACGGCGGCACAATGTTGATACCGCTGGGCAAGAGATTTGAACAGTCGCTCTGCCTGGTGACGAAACGTGACGGAAAACTCAAACGGGAAGTGCTGGAGTCAACGTTCTTTGTACCGATGACCGGGCGGGCTGAGGTACTTCGTCATCAGAAGCAAGACGACGGTGTTCCCATCGTCGTCAATGGCGGATTCGAGCAGCACATTGGGCAGGGCACACCGATGGGGTGGTACAACTTGCGTCAGGCAACGGTCGCGTCTGATTCGGGCGCGCCAGAAGGCAAGGCGTATCTTCACTTCGAGAACAAGACGCCAGGGCGCTTAGCCGTCGCTCTGCAAGCGATGGGTTTGGACGGGCGACGATTCAAGGAGATTGAAATCTCCGTTGCTGTTCGCCCAGCCAACGTGATGCTGGGTGATAAGGAGTCGTACTCCGGCGTCGCTGTTCGTTTCTACGATGAACAGCGTGCACGAGTTAGTGCCGCGCGGTTTGGTCCGTGGAGCGGCAGCGCGTCGTGGAGCGAACATGGCACTAGATTCCGGGTGCCGCCCGAAACCCGGTTGGTCGTGATTGGGCTCGGCTTGTTTGGAGCGACGGGTGAACTTGCGTTCGATAGCCTTCAGGTGAAGGCTAACCAAACAGTCGTAAAAGGTCCATTCGACTAAGCTCGGGCTTAGATTCCTCCGCCGCCGAAACCACCGCCGCCGAAGCCGCCACCACCACCACCACCACCACCACCACCACCTTGTGCGCCTCCTTGGCCAGTGACGAAGTTGAAAGTATCGACGTTGGTGATTCCCGATGCGATTGGCGCTGAGCCGAGAAGCGTGAACCGCACATAACGGCGGCTGGCGTCAATGATCGCCATCGCGTTCATCTGGTTACCTTCAGGGAAGATTTGGATCTGTGGACGGAAGCCAACGGCTCCGCGGCGACCGAAAATACGAGGGTCGATTCGCCCTTCTCGCGCAGCACGGCTAACCGAGAGAGCATAGTCGCGTAGGCTGCTGGAATCGCTGAATCCCTGGAGTTGCTGGGCCAAGATCGCTCGCCCAACATCAAGACGCCCGCGATCGATCGTTGCAATCTTCTCTTCCTCTAAAGGCTCAACTCGCCTTCCCTCTTTCAAATCCAGATTGACAACGGCGTCCTTCTCGCCCAGCGGGATCTGTTGCTTGCCGTAGGTTTGGTGATCGGTCCCGTAGTTGGTCCACACTTCAACCGTTACCTTCCCCGAAGTGACCTGTCCCCATACGTTGCGAAGAAACATGCGGTATTGACCGACGAATCCCTTCGGGCAAACGTAGACTTCGGAGTAACCGTCCAAAGTCTCACCGCCGCTATGCGAATAGGAATCGCCTAGCATCACACCGCCGGCCGTGGTGCGGCGATTTCGCAACGAGCAAACGGTCGCGGCCGGTTCTTCAACCAGCAGATCGACATCGGCGTCGCCTGTCCATGTCACCTTAATGACCAGATCACGCATGACGGCGTCGTTCAGCTTCGCAAGAAACGCGTCTGCCTCGGGGCCACGCTTCTCTTCCTGCAGTTGATTCAGTAACGACTTCGCTAAGCGCGCCGCCCGTTGCTCGATCTTGCGATGCTCTCCTTCCCATGCCTGGCTGAGAATGCCAACGCAGGCCCATTTCAAGCCCTCTTCGTCTTTGATCCTCTCGGCAATCGCCATCCCTTTGACATAAGGCTCGGGACGCATCGGGTTAGTGGCAGAAATGTCTTGAAGGATCTTCAAGGCTCGTTCATCCAAACCCAACCGTGACATGTACGATGCCACGTAGAAGATCTCTTCCTCACTTCTGCTGAGGTCAACCGCGGACATCAACGCCCGCTCGATCTCCGATTCCGGGGCATCATTTGCCAACATCGCGAGTGACATCGCTTCATACATCCAGGGCTGGCCGTGGCTGTGACGCAGCGCCGACTGAATGAGGATTATAAGCTCATCAAACTTGGCCTTCGCGCCACGGCCATCGTCCTTGTTGAGATAAATCTGCGCGTCCGACTTCAACTGCCGAACGGTCTCGCGAACCTGCCGATCGTGCAAGATGCGGTCAGCCGCCGCCAGGTTCTTTTGGCCGGCAAAGTACTTGTCCCAAGCTCGGTAAACCGTGTCACCACTTTGCCGTTTGACCTTGATAGCTTCTGGAGCCGCTCGCAAAACAGATCGCTTGATCGCAATCGGTGCCTTGGGAGTTGGTTTAGCAGGTGCTTTCTTCACGCCAAGTGACAGTTCATCGCCAACGGCGAAACCGCCGCCGCCACCGAAGCCGCCGCCACCGCCGCCGAAGCCGCCGCCGCCGCCACCACCACCACCGAAGCCACCGCCACCCATGCCGCCGCCGCCGCCACCCATGCCGCCGCCGAAGCCGCCGCCACCACCACCGCCACCGAATTGGCCGCCGCCGGAGATGATCGGGATGACCAAGTCACCGACGGGGTAAACCTTCGTGATGAGCTGCGATTCAGCTTCTTCCGGTGTCGTGATCTTCATAACTTCGTCGCGGACGATGTAGGTCAGCTCCATCTCGTCCAGAAGGAGACGTAGCGCCGAACGAAGACTGACGCCCTTCAGATCGCTGTTGACTGGTGTCGCTGTATCGATGCCGAAGTCGCCCAATGCCTTGTTGTCGAGGACGATCGGAATCTTATAGGTGAATCTGATGTCATCGATGACTTCGCTGAAAGGCTGCTCGAGGTAATCAAACGTGGCTTCGCCATCCAGCGCGCGGCCGATACGTTCCTCCGCCGAACCAGCTTTGCCGGCCAAGTCAACCGAAGCGTACTTCTTTCGCCGCAACGTGAGTTGCTCCCAAACCGACGGGTCCGGATAGAGTACTGGGGGCTCGTCGGGGAAGGGCATCGCCGCTTTCTCGACGTTGTACATGACATCGACGAAGTTCTTGTGTCGTTGATCCCGGAACCGCGCCAAATCGATTTGGTTCTTCAGATTTCTTGCGTTCCACACGGCCACGCGACCCGTCGGCGAATGAGGCTCTAGCATTTCAACTTGCTCGGCAACGTCCACCTCGGCAGAAAAGTACTTCTGTTCGTCAATGAGCGAGTTGAAGCGGTCGAGCAACTGCTTAATCTTCGTCCGCTTGCGAGCAACCTCTTCTAGCATTCGTTCGGCTTCGATGGCCGCAGCTTTGCTCTCTTCGGCATTAGCAAGACTCGCTTCGACTTCCACTCGAACTCTGCCGGCCTGACGAATGGTGGCTTGTATACGCTGTTGAAGTTGCGAACGAACATCGGCTCCGAGATCAGGCTCGACTCTGACTCGCTCCAAAAGGATCTTCAGAGCCTGGACAGCGTCCTGCGGATTGCGTCCCATCTTGCCCCGTGCTTCAGACAAACCGGTCTCGACTTCGGCTTGTAACGCTTCAGACTGAACTCGTTTTGCTGCTTCCACCCGATCGAGGAGACCGCCCTCGCCATCTGCAAACTCTCGAACGATATCGCTGTCCGACACGGCTGATTCTTGCAGATTGACGAGCTTCAGCTCTTCCGTGATCCCGGCTGGAGACCCGTGGTATTTGTCGATCGCGCCTTGAAGAGCCAGAGCTTCGGGGTTGGCCGGATCCCGGGAGATAGCAGCCGAGGCAGCCGTCCTCGCACCGTTGATGTCGCCGGTCCGCAGCGCATGTCCGCCCAGTTCGGCCAATTGCTCGGCCCTTGTTGTCATCATCACGGCTACTTCGCGCAAGCCCGCTGATCCAACGGTCGGCAGATGAACACCGGCGTCCGTCCGAGCCTTGTCAACAAGCTCCGGGAGGAAGCCAAAATCTGGACTGGATCTTTCACTTGATAGCTTCCAGATCTGCACGACTCGCTTGCCAGCGGCCTCGTAAGTGATCGCGACATCGTGGGGTCCTTTGCCTGAGATGCGACCGACCAAGATCGAATCACGATCAGCCCGCAAAGGCGGCATCATCTTTGGATAAGCTTCCTGGAATGCAGCGGGCAGCTTGGCTGCGACGGGCCAGAGGACCGTGCCACGCGCCGCGACTGCCATCGCCATACCAGCCTCTTGGCCAGTGTTTTCATCGGTATCGACAAGCAACATGCCGCCGGTGTGGTTGGCCAGGGTTGCCAACAACTGGGCGTTACGCTGCGGGCCAATGGCGTAGCTAGACACAGCCACTCGTTGAGCCACGAGATCCTTCATGAGTTCTTCGAACTCTCGACTCTCGATCACGTTGCCACGGCTAACGCCATCTCCGATGTAAACGGCAACGCGAGGGTTGCCTTCCGCCGGAGCAAAGCTCTCCGCCGCGCCACGCATTGCCCCGATCATGTCGGTCGAACCGAGCGGTGCACGCTCTTCCAACTTGCGAAGAGCCTGTCGCATCTCCGCGCTGTTCGCGCCAACGAAACCTTTGGTCAGCGGAATGGCATTCAGATCCACCGCGACTAGCTTCACTCGGTCGCGTTCGCCAAACGCATCAAGCATCGATTCCAACGCAGACAAGGCGTCGTCTCGGTAGATGCCAGTTTGACTCGCCGATGTGTCGAACAACACAACGACATCTTGTGCCTCCGTTGCGGGCAATGCCGCGTTCGCTGACAGGCTGAGGGCGAAGTAATCCTCGCCGGTCGCTGTCCTAAAAGTCGCGAGCCGCGATTCGGCAGCGAAAGAGGGACCTGGCATCACGGAAACCGCACATGCCAAAGTAAGAAGGGGCGTCAACGCAAGTAACGTACCGCGTCTTGACATAGTGAAAACTCCCACCGTAAAGGTGATATCAAAAAGGGCTCCCTCTGTTCCGGTAGACAGAGCCCTGCCTTGCTCAAGACTTGTTTCGGCGCAAGTAGATGGCCGGATGTGCTTATTCTATTCAGGTCCGGCCGTAAACGCTACCGAAAATCCAGCAATTTGTACGGCCTTGGGAAGCTGCGCATGTGATTATAGCCCCCATCTCGCGAGCGTTTCTTCATCCAAGAAACGAAGCAGCGGTGGCCAGAATGCTCCCGGCCACCGCTGATTACTATTCAAACGCCGCGTTTCTGTCTCAGCGAGCGACTTCTTCCGCTGGGGCTCGGCCTAGCAGCGGGCTGCTGCCGGACGCAATCCGCCGCAACAAGTCGGCCGCACCCTGCAACGCAAGTGCCGCGTTGTCCAGGCCTTGCGCCGCACTCAATATCATCGAGGGGCTCTCTGATGGCTCAGCCCGATACTCAGCTTCACAATCCCATTCGCAGCCGTACGGAGGCGCGAGCGGGCTTGCCGCCCCCAGATCTTCCATCACCGAGTGGATGACATCGGCCGCCAACTCTTCGAGCGATGTCGTCTCGGCAGCCTCAAACTCCGCGATCACTGGGCCGAGGTGACGATCTGCGTCCGTGTAGTCGTTCTCATCAGCCTCGAAGTTATATAGCCCATCATAGGCATCGTAGAACGATTCGTACTCGTCATAGATGGTCTCGCTCTCGTCAGTCGATGAGTCTTCGACCGCCGCCGGCACCTCGCTCTCTTCCGAGTTCATTGCGTCATCGTACGCATCGTCGTAGCCGGTCTGGAGCGACTCTTCTGCCGCCAGGTCGATGCTGTCAGTCGAGGCAGCTACCTGAGACGCGTCGAACTCGTACTCCTCGATGTTCTCTTCGTAATCCCCATAGTAACCGTATTCCTCGCCCGCCCACTCGCTCTCGACGTCTGCATCTTCGACAGCGGGTATCGACGCTTCATCGATCGCAATTGCCGCAGCCTCTTCTGCTTGCATGAACTCTTCGTAGGAATCATAGCCCTCGAAGCAGTCGATGACTTCCGAATCATTCTCCGTCGCCAGGGCTTCGGCCTCCCTGGCGAGAGCTTCGGCATCAACGTCATTCACCCAATCTTCGGCTTCTGCGACGTCTTCGTACGACTCATAGCCGCTGTAATACTCGACGTCTTCGTACTCGACTTCAGTGTCCGGGTGATCACCTTCCGCCAAAGCCTCATACGACTCCGCATCGCCGAACTCGTCCACCATCGCCTCGGCATTCTCATCTGCGCTGTAGGCGTCGTCTTCGAAAGAATCGTCGAAGAGATCATCCAGATCAGAAGAGACGTCGGTATCCATCGCGGCCGACTTGTCGCTCGCTAGAGGGTCAGGTGCGACGGATTCCTCGGAGTCGTCTACAACGTCTTCGCCATACCAATCGTACTCCGCGAAGTACTCGTCATCGGTCGCAGTGTCCGGCGCGTCGAGACCTACAGGTTGCGGGGGCGCGGGCGCGGGATCTTCGTCGTGTCGATAATCGTTGTAGTCGTAATCGCTATACTCCGCACACAACAGATCCGCGCTCTGCAAACTCGCGCACTGGGATGACGGGCCGTGAGCTAGCGGGCACACGACGCACTCGGACGGATCGTGGCTCGGAGCGATAATGTCATCCGTTCCGTGCGACTTCTCAACCGCGAGCAACGAGAAAGCGAGAAAGCTCAACATTACCGAGAGGGCAAAACAGGGGCGACTCATTTCGCGTTTTCCTCCTGAAAGAATCCTAACGATGGATCGCGCTACGACGCGTTCCTCACTCCATGTCCATAGGGGCGGCTCAACCATTGGGGAGCACCCTTCCACAGTGCCTGACTGATCTAACGGAGTTCTGTCGGGCACACAGTAACCATCGGAGTTGCACGAATTCGTGCGTTAGGCAATTGACGCTTGACTAGAAAACATAGAGAACAGAGGTCGTTATCGATCGACGAGCGAATTCAGGCTGACATTCTCGAAGTTAGCATTGATCCGGTTTATGTCACCGGTGCGGCCAGGCCAAAAGATTACTATTATTGTAATGTTAATGATCTTTGGGTCGAGTTGAGGTAGGATTGACGCGATAACCCATGAAATCTAAACGTTCTAACAACTCAAGACAACAAGATCCGCATGCTGCCTCTGGAGTTTCACCCGTGGATTGCCCTGGGCGCAACGGCCTTCGTTTTCGTAGGTCTTCAGGTTCGGCGCGGAGCACCGACGGACTTGCTTTTTCTGGTTGGCTTGCTTGTCGTGACGCTTACTGGAGTGATTACCTCAGCCGACGCGTTGCAGGGCTTTGCGAACGAGGCGGTTGTAACAATCGGTGCGCTATTGGTTGTCGCTGCCGGCCTGCGATCTTCCGGCGTGATGGACTGGTTCGGGACCAAGCTACTTGGTTCGATTGAAACCGAACGCGGCGCTCTCCTCCGTCTGACACCGGCATTGATCGTGTCGTCTGCGTTCCTCTTGAATACAGCCTTGGTGGCAATGGTGGCTCCGGTGGTTGTGGACTGGTGCCGCGTTCGCCGGATCTCTCCCTCTCGCGTGCTGTTGCCCGTCAGTTATCTCGCGATCCTCGGAGGTGTTTGCACGCTGATTGGCACGAGCACTACGTTGGTAGCGAACGGAATTCTGTTCACCGAGCAAGCGAAGCGACAAGCGATCCCCGGGCTTACGGCTCAGGCAGCGAACTTCGCCGAGCGCGTTGGACCGATGGGACTCTTCGAACTGGGAACCGTGGGTTTGCCCTGCGCCATGGTGGGAGCACTCTTTGTCATATTCATTGCCCCTCGCTTGCTGCCAGATCGCACGGACATGATCGAGCAACTAGGCGATCAGCGACGTGAGTATCTGGTGGAGATGCTTGTTCAGCCCGACTGTTCTCTCGCAGGGCAAGACGTCGAAGCCGCCGGTTTGCGGCATCTGCCTGGCCTCTTTCTCATCGAGATAGATCGAGCGGGTGAGACAATTACACCGGTCAGTCCGAGCGACACGATTCACGCAGGAGATCGGCTGATCTTCACTGGAGTCGTGGGTACGATCGTCGATCTGGAGAAGATCCCGGGCCTCGTTCCGGCCGCCGATACGACCTACGAGTTTCACCCGGCGGAGAGACATAGACGCAGACTCACGGAAGTTGTCTTGTCGAGAACGTCGCCGCTCATCGGCCAGACCGTTCGCGAAGCCAATTTCCGGCGGCTCTATAACGCCGCGGTCGTTGCCATCCATCGAAATGGTGTTCGCTTGACAAACAAAGTCGGCAGCATTGTGCTTGAGCCCGGCGACACGCTTCTACTGCAAACACGCGACGATTTTGTCAGCGCTTACCGCAACAGTCGTGACTTTTATCTGGTAAGCAGTGTCGAAGGCGAGACCTCGCGGCGGCATGACAAGGCGAAGCTCGCTGGAGCCCTGGTGCTTGTGCTGATCGTATGGCTCGTGGCCGGTACGATTCCTGGTCTACTCCCAGATGCTCTGGCGTCACCGGCCGCCGCATCCCTGACGGTGGCAGTCTTGATGATCGTTACACGGTGTCTGCGAGTTTCCGAAGGCAGGCACGCGCTTGACCTCCGTATTCTGGTGACTATTGCGGCAGCCCTCGGGCTTGGCCACGCCCTCCGAGAAAGCGGAGCGGCTGGGATGATCGCCGAGACGCTGACTTCGGTGGTCGGAGCCAACCCGTACCTGCTGCTGGCCGTGACTTACATCCTGGCGATGGTGTTCACGGAGTTGATCAGCAACAACGCCGTTTGCGCGATGCTGCTGCCTCTTGCCATTGCTGTCGCGGAGGTCAGCGGGCACAATCCTCGCCCATTCATCTTAGCGATTGCATTGGCGGCCTCCCTGTCGTTCGCGACCCCGATCGGCTACCAAACGAATCTGATGGTAATGGGCCCTGGCGGCTATCGACCGATCGACTACCTCCGTTGTGGGGGTCCACTGGCCATCGCTATGGCTTTCACTGCCCTGGCGATTCTGTCGCAGAGGCTGTGAACGACAGCCGAACCCCCTTGTACAAAGCGATCGTTTTCGCGATCATGTGCGGTTTGACATTGGTCACGGATCGTCAAACGAGTGCGCAGGAAACTGACGGAGACAGGAATTAGATGGCTCGAAACACCGGCCCGAAAGCACGAATCAATCGTCGCCTGGGAACCATGATCTATGAGAGCAGTGGGGCAGTGCGGGCTATGGAGCGTCGCGACAATCCGCCCGGCATGCACACACGCGGCCGTCGCCCCTCGAACTACGGCACAGCTCTCAAAGAAAAGCAGAAGATCAAGCACTACTACGGGCTGGGCGAACGTCAATTGCGCCGCTACTTCAACAGCGTCGCTCCCAAGAAGGGAAACACGGGCGAGATGTTGTTGATCTTGTGCGAGCGTCGATTGGACAACGTGATTCGACGAGCTGGCTTTACGAAGACTCGCCCGCAAGCTCGACAAGGCATCACGCATGGTCACTTTGCGGTCAACGGCGTGAAGGTCACGAGCCCTTCCTATAGTCTGCGACCGGGCGACGTGATTACTATCAAATCGAAAGAGAAACTGCAGCACTTGTATCAGCGCACCATGACCGAGGTAGAAACTCAGCCGACCGATTGGATCGCTTTCGACAGCGAGACCCTACGAGCCACCGTCCAAGGTCTTCCCGACCCGACCGACATCAGCTTGCCGATCGATGTCAACATGGTGATCGAGTTTATGTCGCGCTGAGAATGTCGAAGGACCGAGATTCCGGTGCAAGTGTTGGACTCACGGCTCGTGTTCTAGTCAGGTTCTGTCTCTAGACTCCAGTCCCGCGACGGTTCCTCATGCATACCCAGCTTGCCGTATTGGGAGGAGGGCCAGGCGGATACGCAGCGGCCTTTCTAGCCGCTGACGAAGGTCTCGAAGTCACGTTGATCGAGGCCGAGCCCAGGTTGGGTGGCACTTGCCTGCTGCGAGGCTGCATTCCGTCCAAGGCGCTGCTCCATGTCGCCCGCGTCATCAGTGAAGTGGACGAGTTGACGGCGGACTGGGGTGTTGAATATCCCGCTCCGCGGATCGACGTAGATAAGGTTCGCGCTCGTAAAGAGAAAGTCATCTCGACGCTCTCCGGTGGGCTAAAGCAACTCGCAAAGCGTCGCAAAGTTAAGGTCATCACGGCACGCGGATCTTTTGAGAACTCGACGACGTTGCTTCTGGAAGGTGATAACGATTCGATTCCTGAAGGGGGTCAGCTAACCTTCGATCACTTGATCCTCGCGAGTGGTTCGACTCCGGCGATGCCTCCAGCTTTCAACATCGATTCACCGCGCGTGATGGATTCAACTGGCGGGCTCGCCTTGGCCGACCTTCCGGAAAGCATGCTTGTGATCGGCGGCGGTTACATCGGGCTCGAAATGGCCACGGTCTACGCAAACCTTGGAACGAAGGTCAGCGTTGTCGAGCTAACGGACGGCTTGTTGCCCGGGGCGGATCGCGACCTCGTCAAGCCGTTGTACAAGCGTTTGCAGAAGCTACTCGAGGATCGAATTCACCTAGATACCAAAGTCGGTTCACTGTCGGACTGCGGCGATGCCGTCGAAGTTACTTTTGAGGGGCCGGCGAAATTCGGAGTCGAGCGATACTCTCGCGTGTTGGTATCGGTTGGGCGTTGCCCCAACAGTCGCAACATCGGCTTGGAGAACACTCGAGTCGAGATCAATCAACAGGGCTTTGTCGCCTGTGATCGACAACAGCGCACTGCCGAGGAACGAATCTTCGCGATCGGTGACGTGGCAGGCGAGCCCATGTTGGCGCACAAGGCGACGCACGAAGCGAAGGTTGCCATAGAAACTATCCTCGGTCGCCCTGCGGAGTTCGACAAGATGGCGATCCCCGCCGTGGTCTTCACCGATCCTGAAATCGCTTGGGCTGGCCTCACGGAAGAGCAAGCGAAACGGGATGGAGTCAGTTACGAAACGGCACTCTATCCTTGGGCAGCGAGTGGTCGTGCCCAAGCGATCGGGCGTACAGAAGGTCTGACAAAGTGGCTTGTCGATCCGGAGACGAATCGAGTCCTCGGATGCGGCCTTGCCGGGTCCGGTGCCGGCGAGTTGATCGCCGAAGCGGTCCTGGCGATCGAGATGGGGTGTGAAGTCCGCGACATTACCGAATCCGTTCATCCGCATCCCACCCTTAGTGAAACACTCATGAACGCCGGCGAAGTCTTCTTTGGCACCGCGACCGAGATCTACAAGCCAAAGCGCAAATGATCGACTAGCTCGGGCGCCCGCGCCAAACAAGGTACCCTTTCACTTCAATCCTCTTCGGCTGAACCGCCGCGACCTTGGGGATGTGGATGGTCAAGACACCGTCCTTGTAACTTGCCTCAATCTTATCTCCATCGACTTCGTTACCGAGGGAGATGATTCGGCGGAACTGCCCGAAGCGTCGTTCGACACGGTGGAACGTCTTACCTTCTTCCTCCGTTTCGTCCTTTCGCTCGCCAGTAATCCACAAGTGGCCATCGCGAAACTCGACGTTGACATCTTCAGGCTTCATGCCAGGCAGATCGCCGATGACTTCATAGCCTGATTCCGTCTCCGCGATATTCACTCGGGGAGCAAAAATCGCACCGCTCGCCGTGTCGCCGAACAGGCCTTCGGCGACCCGACGCAAGTCATCAAACAGATTTCCACTCGGTCCACAATTGCTCAATGTTGTCGTCATTGCATTTTCCTCCGTTCAATTCCATCCGTCTCCATAGACACACCGGGAGCGCAGAGGATGACGCTCCGCATCGGCAAACTGGTTACACTCAAACCGATCCAAGAAGTGAAAGGCGCCTCAACCCTTTAGGATTCTGATTGTTTTGAGCTGTGGCTCTTAATTGCAAAGATCGTGCCAAATCGTATGAACATGACACAACTTGAATTGAGACTTGTGTTTAGTTCTGTAGTCCGGCTAAGCCATATCGCATAGCAGTCTGCCACTTTGGCAACGCCGCTACGAATTTCACTTACATCCTTGATCCCCGGTTGGGCCTGTGCCGCGAGCGGGCGGAACGTTTGATGTGGGGCGGCCGCTCACGTTGGAAGATTGAAAACAAAACGTTCAACACGTTGAAGAACCAAGGCTACCACTTCGAACACAACTTTGGGCATGGCCACCAGCACTTGTCGGTGGTGCTGGCGATGTTGATGATGTTGGCTTTCTTGGTGGACCAGACGCAGCAACTCGGTTGTCCGCTGTTTGCCGAGGCTTGGGCAAAGTGCGTCAGCAAGCGTGCGCTGTGGGAGAGCTTGCGAGAGATCTTCCATCGGTTCCAGGTGAATTCGATGCAAGCGATTTACGAGGCCCTGCTTTCCGATCGCAAGCCACAACTGAAGCACGCTTGGTGTGTTGGTCCAGCGAATTATGCGCGGCCGAGTTTGAGCGAATTGGTGGTCTCGATGGTTGAGCGAGGTGTGCTGGTACACCGATTCTTACGACACTTCTGAGGGGATGGATACGCGAAGACCCCACCCGGACTGGTTGTAAAGAATCGCTGGACCAACGCGCCAAAACTCGCAACACGAGTCGGTCAGTACAGCTTTAGATATTGGCCAACCGGCGATCCGTGTCGCCGAAGCGAGGTACTTCCACACCCATGCGGTCCATGAGGGAGAGATATAAACTGCAGGCACGGCGATTCTCGTCGCCTTGATCGAGATAGTCGAGGATGCGTCCGGTTTGAAGAGAACCGCCGCCGCGGCCGGCGAGGACGATTGGCATTTGGTCGGCTTGGTGCTTGTCGCCGTCGAAGAGGTTGGAGCAGAACATCAACAGCGAGTTGTCGAGCAACGACTGGCCGCCCTCGTCGATCGCTTTGAGTCGCTTCAACAAGTAAGCACATTGCTGCACGTGAAACTGATTCGTCTTCAAGTACATCGCTTCCAGTTCGGGATCGCGGCCGTTGTGCGTCAGATCCAGGTGAAGACTGCCTTGCACTCCGTCCAGGAAACCGAAGTTCATCTGCGACAGATCGTTGTTCAACATGCAGGTCGCAATGCGAGTCTTGTCCATCTGGAACGCGAGCACGATCAAATCGAGGATGAGACGCATGTGCTCAGGAACATTCTGCGGCAAGTCGTCGGCCGGCCGCTTCATGTTCGGTTGAGAAAGCGACGGCTGCCAGCCTTCAAGGCGTTGTTCTTTCGACGCGCGATCGATTCGCTTCTCGATGTCGCGAATCGATTCCAGGTATTCGTCGAGCTTCTGCTTATCGGCACCGCCAACCGTCAACCGCAGTCTCTTCGCGTCAGCCAGGATGTAATCGAGAATGCTACGATCGAGTTCCCTTCCCTTGGCATCACCCACGATCATGTCAAAGGCTCGCACCGGATAGATCTCTTTCGTGGCCGGCTTCGTGGCGGACTTCCACGAGATCGATGATCCATAGATCATCGAGAGGCCGTCTTCGAGCCGCAGCTCCGTCGGTTCAATCCCCAGCACGAGGCTCGGCACAGCCGTCCGATGGCCAATCCGCTGGACAAGCACCTGATCCATCGTCTTGCCAACGCGGATGTCGTTCTGGTCGAGACTTACCCAAGCTCCCGACAGCAGGTTAGGCATACGTCCCAGATGAGCGCTGCGGTTTTCAACCGCTTGTTCGTTGAACAGACCGCGGAGAAAGACGATGTCTTCACGGTACGGATTCAGTGGCGAGAGCCCTGGACCGATCTCCATCGAGGAACCGTTTCCTCGCGCCCACCAATGTGCCGGCTCGACGCCGTTTGAGAAGTAAATGCAAGCGAAGCGGACGGGGGGCTTCGAGGAGTTAGTTGTGGTTTGCAGCTTGCCAGAGTCCTCTGCTCGCAGCGGCAGTGATTCCAGCCACGGCAAAGCGAGACTAACTCCGGCACCGCAAAGAAAGCCGCGCCGTGTGAAGCCGCTTTGAGTTGGCGATTGCCTGGAAATCGGTATCACTCCGCGTTCTTGCTGGGCGGCGGCGGTGTTTCGCTAATAGACCGACGATAACGGAATTGTCGGCTGGAGACGACTCTTTCGACAAGTGCAGAAAAACTTCCAGCGTTTTCCGCTTCGGTCATCATCTGTTCGATGAGTAAGACATCGGAGATCGATTCGCCTCTCCCTAAAGCATAACCGACCAGCTTCGTACAAAGCGTGCGGCGGAAGAGATGTTGTTGTTCGTTCAGATACGCGCGTAGTCCCTTGAGCCCCGAAATGTTGACGCCGCTTCGTAGTTTGGCCGAGGATTCGATCGGTTGACCGTCTCGGTAGCGTTCACGCCAGCGGCCAATCGCGTCGTATTGTTCCAGTGAAAACCCGAGAGGATCGATCCGCGAATGGCAGTTGTTACACGAAGCATCAAGGCTATGCGCTTCGAGCCGCTTTCGTACAGTAAGACCGTCTGCCTGCACATCGTCGGCCGGAATTGAACCTGCATCCGCAGGAGGCGGCGGGACGGGAGTGCCAAGGACGCGGCGGAGAACCCAATCGCCTCGCTTCACCGGACTGGTTCGGCGAGGTGCGGAGGTGACTGCTAAGACAGCTCCCAGGCCAAGCAGTCCGCCGCGATGATGCGAGCCAACTTGGGGAACTAGCTCGTGCGTGGCTCCGAGCGATTCGCTCCTGAGACCGTAGTGCTCCGCCAACTCGGCGTTAGCGAAAACGTAGTCGGCGAACAATATCTCGTTCGGCGGACGATCATTGCGGACGATGTGCTCGAAGAACAGAACAGCTTCTTTGTGCATGCCATTCTTCAAGCTGTCGGTGAACTCTGGGAAGCGTTGTAGGTCGATGCCGCGATAGCGATCGAACTGATAGAAGCCGAACCACTGCCCAAAGAACTCGGCTGCGAACCGCTTAATCTTCGGATCGCGAAGCATGCGGCGAGTCTGTGTCGTGAGCTGCCGCGGATCGCTCAGCTCGCCTGCCGCCGCGGCTCGGCGAAGTTCTTCGTCCGGCAGCGATGACCAGAGGAAATAGCTTAGCCGGCTAGCGAGTTCCCAGTCCGACAAGGGAACCGCGCCAACCTGCCCAGCAGAAGCCGCAGCCGCGAGCGAACCTTCGGCTCGGTAAAGGAACTCAGGTGCCACTAGAACCCGTGCCAACAATGTCTTGATCGCCTTCCGGTGGCTGAGTCCTTGGTCCGCGCGGAGTTGATCGTAGTACGCGCGTAGCTGACGCTGCTCATCCTTCGTCAACGGCCGCCGCCAAGCGCGAGATGCGAGTCGCGAAACGTTGTCAAGGTGATTTGGCTGAGCCGATCGGAAGGCTCGTTGAATGGCCGCGTAGCTCTGGCGAAGCGGTTCAATCAGCCGGCGTGGTTCGGGCGGCTGCCGCGTGATCCACGAGGGGTCAAGTTCGGCGATGCCTTTACCGTTCATTTCGATATCGTATTTCGTCGCCACGAATGCCAGGAAGGCGTCGTGATACTCGAACGAGCCCGAGAGGTCTGCCCACGCCTCATCGAGGCGCTGGCGCGTGGCATCGTCCAGGATGTTATCGACAAGGAAACGGTCGTCGCGGTGGTACTTGATCTTGTAGTGGTAGTCGTTTCGCTCTGGATTGTTGTACGAGTTGTCGAATGGGAACGGGATCGGGTCACGATCCGAAGGAGCCGGCTCGCGGTGCGAAACCTGAGGTAAGACGCGAGCGAAGTCGAGAACGCCGGCCTTCCAGTCGCCAAACGCCACACTTTCTGGCTTGGCCAGCAGCGCGGAGATCTGTTTGCCCTGATCGGTTTCCTCTTCTTGCGAGATCGTGCATCGCACGATGCAATCGTCGCCATGCGCTACGTCTAGCTCCGCGGTGACGGTTAGACGCGCGGAGCTGGCTCCTTCAGCTATCGGCAATTCGAAGGCTAGTGGCTCGGTACCAGTCGTCACAAAGTCATCGATGCCAATCGGAACGTTGCCAGGATGATTTCCAAAGTCGAGACGGC
Source organism: Planctomycetaceae bacterium (assembly GCA_002726245.1). Lineage (GTDB taxonomy): Bacteria > Planctomycetota > Planctomycetia > Pirellulales > Pirellulaceae > PBSM01. Next base: position 12,257 of record PBSM01000004.1, on the reverse strand, counting down.
GGATGTCCGCTTCCGATATGACGGTTCGAAGCGGCACGGGATCTTTCAGACGACGATCGGGGATGCGCCACAGAATGGCTGGCTTTTGCCAAATGACGACTGCATTCGGCCGTCCATCGCGGTTTGCCGATTCGATTGATACGAGAAGATGCGCGACCTTCGTTCCCTTCGGCCAATTGACGTTCATTTCTAATGGCTTTGATTGAGCGACGTCGAACGAATCCTCGGCGAGCACCGGGGCTTCTTCTTTCGCGTCTGCGTTTTGCCCAAATCGCGTCTGCCAATCGTGCATCGTCTGATGGAGTTGCTCGCAGCGCTTTCGAACGCCGTCTAACTCCAGCTCGGTTAATGGTTGGCTTGGCACCGGCAATGCCTGCCATTTCGCGACGATGTCCGATATCGGGAACGAAGGGTTTGCTTGGTTCAACACCGACCAGATATAGCTCGCGAATCGAACATCAATGTCCTCCTCCTGGGCGAGGTTTGCGATCGTGTGCGAGCCCAAACCGAGTTGGTCTCGGTGCCTGAACCGCCACGCGGTGAAGAAGGCGCGCGGATAGAGATCCAACCCAAATGCTTCGCCACCTTCTCCCGCCGCAGACCGGAAACCGTGGTCGCGATAGATCTGTTGGATTCGCGTGATGGCTGACAGTTCGAACCCGGTTTGGCCAGGATCCTCAAAGAACGACATCGGGCCAGCGCCAATGACAGCATGCCCGGCGACTCGTTTGGCGGCATCCAGATAGCGTTCAAGTGTCGAGTCCTGCATGAACTGCACGTCGCCGACATTCGCGAACCCTTCGCCTCCAACAGCGTCACCGACGAAATCTCTTTCGAGATCAAGTTCTAAGCCCGTTAGGTCACGAATCGTATAGGCATATTCAGCCCCCGTGAGGCGCCGGATTGTAACTGGGCCCGGGTCGTCGGCATGTTGCAGAGCCGACTGATGCAACTTTTGTCGCGCGGCCGAGGCGAGCCGTTGGCGATCTGCCTCGCTCGGCTGAGGTGCATCCTCCGGAGGCATCTCGCCTTGTTCAAGCTTGTCGGCAATCTTTCTCCACGGACGAAAGTCTTTGGCAACGTCCAAGTCCTCGGTGAGCCGCTCGAGGTTGATGCCTGCTTCGGTCTGCTCGTGACCGTGACAATCGAAACAGTACGTTCCGAACAGGCGTTCGTCGGCGTTCGCTGCTCGCTCAGCCGCGAACGCGAACAACACGATGAAGGAGATGGTTCTCATAAAAGTAGAAGATCGAGTCGCCTTGAGCTAGCACCAAATGGAATTCGGGTGAATTCGTATATATCTTGAAATCGAACGCTTTCGTCCCCTCCGAGCAAGCTCGGAGGGGACAGTCGTAGAAAGCGTAGAACTTCAATGTGAACGCACCCTTGGTCAAATTCCGTTTGGTGCTAGCAGCCACGCGGTCGCTGCTATTCCGTCTGTAGTAGTTCTCCACTTTGGGCCGATACTACCAGATGAGTTGCTATCGTGCGCACTCGGTGCGCGATGCGGTCGCAACCAATCGACCTGGATTTCTGGGGGGATCGATGTCACAAACGGCGTCTATGACACGAGTTATAACTGCCGGCCTGAGTCTTGTCGTCGGAGTCACACTGCTCCATTCGGGGGATTGCTCGGCGCAGATCAATTCCTCCGGATGGTCGTCGCGGGTGGTTAAATTACTAGCCTCGAATTCCGACGAACAGCGCCCGGTTGTGACGAGCTTGGCCATTCACCCGGAAGCGAACCTGGCCGCAATTGCTGGCGACGATCATGTTGTGTACGTCTGGAATCTCGCGGAAGAACGCTTCGCGCAGCAACTGCGAGGACACCGAGACTGGATTCGTTCACTCGCTTACACGCCTGACGGCCGAGCGCTTGTCTCGGCGGGTAATGACCGACGGATTCTGTTATGGGATGCCAACTCGGGCAGACAGCTCGCCGAAGTCGCTCAGCTTGACGTCGTCGTCTCGACGATTGCCCTTAGTCTGGACGGTCAGACTCTCGCGGCGATCGGTTTCGATCAAACTTTGCGAATGATCGACATGACGACAGGCTCAACCATCCGCGAGGCAAAATGCCCATGCGTGGACATGCGGGCACTGGCTTGGTCGCCAAGCGGTAGCAAACTCGCTGCAGCCGGACGTAATGGCAAGGTTCGCGTGTGGGATGCGTTAACGGGAGAGATTCTCAGCGAAGAGGTTTCGCATCGCCAACGCATTCGTGTGCTTCGTTATTCTCGCGACGGAGAGTATTTGGTCTCCGGCAGCGAAGATCGCACCTTGCGGGTGACAGACCTGCATACGGGCGAGAAGTTCTCGCTTGAGACGGGAAATGCCAAAGTGATGTCTCTCCAATTCTGTGGCCCAGGGCTAGTCGCGTCTGGCGGCAGCGACAATCTGATTCGCCTTTGGGATTTGAAGCAACGCAAGGAGATCACGCAGTTGGCCGGGCACACAGGTTCGGTGGCTGCGTTGGCTTACGAAGGTGAAGTGCTCGTATCGTCTGGCTACGACGCAACGGTCCGGATTTGGACTCGAAATAGTAATGTCGCCGGCGGTGATCGAAACACGGAGCCACGAGTCGGACGGTTGCCAAGTATTAGTCGGTAGTCAATGGTCAATGGTCATTGGTCATTAGTCACTGGTCATTGGTAGTTGTGAACTAGTGACTAATGACTAACTCGGAGGTGTCACGTGGGGTTGTGGTCGAGAATCTCGCAGTTGGTTAGATCGAAGAAGCGGCAAGAGAAACGCGCCCTTCGTGGCGAGCTTGATACGTTAAGACGCTGCCGCTTTGAGACGATGGAACCGCGACGCCTGCTTGCGGCGGATCCGCTTCGCGTCGGCGCCGTTTACATCGAGGAAGATCTGGGTAGCGACCTCCACGGTGATACGTTTGAAATCACCTTCGAAGGTGGAGCTACCGGTACGGAACTGACCAAGGTCGTGATCGATGGCGATCAGCGCACGCCCGGATTCGGATTCTGCGACGTTTTCTTTGATACTGATCCCGCCGGGAACGGTGCGGACAATGCCTTGCCGTTCCAGTTGACGTCCTTCACTAGCGCCAATCCGAATGCGTCCGTCACGGCGACCGTTTCCGATGGCAGTTCATTGCTCACGCTGGATCTGGTCGGCTTCAAGGCGGGCGACAAGCTTGTCTTCAGCATCGACGTTGATGAAGTGATTGACTTCGATCCGAACGAGACGGATCAGACCGTGATCAACGACGGCTTTGATCCGCTGACCTCCGGCGTCGAGTTCCAAGGTTCGATGTTCACCGCGCACTTCTCGGTGGAACACTATCATGATATCTCCGGGGGCGGAGAGTTTCGCAACCATTACGACGACAATCTGAATCCGCTAGACCTGAATCTGCCGGCTGACGACGCCGGCGGCCGGCGCGACCGATCGGATGGCGTGGGCATTCAGTTGACGCAGGAGCCGGTCCTCGCTGAGATCAGTGGCTACGTCTATCACGATCGCGACGACGACGGCTCACGCGATCCGGGCGAAGAGGGCTTGGCGAACGTTACGATTCAAGTCGTCCCCGTGAATACGATCGAGCCGCAATCGACCGTCACGGTGCAGACGGACGCCAACGGTTTTTATCATGCCCCCGATTTGATTCCCGGAAGCTACCGAGTTGTCGAAGTGACACAGCCAACGGCGTTCTTCGACGGGTTAGATGCGGCTGGCACCGTACGCGGCACGACCGTTGGTGCTGCAGTCAATCCCGGTGACAGCTTGCAGAACATCTTTCTGGGCGGTGGGGATTCCGGAGTCGAGTACAACTTCGGCGAGATTGCGCCGGCTTCGATTCGCGGACGCGCTCATCTGACCGATCCGGACGGCAATTGCTTCAGTCCAGGTGGCAGCGGCCAGCCGTTGCAAGATGTCACATTGCGGCTGATGGATGCGCAAGGCCTGATCGTTGCCGAGACGAAGACAGATGCAAACGGCGAATATGAGTTCACTGGCTTGCATCCCGGTGAGTATTCGGTCGTTGAAGTAACACCCGCCGACTTGATCGACGGCGATGAGCATGTTGGCTCGGTCAACGGAAGAAGTGTCGGGCAACTCGGCGGCAATGATGTTGTGGGTGGGATCGTCCTCGGGTCGGGGATGGCCGGCGTGGAATACAACTTCTGCGAGCACGAACCGGCGTCGTTGAGCGGCTTCGTGTATCACGACGAGAACGACAATGGCACTTTCGATGCCGGCGAGGATCCGAGCGGCAACACGCTCGTCACGCTTCAGGACAAGGACGGGAATGTCGTCGCGACGCAACAGACGCAACCAGACGGCGGTTATCAGTTCACGGGGCTGCGAGCTGGCGAGTACGTCGTGGTCGAGTCGCAACCGAGCGGCTGGATCGACGGTAAGGATGCTGCCGGCAATGTGCGTGGCACGACGGTCGGTCAGGCCGGCAATGACCGCATTGAACAAGTGAGTTTGAAGTGGGGTGACGACGGTGTTCACTATGACTTCGGCGAATTGCGACCGGTCAGCATCAGCGGCTTCGTCTATCACGATCGAGCGAACAACGGCGATCGTGATCCTGGTGACGAGGGCATCGAGGGCGTGACACTGCAGGTCATTCCGGTGAATCCACTTTCGGTACAGCAGACGGTCACGGTGACAACGGATGCGAATGGCTTCTACGAAGCGACAGGTTTGGTCCCGGGAGAGTATCGCGTTGTCGAACAACAACCGGCCACTTACCAAGACGGCACCGATGTCACGGGCAATGTGGATGGCCAAACTCGCGGTGCGGCTGTGAATCCGGGAGACTCGATCGAAGGGATTCAACTCGTCAGCGGGGATGCCGGCGTCCAATACAACTTTGGCGAGTATCGACTCGCTTCTGTATCTGGCAACGTCCACGTATCCGATCCAGACGGAAACTGCTTCGTGCGAGGTCCAGCCACACCCGGCATCGCGGATGTCGGCGTAACGCTGCTCGACGCGAACGGAGCTACCGTCGCCGAGACGAGAACCAACGCGAATGGCGACTATTCCTTCGCGGGATTGCAGCCAGGAACCTACACCGTTGTCGAGCAAACGCCTGACAGGTTGATCGACGGAGCAGAGCATGTCGGCGAAGTGGGCGGTAACGGACGAGGCCAGCTCGATGGCAATGATCGTATCACAGGAATCGCACTTGCGTCCGGCGAGGAAGGCGTTGCGTACGATTTCTGCGAACACCAACCGGCATCGTTGGCCGGCAACGTCTACCACGACGGCAATGACAACGGAGTGTTGGAGCAAGGTGAAGATGGCACCGGCAACGTCGAGGTCGTCCTGCAAGACGCCTCTGGCAACGCCGTCGCCACGACGAGAACAGCGTCTGATGGCTCGTATCAATTCACCGGCTTGCGGGCGGCAACGTATACGGTCGTTGAAGGGCATCCGGATGGTTGGCGAGATGGCAAGGACACCGTCGGCACGATCAACGGACGCGTGGTCGGAACCGGCAATAACGACCAACTGAGCAACGTTACGCTGCGTTGGGGCGAGGCCGGCGTTGAGTACAACTTCGGCGAGTTCCTAAGTTCGAGTATTGCCGGCGTCGTTCACGCCGAGACGGACGGAAACTGCAACGTTGAGCCGGGCGAAATCGTGCTCGAAGGTGTTACCGTCGAATTGCTCGATGCGGCAGGCGACGTTATTCAAACAACGCAGACCAACGCAAATGGCGAATACCGTTTCGATGGCCTTGTACCGGGAGAGTATTCGGTGCGAGAACTCCAACCGGGCGGCTACTTCCACGGTGGCCAGGTCGTCGGTTCTGGTGGCGGTAACCAGGTGGGTAACGATCTTGTTCAGGCGATCGCTGTTGGATCAGGCCAGCACCTCGTCGGCTACAACTTCTGCGAAACGCCTCCAGCACAGTTATCGGGCTACGTCTTCCAAGATGGCGACACGATCGAGACCGCTGACGGGAAACCGCCTGCCAACCTGTCGCAGATCCGCGACGGTCAGCGGACGCCCGACGATACGCCAATCGCGGAGGTAGTGCTCGAGCTGCGAGACGGCCGAACGGGAATCACGATCGATGCCAGTCAGACATTGAACGGGACGTATCCTGCCGGCGCGGTGCGCACCACAACGGATACGAATGGATTCTATGAGTTCACTGGTTTGCAGGGTGGCCGCGAGTACGCGGTGTACCAGATTCATCCCGATGGCTTCTTCGACCACATCGACACGCCAGGCACGACGACTGGCCAGGCGTTCAATGTTGGACAGCTCGTGAATCAAGGGACATTACAGCAACTGGCCGAGCCGCCGCGTAATGATGCGATCGTGCGTATATTCGTTGACGTCGGAGGCGACTCGGAGAACAACAACTTCAGCGAAGTGAAGGTCGAGCACGTTCCGGATACTCCACCACTGGGACCGCCGACCGACTTCCCGCCGCTACCGATCCCGCCGCTCAACACGCCGCCACTGTTGCGTCCGGCTCCGGCCGCGGCCAGCATCGCCGCTCCGCTGCTCAACGTCTACGCAGGTGGAGTGGAAGGCAGCATTGGCTACACTTGGCATCTAAGCGTGATCAATGCCGGGATGCCTCGCGACTTCGCGTCGGCGGAAACCAACAGCGAAGTCTGGCGGCAGGCACGCTACTTGGACTACACGAACTGGGAAGCCGAGCGGATGCGCGAGGCTCAGTTCACCTTGGTTGTCAATCAAGACGATGAAGACAATGTCGCGGAGGTGCGACAGTACGTCTTCGGACTTCGTGGCGGCATTCCGATCTCCGGTGACTTCGACGGCGACGGCGTTGATGAGATCGGCGTGTACTACCAAGGCGAGTGGTTCATCGATCTGAATGGAAATGGTGTCTGGGACCAGCAGGACTTGTGGGCCAAGCTGGGCGGCTCGGAGGATCTGCCCGTAACTGGCGACTGGGATGGAGATGGCAAGGACGACATCGGCATCTACGGTCCTGAGTGGCTTGGCGATCCGCGAGCTCTGGACGTGGAACCAGGTTTGCCCGATTCGCAGAATGTACTGTCGCAACGCGCGAGTGCTGTGCGGCCGAAGAACGTGCCGCCTGTCGAGCAACAGGCGACCGACGGGCGGCGGTTATTGCAGTTGAATGAGCAAGGACCGCGACGAGTCGATGTCATCGATCACGTCTTCCGTTTCGGAGCTGGCAAAGACGTGCCCGTGACAGGCGATTGGAATGGCGACGGCATCCGTTCGATCGGCATCTTCCGAGATGGATCGTGGCAGCTCGATCTAGACGGCGATGGCCGCTGGTCCCGCCACGACGCGATCATCCAGTTCGGTCAACCGGGCGACATTCCTGTCGTAGGCGACTTCGATGGCAACGGCATCGATCAGGTTGGCGTCTATCGCGCCGGGCAGTGGTTGATCGATTCGGGCGGCAATCGCGAACTAGATGCCCATGATAAGGTGTTTGAAATGGGCGGCGCCAGCGACTTGCCAGTTGTTGGCGACTGGGATGGAGACGGCGTCGATGAACCTGGCATCCACCGGGAGATCAACTATCAGCCGGATGCGCAGGTCCGCAACTGAGCTAGCTGGATGTCGCTCGACTGGCTCACTTTTTTCAAGATGGTAGGGTCTGTCGAGGTACGAGACGCACTACAACCCGCTGCTTTCGTGGTGTGGCTCAGATGCTCGCCTCACGAACCGGGCGCACGGCTGTTCGCCTACGACGGCAAAACCGCGTCGCACAAGCCGGCGACTAGCGGCTTTCCCTTTCCTCCGTCTGCTTTACATGCGACACTTAGCAGACTAGAAGAACTCAGATTCAGGACAGACTGCTGGCGCGGCCGTTACCTCGACTCTGGGTGACTTCTGATTTGTATCGAGCGAAGCCATGGTAAGGACGTCGTGCCTTGCGACTGAGAGTAACTTCATGCGACACGCCCTACGAACGAGTCTCCTTCTGAATTCTCTGGTTCTGGCGTTGGTTTCGCGCAGTGCGCTGTGCGACGACACGATGATCCCGGTCGATACGCCGATGTCGCCGCCGCCTGGGCAGTACTCCAGCGGGAACTGATCCGAGCCAACACCGCGGCCTGCGAAGAGTTCTTCGCCCGTTACTTCGACCAGCGCGGCTATCTCTTGTGCGTCGAACGCTGGGGCGGCGACGACGGACCGGACGACGCGATCGAAAACGTCGCCGACTGGCCGATCCTCCACGCGCTCGGGGCTCCCGACTCAATCCTGCACATGTACAAGAAAGCCTGGGAAGGACACCTGCGCCAGTACACCGAAGCGAAAACGGTCGAGGTGCCGTTCGCACGCGATGGGATGTTCTACATGGAATTCCATTGCATGATGGACTGGATGCACATCGGCGAGGAATTGCGTGTGTTCAATCTGCAGGGACTATCCGACCCAGATGACATGCAGTTCGGGCATCGCGTTCGACGGTTCGCGGGGTTCTACATGAACGAAGACTCCGGTGCTCCGAATTACGACCCGGAGCACCGCATCATTCGCAGCATGTTCAACGGCAGCCGCGGACCGCTCATGCGCAAGGCGACCGGGCTCGACTGGGCCGGTGATCCGATTGAAGTGGAAAACCGCTTCCATCTCGGCCACGGCGAACGCAGCCGCGCCGAAATGGTCGCTCATTTCAAAGACTACAACGACATCGTCGGCGACCATCCGCAAAACATGGGCGCGACGACGCTCGCCGCGAACGGGTACATGCTGACCGGTGAAGACAAATACAAAGAGTGGTTGCTGGAGTACGTCGATGCGTGGCTGCAGCGAATGCAGGCCAACGAAGGCATCCTTCCGACCAACATCGGACTGGACGGAACGATCGGTGGCGCAGTAGGCGGTAAGTGGTACGGCGGCGTCTACGGTTGGGGGTTTTCGGTGGTGGTTCCACAAACAGGCAAGCTGGCACATCGGCCGCGCATTGGGCGAGGTCTCATCGGTTTTGGAAACGCGTACCTGCTGACCGGTGACCGCCGCTACATAGATGGGTGGACGAATATGATTGACCGAGTCAATTCCAATGCTAGATCGATCGATGGCAGGAAGATGTATCCTCGCATGCACGGTGATGACGGCTGGTACGACTTTCGCGAAACGCCGTGGGCCGAGGGCGCTCTTGACTGCTGGTTCTGGACGTGCGCTGAACGTGACCGGCGTCGTGTCTCCAATGATCAATGGGTCCGATTCTTGGCGGGTGACAATCCCGGCTATCCGCAACAGGCTCTCCGAGCGGATTTTGCAACGATCCGCAGACGAGTCGCCGGCATGCGAGCCGACACCACGACGCCCGACACGCGGCTCGCTGATGATCCCATGAAGTTCAACCCGGCCACGGTCGGAACGCTGCGTCAACTGATGATGGCAGGACTCGATCCAGGACGCGGAGCCGCTCCTCTACACTGTCGGTTACGGTATTTCGACCCGGAGAATCGACGAGCTGGAATTCCGCAAGATGTCGCGGCGCTCGTTGACACACTGACGGACGATCACGTGGTCGTCACGCTGGTCAACGTGAACCAGATTGAGCCGCGCGACGTGATCGTTCAGTGCGGCGCGTACGCCGAACATCAGTGCATTGGCGTGGAAATCGACGATAAGCGAATTGACATGGACTCGCCGTGGTTTACCGTCCGCCTAGCCCCCGGCGCCGGAAAGCGGTTAGTGGTTCGGACGCGGCGTTATGGGAATCAGCCGACGCTGGCATTCCCATGGAACAGCGCCGCCGGATAATAAACGGACACAAGGCTTGCTTCAGGCGATACGCTGCAGTTCCATCTCGACTAAGCGACGCGATACGGCCGTGTCGCTGGCATCGACGAGGGCGGGAGACGCTTTCTTAATCGCGCTTTCTTAATCGCGCTTTCACGGGCATAGTCGTTGAAGATGGCTGTCTTCATGCCGACTAGCTCGCGAAGGCTCTCATCGACCGTTTCGCGAGCCAGTAACCGGTGAACCACAACGCTCGGCTGACCGAAGAGTTCGAAGCGGTCGGTTCGGATGGTGTGTATCGCCGCTACCGGCTGGCCCGGAACGTTCCCTTGAACGAGTCAAATCCCGACGTGCTCGTGGATTTTCTGGATGTTTGGGAGCCACGTTTTCCAAACAGCCAGCGGCGTTTCACTTACATCCTCGATCCGCGGCTGGGCCTGTGTCGCGAGCGGGCAGAACGATTGATGTGGGGCGGCCGTTCGCGTTGGAAGATTGAAAACCAAACGTTCAACACGTTGAACCAAGGCTATCACTTCGAGCACAACTACGGTCATGGCCACCAGCATTTGTCGGTCGTGCTGGCGATGTTGATGATGCTGGCTTTCTTGGTGGACCAAAGCCAGCAACTCTGTTGCCCGTTGTTCGCCGCAGCTTGGGAGAAGTGCATCAGCAAGCGTGCCTTGTGGGAGAGCTTGCGTGAGATCTTCCATCGATTCCAGGTGCCTTCGATGCAAGCGATTTACGAAGCCATGCTTTCCCCCGCCAAGCCATCGCTGACGAATGCCTGGGAACCGTAGCTGGCGGCGGCCCCCGCAGTACAACTCGGTCAACTCCTTAACTTCCGCTCAGCCGGTTGCCGGGCAACGTACGTCCCGCCAGCCTCCTTCCCCGTCTCTTCGCCGGTTCTGACGGTCGGTCCCCACCTACTCGCCTTGGCTTCGAGCTTCGTCGTCTCTCTCATTGTCTGCAATTAGCGTCATTTCGCTAAACTGAACCGCTCGACCTCACAGCAACCCCTGTTCCGGGAGCGGCTGTAAGTCGTTGTTTTTCAACGCGCGAACCGCGAAAGTCTTCACTACATCTCCGTCGTCTTGTCACGCGAGTAACACGGGCGAATGAACATGCCCACTCATGGTAAGAATCGAACCCCGATTGCCAAGCTCAAGGTCTTCACTACAACGCACGAACGCAACGTGTTCCCGTCGATTCCATCACGCCAACACCAACACGCAACGACTTACGACAAAAAACACGCCAAAAAAACTGAGAATTGCTTCAGACGGAGGCTAACTGACGAAGTTGGGTTAGGTTTGGCCACATTTTTGTTGATTTGGTTAGTGTCTGATTTTGCTTTTGCAGGAATTTGTTTTGGTAAGCATGGCTGAGTTTACGCAGCGAGGGTGGAGGTTTGAATCTGACAGGAAACTTTGTGCGGGCTTGTTTTGGCGCGCAGTGCTAGCGCAAGCAATAGGTAAAAACTTGATCGTTCGCGGATGACTACCAGTGACGGATTGGTAACCTGCTCGGTTGTTCACGGAGGGTCGGGTATGACTCATGCAAAAAGTTTTGGTGAGGTGAATTTTGGACACGCGCAACTTGGAGACAAACGCAGAACCAAACGGTTGGTCAGTTTGGTCGATCAGATGTGTTTGCGTCCCGGCGGAACGCTGCCGCAGAAGTTCCGCAATCCGGCGGATGTGCGAGCTTTCTATCGACTGATGGGGAAGACGATGTAACTCACGAAACCATTCTGGATGCTCATCGCCAAGCAACTTTGAAGCACATTGAAAACTTGGGAGCACCGGTTTTGATCCTTCACGATACGACTGCGTTGGAATATACGACTCATAGATCGCTGGAAGCTCTCGGGCCGATAGGAAACGGGCACCGGCGAGGATATATCACTCACAATAGCTTGGCGGTCGAGCCGGAAACTTGCGAGGTGATCGGGTTGTGCAATCAAGTGCTGCATCGTCGAGCGAAAGTAGCCAAGTCGGAAACACGAGCCCAGAGGAACAAGCGTAGTTCGCGTGAAAGTCGGTTGTGGATTCAAGGCACCGAGCCGCTACCCAACAATCGGCAATATATTGATGTTTGCGACCGAGGAGCAGATACTTCTGAGTTCCTTGAGCACGAAATGGGCAGCGGCAGACGCTTTGTCATTCGTTCCTCGCATGATCGTTGCGTTCTGGTTGGTCATGGTCCGTCTGAAGAAAGTGAAGCTCGCAAATTGCGCGAGTACGGGAGCACACTTCCACAAGCCGGTTCTTGGACTTTGCAAGTCACTTCGAAATCGGAAATGCGAAGCCCTCGACGCAAAGGGAAGAAGAAGCTGATGACGCGTACCAAACGTAATGCCAACATGACAGTTGCGTTTGCGCCCGTGCAGATCAATCCTTCCAAGGCGCGCAAGCCAATGAAAGTTTGGATCGTGCGCGTGTGGGAGATCGATCCTCCCAATGACCTCCTCCCCTAAACTTGATCCATGTTAAGTGAGAGAATCCTCTCCGGCCGACGGCCGGGAAAGGATTGTTTAGATGCCTAAGAAACGACATGGT
>PBSM01000003.1 GCA_002726245.1 Planctomycetaceae bacterium | reverse complement strand
AGATCGTCGTCCCAAACTCATCGCAACGCCTCCATTCGTGTTGCCACAAGAATAGCGCGATTGCAGAGAAAATCAACAGGCTGCTAGATGATGATCTCGACGCTTGGCAGGAACAGTCCTCCGGCGAAGAGGTTGCCAAGCCCGTCGGTGAACGTATCCGTGCCAGAGCCCCCGTTGATCCGAACCGAACCGACGAAGAGCGAATTCACGATTTCCGCTAGGTCGTCGCCGGCACCCAAGGCAATCCGAGTGCGACCGACCACGAAGCTCGAATCGATCCGCACATCATCGACTCCGGCGCCGCCACGCGCAACCAGTCGGCCGGTAATCAGGCTGTTCGAGAGTGTGACAGTGCCGCCGCCGTCGCCTTGCGTGATGCGAGTTCGCCCGAACACGGCCGAGTTGCGAGCGAGACGTTGTCGATTCCCGCCCCATTCGAGACTCTCAATGCCCCGCTGATCAACGAGCCATCGATCTGCGTGTCACTGCCGCCTGCGCCGTTGGACACCGTTATCCTACCGCCCACGGTCGCGGCGGCCAGGAGAACGAGATTCGTTCCATCCTCGTTTCTGACCACCAGGTTCCCGCCAACGCTGCTTCCCGAGTGGACGTCGGTGACGCTACCAAAGAAGGCCCCTCCATCACCATTGTTGACGCGGACGCGGCCATCCACGGTCGATGCATTGATCGTCAGGTGGTCAAAGCCGGCCTGGTTCGTTATGTCCAGATTGCCGCCAATCTCGCTGCCGTTGAGCACGTCCGTCAGGCTATCGCCGGCGTCGTTGTTGATTCTGACGTTGCCGTCCACGGTGGAGCCGTTGAGGATAAAGTTGTCCAGGTGAATGCCGTTATCAACGACCACGTTTCGGTTGACAGTACTGCCGCTTTCGATGAAGAGCGAGTTGCCACGAACAGCGAGCCGAACAACACACCGCCATCGCCGCCGTCAAACCGCAGGTCCCGGGCAACGTCGGCATCAACGACGTGCACGACGTCGATTCCGTCGTTCATCGTGAGCCGGATGTCACGCGTGACTCCCGTCACCACTAACGACGCTGCGAAGCCATTGAGGGTTGTACCGCCGTTACCGTCACTTGACTAGTGCGCATCAAGTGGAGCAACGCCGATTGCGTCTTACGTGCTGCATTGTCGATCTCGTCGGCGAGAACGAGGCCAGCGAATACCGGGCCTCGCACGACGCGGCGCACGGTCTCCTTCGTTTGCTGGTTGAACTCGCTGATCTCTTTGCCCACGAGATCTTCCGGTGTAAGGTGGGGCGTGAGCGACACGTGACTGAATCTCAGGTGCAACACGCGAGCAAGCGTCGAAAGCGTTAAGGATCTCGCCGCGCCGGGCACACCGGCCAAGAGGCAATGTTCCTTGGCAGCATCGCGATCAACACGAACTCGATGAGATCCTCGTGACCAACGACAACCTTTTGCACTTCGCCGACGATTGCATTGTGAGCCAGCGTGACTCGGCGAACGGCTTCTTCAGGGCTAATCGCGGCGAACAGCCCCTGTGGTTGCGGCGCGGAACTCATGTCCCTCCAGTTTAAGAAAGTGGACGCACTACGCCTCGCAAAGCCTGTGCCGAGTTACGGCCGCGCAACGGGAGGACAGTTGTCGCGCCGCCTGTGGTGTGCGAATTCGATCGGTGCGCGCCCCCAGAAACGCGCGTGCAACGCGCGCCTTCTCTTCGAAGCCTTTTGTTGAGGACTTTGTGAAAATTGGCACAAGGTGTGCGTTCGGTTGCGGACGGCTTGCGAGAAGTCGATATGACGTCCACGAGATAAGCAATGCGAGCGACTTTGCTCGCACACTGCCGTCAAGACAATTGACTTGCGAGGCGGATTATGTCGGATACAACGCAGCTCGCGAGCAACGGTCACGCCGCCGCGATTCTGATTCTCGCCGTTTCGATCTTTGGCGGAGCCACGCAAGCCCAAGACACGCCTGATTACTTTCGGCAGAACTGCATGAACTGCCACACGATTGGTGGCGGGCGGCTGACGGGACCGGATCTCAAGGATGTGACGAAGCGGAAGGATCGTGATTGGCTTGCCAAGTTCATAGCGAATCCGAAGCGAGTCATCGACAGTGGCGATCCGTACGCACGGAAGATCCTGGAAGAGTCGCGTAATGTCCCGATGCCGACGCTGCCCGGCTTGACGAAAGAACGGCTTGAGAACTTGCTCGATCTAATTGAAGCGGAATCGAAGAAAGAAGCGTTACAGTTCAAAGGCCTGGAAATCTCGAACAAGCCGTTTACCGATGCGGATCGTGCGCTCGGCCGTGCCATCTTCCTTGGGCATGCGAGGCTGAAGCCGGAGACACGGCGTGCATCTCCTGCCACAGCATGCACGACACACCAGCTCTCGGCGGAGGCCAACTCGGTCCAGATCTGACCAACATTTACGAACGCTTGAAGGGGCGAAAATCGCTGAGCGCTTGGCTGATGAGACTTGGTACGGAGACGATGCTGCCAATTTTCAAAGACCGTCTGATGGCTGCGAACGAGATCAACGCGTTGGCTGCGTACTTCGAGGCGTCGGCTGGCGAGAGTCCCGCTGAGCCGGCCGTGAATCGAGTTGCTTTCTTGCTGATGGGACTGGCTGGGGCCGCGGCATTGGTCTTCGGCTTTGATGCTATTTGGAAACGGCGATTTCAAAGTGTCCGTCGCCCGTTGGTGGACACGACTCCGGTACGAGGTCATCGATGAGCATCATGCAGGATGCGATCGCCTGGATTCGCGACGAGATCAATCCTTACCTCTGGCGCAAGCCACAGGTCGTCCGCTGGTATGGGAGGCGTTGATTGATGTCTGACAAGATGAACGAAGACGTGATGCAAGCCGAAAAGCGCCAAGCCTGGTGGATTCTGGGCATGAACACGTTTGCGTTCACGGTCTGCTTCGCGGCGTGGATGTTGAACGGCGTACTCATTACGTTTTTCGTGGACAACGGCATCCATTCGTGGGGTCCGTCCGAGATGGGATGGCTGATCGGCATCCCGGTTTTGACAGGCGCCATCTTCCGGCTGCCACTAGGCATCGCAACGGACAAGTATGGCGGGCGGATTGTCTTCGGCCTGCTGCTGCTCTTCTCAGCGATCCCGATGTTCCTGGTCAGCTACTGCAATAGCTACTGGGAATTCTTTGCGGCTGGCCTGGGATTTGGGTTCGCTGGAACCGGCTTCGCGATAGGGATCGCCTATACGTCAGTCTGGTTTCCCAAGCATCAGCAAGGAACGGCATTGGGAATCTTCGGTGCAGGCAACGCGGGCGCGGCTTTGACAAGTCTCGGCGCTCCGCAAGTGCTGAACTGGCTGACGGACAACGGACAGAATCTGGAAGGTTGGCGGCATCTGCCCAAGATCTATGCAGCCATGTTAGTAATCACCGGCGTGTTGTATTTATTGACAACGACAAAGCGGCTACCGCCTGGCAGTGCGACGAAAACACTCCTCGAGCGTTTACAGCCGCTGAAGAGCATGCGTGTTTGGCGGTTTGGGCTGTATTACTTCTTCGTGTTTGGCGGCTTCGTGGCGCTCGCGCAATGGCTCGTGCCGTATTATGTCAATGCCTACGCGACGACGGTCGCTCTCGCCGGTGCATTGGCGGCCTGCAACAGTCTCCCCTCCGGTGTCATTCGCGCCGCAGGGGGCTGGATGTCCGATGTCTTCGGGGCCCGAACGGTCATGTACTGGGTGTTGGGAACGTCGCTGGCCTGCTGCGTCTTGCTGATCGTCCCCCAGATGGACATCCGCTCGCGAGGAAGCGGCGTCATGGCAAAAGCCGCCGGCAGAATCGTCGGCGTCACCGAAGGAGAAATCGTCGTGGAAGCCAAGACTGGCCAGCAGCGGATGTACGAATTGAAACTCAAAGAAGGTGTGCTCGTCACCGCGGAAGAACGCGAGAAGGGGTTGTTAGTTCTTCCGCGCTCGATGTCTTGGCAGGAGTCGGTTGTCGATGTAGGACAAGAAGTCAAGAAGAAGGAGCTTCTCGCCCGAGGCGTCACGCAGATCTTCTTCCAAGCAAACATCTGGGTCTTCACCGTCCTCAGCTTGATCCTCGGAGCGGTCATGGGGATCGGCATGGCGGCTGTCTACAAGCATATTCCCGATTACTTCCCGGCCGATGTCGGAGTCGTTGGTGGAATCGTCGGTGTCCTCGGTGGTTTGGGCGGATTCATCTGTCCGGTGATCTTCGGGTACCTGCTGAAATCAACCGGGCTGTGGACTTCGTGTTGGATGTTCTTGGCAATTCTCGTGACGGTCTGTCTGGCATGGATGCACATCGTCATTCAGCGAATGTTGAGAGCCAAGGCTCCCGACCTCGCGCATCAAATTGAGTAGAGGGAATTATGGCACGCGCTCCCGAACGCTGGGACGTCGAAGATAGCGCCTTTTGGGATTCGACTGGCAAGAGCATCGCCAACCGGAACCTGTGGGTTTCGATCCCGAACTTGCTTTGCGGTTTCTCGGTATGGCTTTATTGGGGCATGATCGTCAAGACCATGCAGCGGCTGCACTTCGCCAACGAAGAACTCTTCGCCTTCCCCTCGATGAACAGCGACGGGCTGCAATTCGGCACAGAGGAGTACATCGACTGGTATCGAGCGCTACTCTTTACCTTGCCTGCGGTGGCTGGGTTGGCCGGAGCGACGTTGCGCATCCCGAACTCGTTCATGATCACCATCTGCGGTGGGCGCAACGTCAAGTTCATGACAACGGTCTTGCTGATCATCCCAGCTCTACTTGCGGGAATCGCGCAGCAGAACCCAAATACTCCGTTCTACGTTTACGTTATTCTCGCGGCGATGTCGGGTGTTGGAGGCGGAGCGTTCGCCTCGAGCATGTCAAACATTTCGTTCTTCTTCCCAAGACGGATGCAAGGACTCGCGTTGGGGTTGAATGCTGGTCTTGGCAACGCCGGCGTCAGTGTAATGCAGTTTCTGATTCCTTGGGTCGTCACGTTTGGAATGTTCGGTGGACTCGGAGGAGCCCCGCAGCAATTCGAGGTGAACGACAATCCGCAGCAGCTCTGGATCCAGAACGCCGCAATGGTCTGGGTTCCCATCATGAGCGTCCTAGCCGTCATGACCTGGATCTTCATGAACAACCTTCCGCAACACAAATGCGGACCGACGCCCGCGGCGATCGGAAAGTACCTGTGGCTGCAGATGATTGGTTTCTTGGGCGCAGCGGTCGGTGTTGTGTTCCTGGTCTTCGTGCCGATGCCGATTCCTGAGTTGATTCGGATCTTCATTGTGCTGATCGTCGCGGTGATCGTGACGCTGTTGGGGATGAAGTTCATGACGCCCCAAACGATTCAGGAGCCGCTCAATAAACAGTTCGCCATCTTCAGCAACAAGCACAACTGGGTCATGACATGGCTTTACGTGATGACCTTTGGCTCGTTCATCGGATATGCCAACGCCTTTCCCAAGCTGATTGACGACGTGTTTGTGACCGACGCCAAGCAGGTGATCAACTGGTTCGGGCTATTCGAGATCGAACTCGTCACAGCGCATTACATTTGGATCGGGGCTTTCGTCGGCGCGCTCATTCGCCCTGTGGGAGGTTGGCTCTCTGACAAGCTGGGCGGAGCCCGAGTGACACAATGGGATACCTGGGTCATGGTCGCTTCGACGATTCTGGCTGGCTACTTAGTTAAGCTCGCGGGCCAATCCCAAACTCCCGAAGATTACTTCGTTCCGTTCGTGGTCACTTTCGTTGTCCTCTTCGCAACGACAGGCATCGGCAATGGATCGACGTTTCGGATGATTCCAATCATTTTCTCCAAAGAACAAGCCGGGCCAGTCCTTGGCTGGACGTCGGCCATCGCGGCTTACGGTGCCTACCTGATTCCCAAGATCTTCGCCACCCAGATCAAGGCAAGAACGCCGGAATACGCCCTCTATGGCTTCGCCGTCTACTACGCAAGTTGCTTGGCGGTGAACTGGTGGTTCTACGCCAGGAAGAACGCAGAGATCAAGTGCTAGCCACATCGGCCCGCCTGCAGTGCCGGTCACCAGGGCACGGAATGATCCAGATTCAAAGGTGTGCGAAGGAGGACGCCGCGCGCGCCACAACGCACATCCCACCCGCCATGCCGTGCCCTGAGGAATGCGTGTAATCGGTCCCGACATGAACTTCGTGAAAACTGGCACAAGGTGTGCACTTCGGTCTTGGCCAACAGATGTGAGGATGTAGTAATGATCATGCGACCGGTGTGCTTCGGCATTCTGGGCAGCCCTCTTTGCGAGGCTTCAACGCATGCACTTGCTTTTGCGAACACCTGAAAAGGAGATCTCGGAAATGAGAAAACAACGACTAGCAGCGCTTATCCTCTTGGCATTGGTGGCGTGTATCGGCTGTGGCGGCGGGTCGGGATCATCAGGTGGATCGTCCGCGAGTTCGACGGCACGAAGCTCTGCCAAAGCGGTTCCAGCCGCGGAATCGCAACCGGCTGCAGCAGAGGTCGCTGAAGTGCAAGAAGGCTGGGGACACCTGAAAGGCAAGTTCGTTTACGACGGCTCGCCACCAACACAGGCTCCGCTGACAATCACCCAAGACCAAGCGTTCTGTAGCAAGCACGAAGTGGTCGACGAATCAATCGTGGTCAACGAAGAGAATGGCGGTCTGACGCATGTGGCTGTCTATCTTTATGTGCGGCGCGGAGACAACGCGCCGCAGCCACACGAATCGTACGCCGAGACGGCTGATGCCCGCATCGAACTCGACAACGACAAATGCCGGTTCGAGCCGCACATGTGCCTGCTGCGGACTTCGCAGACGCTGGTCATCAAAAACAGTGATACTGTTGGGCACAACACCAACATCGCGCCGGCGAGCAATGCGTCGTTCAACCAGACGATTCCGGCGGGCAGCGAATTCGATCACGACTTCACGGCCGCGGAACGACGGCCAGCCCCAGTGGCCTGCAATATTCATCCATGGATGAAAGGCTGGGTTTTGCCGCAAGAGACGCCGTACTTCGCTGTGTCCGGAAAGGATGGCGAATTCGAGATCAATAATCTGCCGTCGGGAAAATGGACGTTCCAAGTCTGGCATGAGAAAGCCGGCAACATCGACGAGGTTTCGGTCGACGGCAAGGCGGCCAAGTGGAGCAAAGGTCGGGTTGAAATCACGGTCAACGCAGACGCGGTGACTGACCTCGGCGAGATCAAGCTCGGCCCGTCGTTGTTTCAATAAGCACAAAGTGGCACGGCGAGTGCTGCCAGGCACTGCCAATTAACAGGACGTTAAACGCGAGGACATATCGATGGCGGAAGACAGGCTCGACACGGGACGTGTTAACAAGGGATTAGGATCATGACTCGGCCGCTTGCATTTGCTGGTTGGATCGGTTTGGCCACCTTGCTGCTCGTCGTTCTCTACGTTGTCATCGAAAGGCCGGTGTACAGCGTGGGCGCCCAGGGACTCCCCCTGTATCGAGTGGACGCGCAAAGGCTCTACCTGCGGCACTGTAGCATTTGTCATGGGGAATCTGGCAGAGGGGACGGTCGCGTCGCGCCCAATTTGAACCCCCGCCCACGGGATTTCGGGGTCCGCGGGTTCCGCCTCGTGTCGACCGAGGGTGGTTATCCCAGCAAGGAAGACATCCTTAAGGTTTTGCAACGCGGCATGCCTGAAACGAACATGCCGGCGTGGGGCCATTTGCCGGAGCGCGAACGGGGGGCGCTGGCTGACTACGTCCTGGAGCTGGCCCGGCAAGGATTGCGGAAGAGCAAGCATCTTGTGCTTCTTGAGGAATTCGGGGACGACCTCACTCCCGAAGATGAGGAAGAAATAGATGCAGAGTTGGACACAGTTGTAGAAACGCTTACCCGTTCAGGTGATCCCATCAATGTTCCGCCGCCACCGCCAGTGACGGACGAGCACATGGCCCGCGGCAAGGACATCTACGTGAAGATCTGCGTGAAGTGCCACGGAGACGATGGGACCGGCCGGGACGACCCGACATGGAGGTCGGCGGAAGGCTTTCCTATTGTTTCAGGAAACCTGAGACGCGGGGTCTTCAAAGGGGGAGCAGACGGGGAGAGCTTCTTCCACCGGGTTGCCGCGGGGATGCCAGGCACGCCGATGCCCGGGAACTCGCAGGCCATGACGGGGGACGAGATGTGGAGTGTCGTTCACTATACCCTGTCGCTCTCGAAGGAAGAAAATCGCGAGAGGGGAAGCAAGGTGTGGACCCCGCCGAAAGCCGAAAGGCTGCCCCAGGGAGACGCGGAGGCCGGCCAACAGTTGATCAGTGGCGCAGGGCGGTTTAGCAACGGGGCACCTTCCTGCAGGGGGTGCCACTCCATCAGCGGCCAACGAGACCCTGGCGGAGGAGCCTGGGGACCGGACCTGACGAATGCCTACCGCAAGTTCGGCGATGTGATGGCGTACTGGCCCGAGAACGTGGACCCTATGAAATCGATCTACAGCGCCAAGCCGCTCACACCCAACGAGAAAGCACATCTCTCAGCGGCCTTCAAGCAAGGCTGGAAGCAGGTTGAGAAGGACTGGGATGCGGACCAACCGGCGCCGGTGCTGACAGCAGCGGCGTACCTTCCCGTTTCGGGAGTTGGTCTGCTGGTCGCGATTGGATTCACCATCATCGGGAGTATCGCAGGCATGAAGAGAATGGAGGAGCTGTGATGGAAAGCAACTGGTTCAAAGTCAGCGATGAATCCCGGTCCTGGGAGGACTTTTATCGCAGCAGGTGGTCGTACGACTACAGCGTCAGGAGCGGCCACGGTGTGAACTGCTCGATGGCGTGCAGTTGGGAGGTCTTTGTCAAAGATGGCCTTATCTGCTGGGAGTTGCAGAAAACGGACTATCCCCAAATCGATCCAGACATCCCCAACGTCGAACCCAGGGGCTGCCAGAGGGGCATGACGGCCTCCTGGTATCCTTACAGTCCACTCAGGCCCAAGTTCCCCTATGTGCGCAAGGTTCTGTGGGATTTCTACACCGAAGAGCTAGGAAACGGTAAGGACCCGGTCGATGCTTACGCGGCGATCGTTGAGAATGCCGAACGGAGCGAGCAATACAAGTCCGCCCGCGGCAAAGGGGGTTGGAAACGAGTGACCTGGGATGAAGCCACCGAACTGGTGGCCGCCGGGCAAATCTACACGATCAAGAAGTATGGCCCCGATCATATTGCCAACTTCGCTCCCATTCCCGCTATGAGCCTGTTGAGCTTTATTTCCGGGCACCGGTACAACAACCTGATCGGCGGGATCTATTGCAGTTACTACGAGTGGTACCACGACTTGCCCCACGTTTCTTCTTCGATGTTTGGCGACCAGACGGAAAACTGCGAAAGCTCCGACTGGTATCACGGCACGTACTGGGTCGTCGCCGGCAGCAACATCAACATGACCAGGACGGCCGACTGCCACTTCCTGCCCGAAGCGAAATACCGGGGCACGAAGGTCGTGGTCGTCTCGCCCAATTATTCCGATGTGGCGAAGTACGCCGACCTCTGGGTGCCGCTTGTCCCCGGAAGCGACGGGGCCTACTTCATGGCTTGCATCCACGTCATCCTCAAGGAGTTTTACGCCGATCGCGAAACACCCTATTTCACCGACTATGTCAAGCGATACACCAACTTGCCCTTCCTCGTCGTGCTGGAAAAAGACGGCGACAAATACCAGATGGGGCGGTTCGTCAGGGCTTCCGATATTGCGGACTACGCCCAGGAAGAGAGCGCCGACTGGAAACTCATCATGACCGACGCCGACGGGAAACTGCACGTTCCCACCGGCGCCATCGGCTTCCGTTGGGAAAAGGAGCCCACCGGCAACTGGAACCTGCAGTTGAAGAACGCCGTGACCCAAGAGGACTTTGACCCGCTCCTGACTCTCCTCGAAGACGACGGCCAAAAGGCCACGGTCTCATTCAGCGATTTTACCGACACCTACAGCATCATTTTGGGAAAGACGGAAGGGAAAGGGAAAAAGTCCACGGAGATTCTGCGCGAGGTTCCTGCCAAGACCATCAAGACGAAAGACGGCACCAAATTGTTGGTGACCACGGCCTTTGATCTGTTGATGGCGCAGGCAGGCGTCTCCAGAGGACTGGGCGGTGATTATCCGAAAGACTATGACGACCCGAAGCCGTACACTCCGGCGTGGCAAGAGGCGCAAACCGGCGTCAGCAGGAACTTGGCCATCCAGGTGGGCCGGGAGTTTGCCGAGAACGCCGAGAAGACAAAAGGGAAGTCGCTGTTCATCACCGGTCCGGGAATCCAGCACTGGTATCATGGCGCTTCGATTTACTACCGCAATGAGGCGGTGATGCTCGCCCTGTGTGGCTGCAATGGCGTGAACGGCGGCAACTTCAACCACTATGTGGGAACGCAGCACACGCGGTTGAACGCTCCCTTTGTCAACCTCAGCGGCGCCCTCGACTGGTCCAAGCCTCCGCGGCTGATGAATACCACATCGTTGTGGTATTTCCACACTGGACAATGGCGCTACGACGGCATGCCTCTGGACACCCAGTGGGCGGTGGGTGCCGAAAAGCTGCCGCAGTATAACCACGCGGCCGATATGAATGCGCTGGCCGTCAGGCTGGGATGGCTTCCCTTCTTCCCACAGATCGATAAGAAGAACCCCTTGAAACTGTACGAGGAGGCCGTCGAGGCCGGTTGCAAGTCCGACGACGAGGTGAAGCAATGGGTTTTCCAGCAGTTCAAGGACGGCGAACTGGATTTCGCCATCCACGACGTCGATGCGCCGGAAAACCGCCTCAAGTTCCTGACCGTGTATCGCGGCAATCTGATCGGCACCAGCATGCGAGGTCATGAACTGACCCTCAAGCACTTCCTTGGCACTCACCACAACGCCTTGTGGGAGGAGGAGCCGGCCAAGGATCTGGTGGATGAGATCGAGTGGCACGAGAACTCGCCCGCAGGTAAGCTCGACTTTCTGGTCAATCTCAACTTCCGGATGGATTCCTCGGCGAATTATTCCGACGTGGTTCTGCCAGCGGCGTTCTGGTACGAGAAACACGACGTGACCTTTGGGGACATGCACACCTTTGTTCATCCTCTCACCCCCGCCACGGACCCGCCTTGGGAGACCAAGCACGACTGGGAGTCCTTCAAGCTGATCGCCAAGAAGTTCTCCGAGATGGCCGAAAAGCACTTCCCCGAGCCCGTCAAAGACATCGTGCTCAACGCCCTGTGGATGGACAGCCCCGATCAACTCGCCCAACCCTTGGGAGAAGTAAAAGACTGGCGCAAAGGAGACGTTGAACCTGTTCCCGGCAAGACGTTCCCCCGCATCTCTATCGTGGAACGGGACTACACCAAGGTTTACGACAAACTGGTCTCTCTGGGCCCAGAAGTCTGCCAGCCCAAAGGATACGGCGCCAAAGGGCAGTACACGGATCTTACGCCGATTGTGGAGGACGAACTCAAGAACAACGAACTCCTTGACGTCAAAGACGAACGGGTCTACTTCGAATCAGCAGAACAGGCATGCGAACTCATCTGTCAGATCTCGCCGGAACTCAACGGCAGGCTCGCGCACATGTTCTTCGAAGAAATGGAAAAGAAGGTCGGCTTGCCGCTGGCTGATTTGGTCGAGAGTGTGAAGCAGAAGCGAGTGCATTACAAAGACATCATCTCGCAGCCGAGACGGATTCACACCTCGCCGCAATGGAGTGCTGTCCTTTTCGATCCCGAGACCGGCAAAGAACGGACCTTTGGCCCGTGGACGATGAACGTCGAGAGGCTCAAGCCGTGGCACACGCTATCGGGACGACAGGAAATCTACTACGACCACCAGGGCATTCGCGAGCTCGGCGAGGCGCTCCCCACGAATAAGCCGCCGCTGGATATGGTGGCGATTGGGGACATCAATATGGACAGAGCCGAGACCAAGTCCAAAGTCTTCCGCTTCATCACGCCGCACGGAAAATGGCAAATCCACAGCTCCTTCCGCGACCACTGGCCTATGATGCACATGTCCCGCGGAGGCCCCACGGTGTGGCTCAACCCGGAAGATGCCGAAGAAATCGAAGTGAAGGACAATGACTGGGTGGAGATGTATTGTGAGAACGGGATTGAAGTCGTGCGGGCCGTGGTCAGCCATCAGGTTCCCAAGAACATGGCCATTACCTACCACCAAGTGGAACGCCACGTCAATGTCCCGTTCTCCCCGCTGGCCAAGAAGTACCGCAGTTCTGACCTGCGCGGTGGGAACAACAACGCCACGACGCGGATCCTGATGAACCCCCACACGATGATTGGCGGGTACGCCCAGTTCTCCTATTACATTAACTATTGGGGGACCAGCCCTTCAGAAAGAGACCATGGCGTCCTCATCCGGAAAATGCCGCTCCAGACCGGCCCCAAGAAAGTGATCTACCAAGTAAGCGATTTGGTTCAAATCACGAACACTTGAAGGATATACGAGGGTTCAATGCGAGTCAAAGCCCAAATGAGCATGGTGTTCAACCTGGAAAAGTGCATCGGATGCAACACCTGCACGGTTGCGTGTAAGAACGTGTGGACCAACCGTGAAGGGGCCGAGTACATGTGGTGGAACAACGTGGAAACCAAGCCCGGCATCGGCTACCCCAAGCGCTGGGAAAACCAGGACGTGTGGCGCGGCGGCTGGGAGCGGAAGAATGGTGGCCTGAAATTGCGCTACGGTGGCCGGTTGTATATGCTGCTCAACATCTTTTACAACCCCCACATGCCGATGATGAAGGACTATTATGGCGGCGATGTGTACACATTTACGTATGATGATCTGCACACGGACCAACAGCATGAACAACAACCGGTGGCCCGGCCCAAGTCGATGGTCACGGAAGAGGAGGACATTCCGATCACCTGGGGCGTGAACTGGGAGGACAATGCCGGCGGCGCCCATGTCACCGGTCACCATGACGTGAATTTCAAGGGTATGAGCGAAGAGGAACGCGAAGCCTACTTGAAATTCAAACGCGTCTTCTACTATTACCTTCCCCGGATTTGCAACCACTGCCTCAATCCTGCGTGCGTCGGTGCCTGCCCTTCAGGGGCGGCCTACAAGCGGGAGGAAGATGGGATCGTGCTCATCGACCAGACCCGCTGCCGCAACTGGCGCTACTGCATCTCCGCCTGCCCCTACAAGAAGCCGTACTACAACTGGCGCTCGGGCAAAATGGAGAAATGCATCCTGTGCTATCCCCGGGTCGAAACGGGGCTGCCTCCGGTCTGCTTCCACTCGTGTGTGGGAAAAATCCGGTCGTTCGGTGTCCTCTTGTACGACAGGGACCGCCTGGACGAAGTCATGCAGGCCGATGAAGAGAAGCTTGTGACGACGCAGAGAAGCATCGTCTTGGATCCCTTCGACGAAGAGGTGATCAAAGCGGCCAAGGAGGAAGGAATCAGTGACGACTGGATTAACGCAGCCCAACGCTCTCCGGTGTATAAGCTCTTCAAGAAATGGGAACTGGCGCTCCCTCTGCACCCCGAATTCCGGACGCTGCCTTCCCTGTTCTACATCATGCCTCAAAGCCCGATCACGACGAGTGTAGGGAACTCCTCTCCCGACGAACAGGATGTCTTCGATATGACGTCACCCGGTGAAGGAGGCCCGATCATTGATCCGGACGCTTTGGATAAGTTTCGCCTTCCGTTACAGTATCTAGCCAACATGTTTGCCGCCGGCGACGAGACCGAAGTGAGGAAGTCCCTGCGCCGGCAACTGGCCGTGCGGCATTACAGCAGGAGCCTGCGAGTCGATCAATCGCCCGATCTCGAAATGCTCGAGAAAGAAGGGCTGACGAAAGACGACGCGGACGGGATTGTGCGTGCCCTGTCCCTGGCCTTCTACAACGAGAGATTCGTAGTCCCCACAACCAAGAGGGAGGAATCCGAGATCAGCCCCTACACGGAGCGCGGCTTTGCCGGTTTTAGCCAGATGACGCCTTGGTCGCCCATGCAACGAAGAAAAAGTTATCATGTCGCTCACCACACGCCCGAAAAGAAACATGAATGAGGCGCGAACCACGGAGACACTTACCAAGGCCTATCGCGTGATCGGCTCTTTGTGGTGCAGTCCTCAAGACGTTGATATCGGCGAAGTCCGACAACGAGCCTTGTCGCTCGTGAGCGAGTTACGGGAAGCGGACGGGGAAAGCGCTGACCTGCTTTCGCGTTTCTTGGACCATCCGCCGATCACCGAAGAAGAATACATCGAACTGTTTGAATTGTCTCCTCAATGTGCGCTTTACTTGGGCAGCCATGTCTTTGAAGAACCGAAGACTTGTGCCGAAGCCGCCAACTCCGACAGGAGCGAGTACATGGTGGATCTGAAGAACATGTACAAGAATTTCGGGTTGGAAATCGACAAACAGGAGCTGCCCGACTTCTTGCCTATCATGGTTGAGTTTCTCGCGCTGACCGCCCAGTCGCGACGTGATGCGGTGAGGCAGAAATTCATCAAGGAATACATGACGCCCTTCTTGGGTCCGTTGTGCTCTCGCTTGGATCAATTGAAGACCCCGTACTTCGATCTTGGCCAGGCACTGAGCGCCATTGTGCAGACGGACCTTGCGGAGACGGACCTTGTGCAGCTGGACGTTACACCGCTGGAAGACTCGGGATCATAACTCGGGATTGTGAGAATGGGAAAATGTTAGACACCTTTTTCTTCACAGTGTTGCCGTATGTAATGCTCAGCGTGTTTTTTGGGGGGACGCTGTTCCGCGCTTTCCGGGGCCGCTGGGTGTGGAGTGCCCGGGGCGACTTCCAATGGACAACTCGCTCCACGGGTTTCTTCGGCCGTGCGTCCATCGGACCCGCGGCCTTGAGCCTCCACTGGGGTATTGCCATCCTGCTGGTCAGCCATATCGTGGGGTTCATCGGCGGGGCATTTGGTTTTGTGAGCTGGGTCGCGTTCTTCCGATGGGCTGGACTTCTGGGTGGCGTCCTCTTTTTGTACGGCGTGCTGTGGGCCTTTTTGCGTCGGCTCTTGATACGTCAACTGCGCGCCATGAGCAATGCCGACGACTACATCGCCCTGCTGCTTTTGCTGACCATTGCCGGATTTGGCCTCTACCAGGCAGCCCTCACACAGATCTTCGGTGTGTCGTTTCCCGCTGGTGCGTGGATTGCCAGCATCCTGAGACTGCAGCCCAATGCCGAATTGATGGCGGCCGTCCCACTGCTCAATAAACTGCACATCATCTTCGCCCAGGTTTTCTTCATCTATTTCCCGTTCAGCAAGTTGGTTCATATCTCCAGCTTTCCGTTCGACTACGCCACTAGGTCCTTCATTTCCGTAAGGACGTACTGGGCTCTGAAGAAATAACCCGCCAATAAAAGAACGGATGATCCAGCGCATGAAAAGGCGCTGATTGGAAAGCGCAGGCGTTGCCAATGGTCCAACAGGAGCAAAAGGGTGCGGAGGAGGGACTCCATCCGCTGCTGCAAGAATTCGTTGATGAACATCAAGTCGCCTTGGAGAAAATCAAACAGTTTGAGGAGGTGGTGCAAGCCGCCCGGTCCAAAGGCATGGACGAGGAGAGGGCGAGCCTCATCAATGATTTCTTCCAATTTTTTGGCGATTATGTCCTCGCCCATAACGAACGCGAAGAGCGGACGGTGTTTCCGACACTTCAGGAAAAGTTGTTGGAGAGAGAAGAGTTTCAAGAGGGCGGAGAGAAGCGAACTGCCGTGGAACTGTTGCAGAGTGACCACATCAAGGGACTCCAATTGGCGGCCGTGAGCTTCAACCTGTTCGGTCTGGGGCTGCGGCTTCCGGATCCGACTTCCCGCCTTCTGACGATCGACCTTGCGTCGGAACAGGCCCTCGAGCTAACCGAACTGCTGAAACTGCACTTTACCAGGGAGGGAGATATCGTCTTCCCCATGGCGCAGGAATATATCTCGCAGCACGAATTCGATGCGATTCACGCTCGGGAAGAGATGCCCTGACAGTAGACTCCGCATCGGCCCTGCCATATTCTGAAGATGGCATTTCATCGTCTTTCCACCACTGGAGGAAACGAGCCATGCCTGTCATCGTGATCTCGAGGGGAACCCTGGCTGGCGCGGCATTGCTTGCCGAGAGCGTGGCCTCGGAACTTCAGATACCTTGCGCCAGTCGCGAGATCATAGCCGAGGCCGCCCACACCGCCGGGGTATCTGAAGACGTGCTCGTCGAGCAGATGGATCGTCACCCCTCATTCTTCAATCGCTACTCCAGGGAGCGGGATCTCTACCTGTTGCACATTCGATCGGCGCTCTGTCAGCAAGCCGCGCACGGGAGCTTCGTGTACCACGGTCACGGAGGTAACTTTCTGCTCACCGATATCTCTAACCTCATCCGGGTGCGCGTAGTCGCATCCGTGGAGTTCCGCGTCGCGGCGGTCATGGAGAGCCAGGGACTCGGTCCCAAGGAGGCGGAGAAGTACGTTCATCGCATCGACAAGTACCGTGAGAAGTGGGCACGTTATCTCTACGGTATCGACTGGCAGGATCCGTCTTTCTATGACCTCATTTTCAACCTCGAGAAGCTCGACGTTGAGGATGCCTGCAAGCTCCTCACCCAGTGCACTCGGCTCGAACGCTTTGCATGGACTGAGGAATCCAAGCAGAACATCGCTGACGTTGCACTGGCTGCACATGTGACCGCGGCGCTGGCCAAGGGCGGGGAGCTGTACAAGGGGAGGCTGGAGCTGGCCGCAAGTGCCAATGTCCTCACTATCAGCGGATGCGTCCGGTCCAAGCAGTCGTGGCATGATGTTCGTGCGGCTGCAGAGACAGTTATCGGAGATGCCGAACTCTGCTTCGACGTGACCATTGCCTCGGATGGGTTCGAGCACGTGTATCCTCTCCCACCACCGAAAGAATAGGTGAGAACCGGGGACAGAAAGGGGACACGTTACCGCATTGCTATTTTGCCCTTGTCCCTACCGAAAACCTCATCGGAGCTAGTTGACGTTGCCTTTCGATCGCACTTTTGGCTTGGACGCCTCTCGTTGTCTTAAGGCTCGGCTCGTTGATGACGACATAACTCTCGATATCCAGGAATGGAATTGGGAGAATGCAGCGACGTCGCGGACGCCAACACAGATACGCGGAATAAAGACGCAGCCAAACGTTCGGTTAAGCGACTCGCGAGTACCGATGGTGCATGCCACCGACCTGCGCTGTGGCAATGACGTGACCTCGTGATGGCGGTTCAACTTCCTGTGGTACCGGTGAATTGCGTTCCAGCGACAAGTGCGTTCGGGACGTGTGATAGTATTCGAAGTAGGCACAGAGGATTCGCTTGAGGTGCCGTTCATCGAGGACGATCACATGATCGAGGCACTCTCGACGAATCGATCCAATCACACGTTCGCAGTAGGGATTCTGCCAAGGTGATCGGGGGGCAGTGGGAACTTGGTCAATTCCCATGCTGTCCACTCGATCTTGGAAGTAATCTCCGTAGACACCGTCACGATCTCGGATCAGGTAGGGAGGAGCTTCGTCAAAGGGAAAGGCTTCGATCATCTGTCGAGCCGTCCAACGGGACGTGGGATGCTCCGTGACATTGAAGTGAACCACTCGTCGGACGGTTGTGACGCAGAATGACGAAACAGAACAACACGCGAAACGTAGCCGTGGGGACCGTGAAGAAGTCGATGGCTGCCAAGTCCTGAACATGGTTATCCAAGAACGTACGCCACGTCTGAGATGGTGGCTGAGCAGGACGCAGTAGGTATTTGGCGACGGTGCTTTCCGCCAACACATGTCCCAGCAGCGCGAGTTCCGATTGGATACGTGGTGCGCCCCAAGTCGGATTCTCCCTGGACATCCGTCGAATCAAGGCTCGCACTTTAGCTTCGATAGGTGGGCGCCCCGGCTTGTCTGCTCTCGACTTCCACCGCCAATACAAGCGAAAACCCTGACGATGCCAGCCGATGACCGTATCCGGTTGCACGATCAGCAGCGCCGACTTCCAGTGGGGCCAAAGACGCATCAACCAAGTCCAAAAGACGCGATCACGCGGACGCAGTATCGGACGCTTGATGGACTGACTCACCACGGCGAGTTGCTGTCGCAACGCCAGATTCTCGGCGGCCAAATCGCGGCGGGAAACGAACCCAGCCCGAAGTAGCAACAACGTCATCCTCAGCACACTCATTTCGAAGTCCTCTCCAACCGCGAAAGACAACGAGATTAGCTGGGGATTCGGAGAATCTCAAACGACCTAAGTCGTTTGTGGGAACGCCGGACGGAGTTTTCGGTAGGGACACCGATGACATCGCCGTCTTTTGCGGGTCGCAGGCAGCGGCTCTGGACTGCTATGAGGCTCTGCGAGATCGCATCCAGACAATTGGTATGCAGATCAAGGAGAGTCCCGATGAGGCGATTCGTGATTTGTCATCCGGTGAAAGGGCGGACGTGTTGTCGTTCCCGACTGGTCAATCAATCACTCCACCACGGCAATCGTGAGTCAGGTTCAGCGATCATAGCACAAGAAATGAAAAGCGTTACAGTGGTCGGTGATTTGATTCTAGATCGCTACCTGATCGGCGATGCAACGAAGCTGAACTCTGAACAACATCCCGATGCGCAAAAAAAGAGGCCGCTCGACAGTACAGTCGGGCGGCCCCCGGGGGTAACATCGATCGTTGCCAATACCTAGCGG
>PBSM01000002.1 GCA_002726245.1 Planctomycetaceae bacterium | reverse complement strand
CCTCCGGGGCTTGGGTTCGTGTTGCGAATGGTTCCGTGGGCTAACGCCCACGGCTACATCCTGTCGCCGCTGCGCGGCTGAAGATGTGGGTAAGGCCAAGGCCTAGCCTCCGGGAGCGGGTTAAACAAGGAGTGACGCCATGAACTGCTGTGACCAATTCACGCCTCTCTCTCGCCGCGAGATGTTGCGAACGAGCGCCGCCGGTTTCGGTAGCGTCGCACTTGCATCATTGTTGAATAACCAGGCACACGCTACACAGGCACCTCACTTCGAACCCAAAGCCAAGCAGGTCATCTTCCTGTTCATGCACGGAGGCCCATCGCAGGTTGATACGTTCGATTACAAGCCGCAACTAACACGCGATCATGGCAAGCCGCTGCCGTTTCCCAAACCGAGAGTCCAATCCGGCGCAACCGGCAACCTGTTGAAGTCGCCTTGGGAGTTCCAACAGCACGGTCAGTGCGGCAGTTGGATCAGCGATTTATTTCCGCACATTGCCGGTTGCGTCGATGATATGTGCATCATCAACTCGATGCACTGCTCGAATTCGCGACACGGCGGGGCGTTGCTCGAATTACATACCGGTAGCGATACGTTCGTACGCCCGAGCATGGGCTCGTGGGTCACTTACGGCCTTGGCACCGAGAACGAAGACTTGCCCGGTTACATCACGATGTGTCCGACACTCACACACGGCGGCGTTAACGCTTACAGTTCAGGCTTCCTGCCAGCGGACTACCACGGTGTACCGCTTGGCAATGCGAGCATTCCGTCAGACCAGGCGAAGATCCCGTTCATCGAGAACGCCGACAAGACGCCTCGCGACCTCCAACGTAGCGAGCTTGACTTGCTTCGTCAGATGAACGTTGACCGTTTGCAGGAGACTGGCCCGGACTCGGCGCTCGAAGCTCGCATCAATTCGTTCGAGCTGGCGTTTCGCATGCAAGCGGCGGCACCCGCGTTGCAAAACGTCGATGATGAAACAGAAACAACCCAGAAGGCGTACGGACTCGACAACGACAAGACTCGCAACTTTGGCCGGCAATGCTTGATGGCTCGCCGCTTTATCGAAACCGGCGTCCGATTCGTTCAATGCACGCACAGCTACAAGTGGGATCAGCACGGCGATCTGCGAAACGGTCACTCGAACAACGCGATGGAAGTCGATCAGCCAATCGGGGCACTGTTACAAGACCTCAAGACACGCGGCTTGCTGAAAGACACGCTGGTGCTGTGGGGTGGCGAGTTTGGCCGCACGCCCGTCGCGCAGGGTGATAACGGCCGCGATCACAATCCGCAAGGCTACACGATGTGGATGGCAGGCGGCGGCGTGAAGAGTGGCCTCGCGTATGGCAGCACCGACGAATACGGATACTATGCGACCGAGAACAAGGTGCACATTCATGATCTGCATGCCACGATGCTGCATCTGCTCGGATTCGATCACACCAGGCTGACCTATCATTACGCCGGCCGCGATTTCCGCTTGACCGATATCTATGGCGAAATCGTACATGACATTCTGGCATAGCTGGAGTCCCGCCTTTAGGCGGTCTTCTAAGGGATTTCTTAAGACCGCCTAAAGGTGGCACTCCAACATGCCTGACGAGTCGCCAACGATCGCCTACCTCACCGCTGGTGCTGCCGGCATGTATTGCGGCAGTTGCATGCACGACAACACATTGGCGGGTGCGCTCGCGAAGCTGGGGGGCGATGTCCAACTGATCCCGACCTACACGCCAATCCGCACCGACGAGGATGACGTTAGCATCGATCACGTCTTCTTCGGCGGGATCAACGTCTTTCTCGAACAGAGCATCCCGGGCTATCGGTTCTTACCAGGCTTTGTGCGAGGTTTGCTCGATCGTCCGAATCTTATCCGTTGGGCGACCAAGCGAGCTGCTTCGACAAGCCCGAAGACCCTCGGAGCGATGGCCGTTTCGATGTTGCGAGGCGACGCGGGGTATCAAGCGGCCGAAGTCACGAAGCTTTGCAACTGGCTGGCGAAGTCAGTGCGTCCCGATTTGATTAACTTCACCAACATCCTGATCGCAGGCTGCATCCCGCACTTGAAGCGTGATCTGGGCGTGCCGGTGGTCGTCACTTTGCAAGGTGACGACATCTTTTTGGAAAGCCTTCCCAAGCCCTATAAGCAACGTTCGCTCGACGAGATCTATCGGCTGGTCGAACATGTCGATGCCTTCCTGACACATAGTCGCTACTACGCTGACTTCATGGCCGGGTACTTCAAGATCCCACCGGAGAAGCTGAAGGTCATCCCGCTCGGCATCGACACTCGAGGTTTTCCCGCGCCGGGGCAACTCGGGGAACGAACGACAACCCAACCGCCAACGATCGGCTACTTGGCGAGACTCGCACCGGAAAAGGGTTTGCACGTGCTCGTCGATGCGTTCATCGAACTAAAGCGTCGCGACACGATGCAAAATGTGCGGCTGGAGATTGCGGGTTGGCTTGGCGAGAATAACCGCAAGTATGCCGAAGGCGAATTCGATAAGCTGCGCGAGGCGGGCTTGGAAGACGCATTCGACTATGCCGGCTCGATCGATCGGCATGCCAAGATCGAGTTCCTCCAAGGCCTCGATGTCTTCTCGGTACCCACAACGTACTGCGAACCCAAGGGCTTGTTTGTGTTGGAAGCTTTGGCAGCGGGTGTGCCTGTCGTGCAGCCTGCTCATGGTGCGTTTCCGGAGTTGCTCGAAGCGACTGGCGGCGGGAAGCTTGTTCCGCCGAATGATCCACTGGCACTAGCTGACGAGTTGGAAAACTCGCTGCTTGATCCGAGTGCTCGAACGGAGCTTCGACAAGCCGGCGCACACAACGTACATCAGAACCACAATGCCGACGCAATGGCTCGGAAGACCCTAGATGTTCTCCGCGAGTTCCTGCCCTAGCAGAATTCGTGGCTGCTTTGTAGTTGGGATTCTGGTATCCTGAAGCCTCATATCTAACTCTGCGCCACGTCCACGACTTAGGCGTTCCCGCCATGCAGCAATTCAGACACTGCTTACTCACCATCGCGATTTTTTGCCAGAGCGGTGCGCTAGCCGCACGGGCGGCAGACGCTGACGTCGAGTTCTTCGAGAAAAAGATCCGGCCGGTGCTTGTCGAGCGTTGCTACAAATGCCATTCGACACAAGCCGAAAGCGTCAAGGGAGGATTGCTTCTCGACTCGCGCGATACGAGCCGAAAGGGAGGCGAATCGGGAGCGGCTGTGGTGCCGGGCAATGTTGATGAGAGCTTGGCACTGAGCGCGCTGCGTTATGACAGCTTCGAGATGCCGCCGGATGGCAAGCTACCCGCAGCGGTAATCGCCGATTTTGAAAAGTGGATCACGATGGGCGCGCCCGATCCGCGGGATGCCGCACCGAGTAAGACAGCCCCAGACGAGATCGATTGGGCGAAGGCCAGACAGTTTTGGGCGTTTCAACCGCCGACACGACACAAGACGCCATCGCTCACAGAGCCGAGTTCCGTTCATCGCGCTACCGATGCGTTCGTGCTGGCGAAGCTGGAACGGGCGGGTATCGCGTCGAATCCCGAAGCCAATCGCCGCACGCTCATCCGCCGAGTGACTTTCGACTTGATCGGCTTGCCACCCACGCCGGGAGAGATTGCCAACTTCGTAAACGATGATGTGCCGCAAGCCTATGAGCGGCTCGTCGATCGGCTGTTGGCGTCGCCTCACTACGGCGAGCGTTGGGCGCGAATGTGGCTTGATATTTCGAGATACGCCGAAGACCAAGCACACATCGTTGGCAATAATACTTCGCTCTGTTACCCGAACGCGTACGCCTATCGCGATTGGGTGATCAATGCACTCAACGCCGATGTGCCATACGACAACTTCGTCCGCCAGCAACTTGCTGCCGATCTGATCGATCCGCAAAACAAGGCTGGTCACATCGCGTTGGGTTTTGTCGGCCTAGGTCCAAAGTACTACCGCCGTAGTGATCCAGAAGTGATGGCCGAAGAGTGGGAGGACCGCGTCGATACAGTGACGCGCGGTTTGCTTGGTATTACCGTCGCGTGTGCTCGCTGCCACGATCACAAGTATGACCCGATCGAGACGGAAGATTACTACGCACTGGCCGGCGTCTTCGCCAGCACCGAGATGTTCAATCGCCCACTGGATGCAAAGCGTGAGAAGGACAAAGACGGACAGTCAAAGAAAGCAGAAGACGCCGTTCACATTGTGCGAGACAAGAATCCACACGATCTGCACGTTCACATTCGTGGCAATGTGAAGAAACCAGGCCCGCTTACGCAGCGGCGTTTCTTGCGAGTCGTCTCGGCCACCGAACCGCAACCGTTCACCAACGGCAGCGGCAGGCTTGAACTGGCCAACGCCATCGTCAGTCGCGACAACCCGCTCACGGCACGGGTCATTGTGAATCGCGTTTGGGCACTGCATTTCGGGCGCCCGCTGGTTGGCACGCCGAGCAACTTCGGCAGTCTCGGCGAGCGGCCGACGCATCCGCAACTCTTGGATGATCTTGCAGTGCGATTTATGGAGTCGGGCTGGTCGCTGAAGTGGTTGCAGCGCGAAATTGTCTCGTCGGCGACTTATCGCCAAACGAGCGCGATCGTTTCGAAGAAGCAAGCGATCGATCCTTCGAACCAATTGCTGTGGCGCATGAACAGACGTCGGTTGGGTGTCGAGCCGTGGCGAGATGCCTTGTTGGCCGCTGCTGGCGGACTGGAGCGACAAGTTGGCGGAAAGTCGATCAAACCACAAGACCCGAACGAGCGTCGGCGAACCATGTACAGCTATATCAGCCGGCTGGAGTTGGATTCGATGCTGGCGATGTTTGATTTTCCCGATCCGAACGCACACAGCCCGAGCCGCGTCGAAACGACAACACCGCTGCAGAAACTCTTCGTGTTGAACAGCCCGTTCATGGTTAAACAAGCGGAGGCGTTGGCTGTGAATCTGATAGCTTCGGCCGGCGGTAACGAAGAACGCATCCGAAACGCTTATGAATCACTGTACGGACGGCTGCCGCAGGCTGATGAAGTCGAGTTGGGATTAGATTTCTTGAGCGGCTGTGTTGAGAATGACGATCATGGTCGATGGACGCAGTACGCACAGGTGCTGCTGGCATCGAACGAGATGTTGATGATGGATTAGTTGGACAGCGACACTTTGACGCTTGACAGCATGCACCAGTTCGTGTGAATACATTGTTTAACCGCAAGCCGGAGGCGTGCGCTCCCAGCGCAGCGCACACGCCTCCGGCTTGCGGTTAAACGAAGAGGAGACAAGCGATGCTGACGCGACGACAGATGCTGCAACAATCGGGTGCAGGCTTTGGGATGTTGGGGTTGGCGAGTGTGCTGAGTCAGGTTCAAGCGAGCGAGCCTCCGAAGCTCGCGCCGCACTTCGCACCAAAGGCGAAACGCGTCATCTTCCTCTTCATGAACGGCGCGCCTTCGCACGTCGATACGTTTGATCCGAAGCCGGCGTTGGCGAAGTTCGAAGGGACACAACCGACTGGCGAGTTGTATCGCAAGAACACCGGCAGCGGTTACATGCCGTCTCCGTTCAAGTTCCGCGCGCACGGCGAAAGCGGCGTCGTGATGAGCGAGTTGCTGCCGAACCTGGCTCGCCACGCGGATGATCTCAGTGTGTTGCGTTCGATGCACACGTATGTACCGAATCACGAACCGGGCTTGCTCGTCATGCACTCGGGCAATCTGCAGCCGATTCGCCCAAGTCTTGGCTCCTGGTGTTCGTATGGTCTTGGCACCGAGAACGAGAATCTGCCGGCTTACGTCGCGTTGTCGCCTGGCCTTCCCGTCGTCGGGCCGCAACTGTGGTCGAGCTCGTTCCTACCCGGAGAGCATCAAGGCATGTCGGTCGATACCAACGACATGCAAGTCGATAAGCTCGTTGCCAACTTGAAGCATCCAAATCTGACGCGTGCGCAACAGGGCCGGCAACTTGAATTGCTCGGCAAGCTGAATCGCTTGCATCGCGAGAAGCGGCAGAACGATGCGGCTCTCGATGCACAAA
The DNA here is from genome assembly GCA_002726245.1 of Planctomycetaceae bacterium. Classification (GTDB taxonomy): domain Bacteria; phylum Planctomycetota; class Planctomycetia; order Pirellulales; family Pirellulaceae; genus PBSM01. Next base: position 19,767 of record PBSM01000002.1, on the reverse strand, counting down.
TCCGGGCCATGGAGTTGGCGTTCAGCATGCAGCGCGAGGCGACTGAGGCTTTCGATGTGAGCAAGGAACCGAAACACGTGCGCGAGTCTTACGGTTCCACCGTCTTCGGTCAAAGCTGTTTGCTCGCGCGGCGTTTGTGCGAGTACGGTGTTCGCTTCGTACAAGTTTACTACGTCACCAAGAGTGGCAAACAACCCTGGGACACGCACAGTGAGAACAACAAGCGGCATCGCGAATTGTGTGCGGATAGCGATCTGGCAACGGCGGCTCTGCTGTCAGACCTGAAAGCTCGCGGGATGCTCGAAGACACGCTTGTGGTTTGGGGCGGCGAGTTTGGTCGCACGCCATACGCTCAGACCAACAAGAAGGGCGGCTACAGCAAAGCCGGCCGCGACCACCATCACACTGGCTTCTCGATGTTCCTGGCCGGCGGTGGGACCAAGGGCGGGTTGATGTATGGCAACACCGACGAGTTCGGCATGCGGGCTGTCGAGAATCGCATTCATGTTCATGATCTTCACGCGACAATCCTGCATCTGCTGGGCATCGATCACGAGCGATTGACGTACCGCTATTCGGGCCGCGACTATCGATTGACCGACATCTATGGGCGCGTCGTCACCGATCTGATTGCCTGATTTGAGAACGGGTGGCGAGAGTACACGATGCAGCAGCGTCCTCTTCGATCGATCCTCGTCACGGGCGGAGCTGGCTTCATCGGCAGTGAGTTCGTCCGGCAGACGTTACGAACGTCGGACGCGCTCGTCGTCAACCTCGACAAACTTACATATGCGGGGAACCTCGGCGCTCTGAAGGAGTGTGCAGGCAACTCGCGCTATCACTTTGTTCAAGGTGACATCACCGATCGCGAGCTTGCTCGCTCGTTGCTACAGACGCACGAATGTGATTCCGTTGTGAACTTCGCGGCGGAGTCGCATGTGGATCGCTCGATTGGCCAGCCGCTGGAGTTCACACGGACGAATGTTCTCGGGACGTGTGAACTGCTCGATGCGTCGTTCGGCTACTGGAGAGCGCTCCCGCCAGACCGAGCCGACAACTTCCGCTTTGTGCAAATATCGACGGACGAAGTCTACGGCTCACTTGGCACGGAAGGTAGCTTTACCGAGACAAGCCCGTGCGCTCCGAACTCTCCGTACTCAGCATCGAAAGCGGCGGCGGATCACTTCGCACGGGCTTACTTTCAAACGTACGGTCTGCCGACTGTGATCGCACGAGCTTCTAACAACTACGGCCCGTTTCAGCAGCCGGAGAAGTTGATCCCACTGATGATTGTCAACGCCTTGGAAGGCAGGCCGCTGCCCGTCTACGGTGACGGCAGCAACGTGCGCGAGTGGTTGCACGTGTGCGACTTCTGCGCAGCAGTCACGCGGATTCTGGAACGAGGCGAAGTCGGCGAGACATACAATGTCGGCGGCAACTGTGAGCGATCAAACTTGGAAATCGTGCAGAGCATCTGCGAAGTTGTTGACCGATCAAGCGAGAGCGGCAGTCCGGCGACTGAACTGATCGAGTTTGTTGCGGACCGTCCCGGCCATGACTTCCGTTACGCACTCGAATCGAGCAAACTCCGAGGCGAACTTGGTTGGCAAACCAAAATCGAGTTTGAAGATGGCTTGGCCGAGACCATCGCTTGGTATATGGATCGATACAAGAATCAAGATCCACTGGTTAGCGGGAGCTTGCACCGTCAGCGACTGGGACTCGAACGCAAGGGGTGAACGACGACAAGCGGGAACGGTTCAGTCCAGCAAGCTCGACAGATAGCGACCATAGTCGTTGTCGTTTGCCGCGGCATACGCTTGAACTTGCTCGGCTGAGATGTATCCGCGACGGCAGGCAATCTCTTCGGGACATGCAATCATCGATCGCTGTTGTTGTTGGGTTCTGAATACGAAGTCGGTGGCCTGACGCAGCGCCTCGGGTGTCCCAACGTCCAACCACGTCACGTCGCGTCCAAGAACTTGCACATCAAGTTGTCCGCGCCGCAGGTATTCACGGTTCACATCGGTGATCTCCAACTCGCCACGCTCAGACGGTTTCAGATTGGCGGCGATCTGAACGACATGATTGTCGTAGAAATAGAGCCCCGGCACGGCATAGTTCGACTTTGGCTGGACCGGCTTCTCTTCGATCGATATCGCGCGGCCGTCGTTATCAAGCTCGACAACACCGTAACACTTGGGATCGCCCACTTCGTAAGCGAAGATCGTCGCGGCAGTCTCGCCTTCAGCAATCGATCGAAAGCGGTCTTCGAGGCGATCTCCGTACAGGATGTTATCCCCAAGCACGAGTGCGACGGAGCCGTCGCCGATGAACTTCCTTCCCAAGACGAAAGCTTGTGCCAGGCCGCCGGGGCGAGGTTGAACTTCGTATACGATTCGCAGGCCCAGCCGCGAGCCATCGCCGAACAGCTTCTCGAAGTTGCCGATATCGGAAGGTGTTGAGATCAGCAGAATGTCGCGAATTCCAGACAGCATCAAAACGCTGAGCGGGTAGTAGACCAGCGGCTTGTCGTAGACGGGCAGCAATTGTTTGCTTGTGCCAAGCGTCAGTGGATGCAGACGAGTCCCCCAGCCTCCAGCCAGAACGATCCCTTTTCTGCGGACTTCGTCAGACATCCAGGCGGATCTCCTTGGTGCCCGATCTCATGGTGTGGCTGCTTTCCTCCATCGTAACTACAAATCTGGCCCCTGGCGTAGGGCAAGTCGCGAGTTCAAGGACACCGAGGGTGGCTTCGGTATTCTGGTAATCCGGAGTTGCCTAGTGCAGCAGTTGTGGAACGACGCGGCTTGGGATCGTTCTGGAAATAACTGTCCGGTTTTCCGTGGCGTAAGCTTCCAACTTGCGATAATGCGGGTTCGCTAGCTGGAAGCTTACGCCACTTATTTCTCGAACGATCCTTGGAGGAACAATCACACGCTTCGCCATCGCTCGTTCAGAGGCGTTTTCCGCTGCAGAAAGCGGCTGCACGATTCGTCAAAGGTGTGTTAGAATAGGATCGTCGTTCTGGGGCGAACGCGCGACGAAGACGTTGTGTGTATGTAGATGCTGATATCCAAGGCCGCCACTGATTTTCTGATGCTCTTGAAGAAGAGTGGGCTCCTGCTCCAGGATGACTTCCAGGATGCAGCGATTACGGTTGCGCAACTCGACGAGCCGCCGGTGGAACAGATGGCCAAGGTTCTCGTCGAGGACGGTTATCTGACGCGGTATCAAGCCGACCAACTGCTCGAAGGCGAGTTCCGCGGGCTGATGATTGATAGCTATAAGGTCTTGGAAGTTCTTGGTTGCGGTGGCATGGGTTGGGTTTATATCGCGGAGGATACCGAGACACAGTGGCGTGTCGCCTTGAAGATCCTGCCAGACGAAGCCCGTCGCGATGCCGGCACACTGGCTCGCTTCCGGCTCGAAGCTCAAGCCGGGATGAAGTTGAGTCATCCCAACATCGTCCGCAGCTATAAACTTGGCCAAGCCGAAGATCGGTATGGCCCGACGCATTATGTCGCCATGGAGTTGGTTCGCGGTGTGAACTTGTTCGAGTTCATGCTGATGAAGAAGAAGTTGGACATCGATCACGCCTGCGACATCATCATGCAAGCGGCAGAAGCGTTGGCGTATGCTCATGATGAGGGCTTGGTCCACCGTGATATCAAACCCGAGAACCTGCTCGTCTGTGCCGATGGGACGGTGAAGCTCCTGGATTTCGGATTGGCTATGATCGACGAGAACGATGAAGAGTTCTCGATGGCGATGATCTTCGGCCAGAACCGGCTGGGCACTGCCGACTACATCTCGCCAGAGCAATATGTCGATAGCTACAGCGTCGATGCACGCGCGGACATCTACTCGCTGGGCTGTACGCTTTACTTCGCATTGACCGGCAAAGTGCCTTTCCCGTTCAAGACGTCTGGCCAGAAGCTGAAGGCTCATCTCAAACGCCGACCGACACCGGTCGAGGAGCTACGCCCGGAGATTCCCAAACAAATCGGTGGCATCGTCGCCAAGATGATGTCGAAGCGGCCCGAGAAGCGTTTGCAAACGGCGAGCGAAGTCGTTCGTTATCTCAAACCTCACGCCAAGCGATACGAGATCCCTTTCAACTTCCGATCCGTGCTGGACGCTCGCATGTCCTTCGCCAATCGCAAGCAGCAAAAGAAGGAGCAGGCGCAACGGGCCGCTGATAGCAAGGCTCAACCACTGAGCGACGCCATCAAGCCAAGCACCGATCCAGCGCACCAAGCCACGATCGAGACGATCGTCCGCGAAGAGACGTTGCTCGATCAGAAGGAGCTGCGCCGCAAACGCGATTCGTAGGACGCGCCGTCAGGCGATCCGTGTCGAGTAGTAGTTGGACTACTACGTGGAATTGACATGCATGTACTTCGTCGGCTGCAACCGATAGAAACGGTAATCGGTAATACATAACCGTTTCCGCTCGGACACCTTATCCGCCCCCGCTCCATGAAAGTAGAATGTCCCCTTATTCCGTTCATGCGGACAAGTACTACCGGCGGAAAGACGGGACCGGCACCACAACGCCCAACAAGATTCGCGAGGCGTTGCGATACCTCATCAAAGAGTACGGCAACACGCGGGTTCGTGAATTCCGAAAGGGTTTACCAAGACGCGTTGCTATGGCGGCTTCAGTTGCCGCCATAGCCAGGACTACCTGCTGCGCTGCCGTCAGTTGTTACAGATCACCGAGGTCGAAGACGAACCGCAGTTACCCTCGCCGCCCGAAGACGAGTTGTCGGAGACAATACGCACGTGTCCTCACTGCCAAGCGAAGATGGTGTGCGTGACATCCACGCCGCGTCCTTCTTGGCGTGACTTGTTCCGCGACCATGCCACCTGTCCCCTGTGGTATCAACCTTCGCTCTCGATCTTCCGGCATGCTGGATCACAGGGGCGGAATAAGGGGACATTCTACTTTTCAACCGCTTTCACTCCTGTTAAGATTCCCGCTTGTTGGCTAGTTGGTGGGCCGGAGTGAATTCGCATGGTCCGCCTGAAGAAAGAGTACAGGCACCGCCGGTAGTTGTGCCGAGGTTCGTTCTGACTTGAGCAATAACGGCATGCTGACTGCTACGTGGCTGTTGGCCGGCGGAGCCTGTCCCCTTTCTTCGGACTCACCGAGATGAGGAGGTGTGCGATGCCGAGAACGGCTAGGGCTTCGGCTGGGAATGTTTGTTATCACGTCTTGAACCGGGGGAACGGGCGGAATGAAGTCTTTCATAAGCCCGAGGATTACGCCTCTTTCTTGAAACTGCTGAAGCAATCTAGCGAGCGACTACCAATGCGGCTGATCGCCCACTGCCTGATGCCAAATCACTTTCATCTTGTCGTGTGGCCACATCATGATGGAGATCTGAGTTCGTGGATGCAGTGGCTGCTGACGTCGCATGTGCGACGCTACCATCGGCACTACGATTCGAGTGGGCATGTGTGGCAGGGGCGTTTTAAGGCATTCCCAATTCAGCACGACGAACATCTGCTCACCGTGATCCGGTATGTCGAGCGAAATCCTGTGCGGGGCAAGAACATTCCCGTGCGCAAAGCCGAACGTTGGCCATGGTCATCGATCAGCGCGGTCACGCCTGCGGATGTCGAATGCCCGACGCTTCATGCTGGACCAGTGCCACGTGGCGAGGGCTGGATCGACTATGTCCATCAACCACTCGCCGAAGAGGAACTGAGAGTGATGCGGGAAAGCATCTCGCGAGGAAAACCATTCGGATCGGAGCGTTGGGCGAAGATGACTGCAAAGAAGCTGGGGTTGGAATCGTCAATGCGACCGAGAGGAAGACCCAAGAAGGTGAAGTGACGCGTCACGCTCTGCAGCGGCTTACGACTTATGCGCGCCGGCCTCCGAAAGCCACCGTTCAGCTCTGTCTCGTTTCAACGACGCTGTAGCAGTCCTTCGATAAACGCTGTCGCGAGACGGCTTTCTATTGGAATTGGACTCAGATTATCAGCTTCGGAGTCTTGCCATGCGTCTACAACAAGTGTGTGCGACAGGCTAACGCAAGGGCGCGATCTGGGGTTTTGAGCTGCTTCGCCCGCACCAAGCCAAGCTTGCATACCGCCATCTACGGCGTCACAGACCAAGCATTTCGGTGCTGTCAACTGCTTTCTGATCTGGTCTGCACTCTCCAGTTCCACCCGAAGCCAAGGATCGTTCGAGAAACAAGTGCCGTATTTTCGGCGATGCCAGTCGCATTCATCGTCGTTGGGGCTTTTAGCCGCAGCGTGTCCGTTTCGCCGGCTTTTGGCCGACGTACTGCGGCTCGGAGCCCCAGCGACGATGGATGCGACACTTCTTTTTCAAACGATCCAAACTTCAATTGTTGACTACGGTTGGCTGGTCGTTCACAATAATGGTCCCGCTACGCATTCCTCCAATACCCCCGCCGTGACGAGGCCAGTCACCATGAAACGTCTGAGTTTATTATTCGCCGTCACGCTCGTGTTGTCATCGAGTCGTTGCTTGCTCGCGCAGCCGTCTCTCTCCTATTCGGCCCCGGCCGCGGCACAGCCAGGTCAAACGATCGAGTTGACGTTGCATGGCGGAAAGCTGGATGATCCGCTGCAGGTCTGGACCAGCTTCCCGGCCAAGGTGGAATTGCTTCCTGGACCGGCGGACGCCAAAGACCAAGCCAACCGCAAATGCAAAGTTACCTTGGACGGCAACGTGCCGGTAGGTATCGGTGGTTTGATTGTCGGATCGCCAGCGGGAGTGTCCGACGTGTTGTTGGTGATGGTCGATGATCTGGCCAGCGTCGCAGACAGTGGCAAGAACCATTCGCTCGCGGAAGCTCAACTGTTGACTGTGCCGGTTGCCGTTGATGGTGTTGCTGATGGTGCGATCTTCGATTACTACAAGTTCGCAGGCAAGAAGGATCAACGTCTCTCTGTCGAAGTCGTTGCAACGCGGCTCAGTTCCAGTTTGGATTCGGTCGTTCGCTTGCTGAAGGCGGATGGCAGCGAGTTGATATTGTCCGATGACGATGTGAGTCTCGGTGCCGAGTCTCGGTTGTCGCTAACGCTGCCTGAAGACGGCGAGTATGTTTTGGAACTGCACGATAACCAGTATCGAGCCGGCGGGCGTTATCGCCTTCGAGTCGGTGACTTTCCGTTGGTGACTGTTCCCGTTCCGCTCGGTGGCCGCCTTGGCTCAACAGTTCAACTCCGTTTCGCTGGGCCTGCTAGTGATGGTGCCGCGCCGCTGCTGCTCCGGATCCCCGATGAAGTAGCGACTGGACGCGTTTCTGTTGCTGCTCGGTTCCCGGAAGGCAAGTCGTCCGGCTTGGCAACGCTAGTTGCAACGGAACTGCCGGAAGCTCTCGAAGTCGAACCGAACGACGCCAACAAAGTTGCCACGCCCGTCACAGTTCCGGCCGCGATCAACGGCAGCTTCCAAGCAGAAGGCGATCGCGACTATTTCACCTTCGCGGCTTTGAAGGACCAGTCACTGTCGTTTCGCGCACGGTCACAAAGTCTGGGCTCGCCCAGCTTGGTGTTTATACGAATCTATAACGAAGCCGGAAATCAGTTGGTCGAAACGGCTGTGAACGATGGGGCTGAGTGGACTCTGACCTACAAGTTCCCGGCCGACGGCATGTATTGTGTGGCGGCTGAGGATCTCTTGCATCGCGGCGGCCCCGAACACGCCTATCGCGTCGAGATCCAGCCAAGCGGTGGCTTCAGTCTGGCTGTTAAGAACGACAAGAACACTCGCCTGCAATTCAAGAATCCGGTGAACGGTGGGGCTTTCGCTCTCGTCGTCACGTGCACTCGACAAGGCTATGACGGAGTCATTGACTTGGCTATCGAAGGAAGTCCGCCTGGCTATCGGCTGCTCAACCCGACGATCCCCGCAAAGGCCAAAGAGCATCGGCTGCTGCTTGTTGTTTCCGACGGGGCGAAAGCCGGCGATCTGCGGGCAATCCGACTGCTCGGCAAGGCACAGGTCGGCGACCGGGCTTACACGGCTGTCGTCGAAACCCAAGCCACCGTGCGAGGCAAGCGTCCGCAGTTGCTTTCTCCGCCAGAGTGGATGAATGGTCTGTTATCGACAGTGGTCGGTGCTGAAAGCGCGGCGTTCTATGGGACGAAGCTGAATACCGAAGCGGTCACGTTCGCTCAGGCCGCCGGCAAGGCCGAATTCGCGTTCACTCTGGAACGGACCAACGCTGAATTCAAGGATGCCGTTACGGTCTTGTTCGAGCAGTTGCCGGCTGGCTTCTCGGGAGCCGTGAAGGCAGATAAAGACACTTACAACATCACGCTGACCGGACCGAAGGACGCCGCCCCTGGCAAGCATACGATTCGGCTGGTCAGCTATGGCGAGTTCAAAGGGACCGGACAAGTTCTGATAACCGAAGTACCTGTTGAGATTAAAGCGGAAGCACCCGCTAGTTAAAAGGAAGCGAAAAAGATGAAAACGCATGTGCAAGGAGAACGCACGATGATCCGAACGCGAGTGAAACAAATCTCGATCGCCGCGTTGAGCCTTCTGCTCCTCGCCGGTCAAGTAACGGCAGCCGACTCGGAACTCGAGGAGGTTCAAGTCGGAACGCCTGAGCGCATCGAAGTCTTTCCGCCCGCGCTGAAGCTGAACGGCGTGCGCGAGCGGATGCAGTTTGTCGTTACCGGCTTTTATGCCGATGGCGCGCTGCAAGACCTGACTCGCGTTGCTCAATTCCAAACCAACAATGCCGACGTCGTCGCGATTGAGTCAACGGTCGCGCATCCGAAGGGCGACGGCTCGGCGGAGGTCACGGTCGTGGCTGGCGGCAAAGAGGTGAAGGTTGCCGTTGAAGTCGCCCGCCAGGGTGAACCACAGCTCGTCTCGTTCGAATATGGAACACTGGCAGGCCTCTCGAAGGCCGGCTGTAACGCTGGTGCTTGCCATGGATCACCCAGCGGCAAAGGCGGATTCCGTCTGTCGCTTCGAGCGTTCGACCCGGAACTCGATAAGCTCACGCTGATTCACGAAGACTTTGGACGTCGAACCAACTCACTGAATCCGCCGGAAAGTCTGATCCTTCTCAAGCCCAGCATGCAGATACCTCACGGAGGTGGCCTCAAGCTACGCCCGGACGATCCGGCTTACAAAGAGATCCACGATTGGATCGCTGAAGGCTGCAAGCTCGACGCCGCGGACCAGGCGCGTTGCGTGAAGATAGAGGTGTACCCACCCTCCGGTCGCGTTCTCAAGCGTCCGGCGCATACGCAGCAGCTCTCCGTGCGGGCCCACTTCGCCGATGGCAGCATTCGCGATGTGACGGAACTGGCCGTGTTCTCCAGTTCGGACGAGGCAGTCGCATCGGTCACTGCCAGCGGATTGGTCGTCGGCAAGGACCGTGGCGAAGCGGCCGTTATCGTTCGCTACAAGGAGTTCATCGAGTCGGCCTTCCTGACGTTCGTTCGCGACATCGAAGGCTATGCCTGGAGCAACCCGCCGACGAACAATTACATCGACGAGAAGGTACATGAGAAGCTTCAGCAATTGAAGTTCCTGCCTTCAGACATCTGCACGGATGAGGAGTTCATTCGCCGGGTCTATCTCGACGTTATCGGTATCCTTCCCACGATCCAGGAAACTCACGCCTTCTTCGCCGACAAGGCCGCCGACAAGCGGGCCAAGCTGGTTGACGTTCTGCTGGAACGCCCCGAGTACGCCAAGTTCTGGACGCTGAAGTGGGGCGACTTGCTGCGGATGACGAGCAAGCAAGTCGGTGGTGATGGTGTGTACAAGTACCATCGTTGGGTTGAACGGGCGATCGCTGACAACGTGCCCTACAACGAGCTTGCACGTCAGTTACTGACCGCGCAAGGAAGTAGCCACTCTAATCCGCCCGCGAACTTCTATCGGACGGCTGGCGATACGAACGATTGTGTCGAGACGATTTCGCAAATCTTCCTCGGTGCTCGGCTTCAATGTGCGAAGTGCCACAACCATCCCTTCGAGCGTTGGACGCAAGACAACTACTACGGTATGGCGGCATTCTTCAATCGCGTGCAACGCAAGAAGACTCCCAAGCCCGACGAAACGTTCATCTGGGTTTCAACGAAGGGCGAAGTAACGCAACCGCGGACGGGTAAGCAGATGAAACCGTGGCTGCCAGGGGATGGTGAGGTCGAGAATGCTGAAGTTGACGATCGTCGTAAGTTGTTCGCCGCCTGGCTGACTCGGGAAGACAATCCGTTCTTTGGCCGAATCGAAGTGAATCGGATCTGGAGCCATTTGCTTGGCCGCGGCATCGTCGATCCTCCTGATGATTTTCGCGACTCCAATCCGCCTTCGAACGCAGCTTTGTTGGACGCTTTGGCGAGTGACTTTGTGAAGAGCGGGTTCGACCGCAAACACGTCATCCGTACGATTGTCAACAGCCGCACGTATCAGGCTTCGTTTGAGCCAAATGACTTTAATCGCGACGACACAAAGTATTTCTCACATTACCAACCCCGCTTGCTCAGCGCCGAACAACTGCTCGACGCGATTTGTCAAGTGACCGACGTGCCGGAGAAGTTCGGCTCGTTGCCAGCCGGTACCAAGGCCACGCATCTGCCGGCGCCAGACTTGGTGAAGCACGAATTCCTCAAGATCTTTGGCCAACCGGAACGTCAAACCGTTTGCCAGTGTGAGCGGTCGAACGAGTCCAATCTTGGTATGGCAATTCAGTTCTTCAACGGTCCGCTCATCTACAACAAGCTGCGGGACGGCAACAATCGCTTCCGAAAGTTGATGAACGAGAAGAAGCTTGATGACCAAATCATCGCCAATCTGCATCTGGCAGCGGTCAACCGGCCACCTACGGCGAAAGAACTCGCCGCGAGCGTGAAACATATTGCTTCGAAGGATGTGCAGATCGCTGAATCGAATAAAGAGATCGATGTCAAAGTGGCGGGAATGAACAAGCAGATTGCCGACACACGCAGCGCGTTCAAGACGAAGCTGTTCGACGGCAAGCTTGCGGCTGTTACGGAAACCATTCGCGCCGATCTGAAGGCCGCTATTGCGACTGAAGAAGGAAAACGCAACGAAGTGCAAAAGTATCTGGTTACCAAGCTCGGCGCGAGCGTTGCTGTGACCGGCGAAGAAGTCACGACGGCTCTCGACGATGCGGCCAAGAAGGTGATCGCGGATGCCCAAACGCAACTCGTCGAGCTGCAAAAGCAGAAGCAGAAACCGGGTGACCGCCGTATCGAGGCGTTGGAAGACGTCTGCTGGGCGATCCTGAATACGAATGAGTTCCTGTTCCAACACTAAGTAGCCATCACGCTCCGCGTGATGAAAGCGGGATCTGAAGTTGGATGGCTATTTAATGTTGAATTAACAAGACGGCACATACTCACGGTTCCGCTCTCATCACGCGGAGCGTGATGGCTACCCTAAGAAACTCACTATGCAACGCACATCGATCCTCTCCCTGACACTCGTAGCGATTCTGGCGACAGCAGCGACGGCTGAAGACCCCGTCAGCTTTCGCAAAGATCTCGCTCCGTTGTTGCTCGACCAGTGCCTCGCTTGTCACGGTCCCAAGAAAGCCGAGGGTGGATTTCGCGTCGATTCGTTCGAGCGTGTCACCAAAGAAGGTGATTCCGGCTCGCCAGGCTTCACCGCCAAGGATCTCGAAGGAAGTGAAGCTTTTCTTCGATTGATCTCCGAAGACGCTGACGAGCGGATGCCGTTGGAAGCTGATGCGTTACCAGCAGAACAGATCGCTTTGTTCAAGCGCTGGATCGAAGAGGGTTCCAACTTCGACGGAGACGATCCGAAGGCCGAATTGATTACCATCATTCCAGCTCCAACCCACCCCGAGCCACCCGAGAGTTACCGTTACACGATGCCAGTGACGGCAGTTGTTTTCTCGCACGACGGTAACGAGTTGATCGTCGGCGGCTATCACGAGTTGACGGTTTGGAATCCCGCGGACGGGAAACTCATTCGCCGAATTAAGAACGTCGGCCAACGGACTCGTGCAATGTCGCTCAGTCCAGACGGCAAGTTGTTGGCGGTGGGTTGTGGAGCACCCGGACGGCTTGGCGAAACGCGGATCTTCGATATGTCCAACGGTAACGTTGTGAATGTGCTCGGTACGACGTCGGACGAAGTTCTCGACGTTGCCTTCAGCCCGCAGGGTGATCGCTTGGCGATCGGAGCCGCTGACAGTGTCACTCAGATTTTCGAGATGCCGAGCGGGAAGCACCAGTTGACGATCACAAGCCATTCCGATTGGGTGATGGCTCTGGCCTGGAACGCCGATGGTACTAAACTCGTATCGGGCAGCCGCGACAAGACGGCAAAGGTGTTTGATTCCAAGACCGGCGAGTTGCTGGTCACCTATTCGGGACACGGCCAGCCCGTGAAAGGCGTCGCCTTCCATCCGGAGAATAAGGAAGTCTTCTCGGCCGGCGGCGACAAGAAGATTCATCGCTGGCAAGTCGCTGATGCGAAGAAGACTGCCGAGGTTGCCTTTGGCGGCGAAGTGTTCAAACTGCCGCTCAGCGGCGAATTCATGTTCGCATCATCCGCCGACAAGACGGTTCGCAAGTTCGAGGCCAAGACGCAGAAGCAGGTTCACTCCTACGCCGGCCACCAGGATTGGGCACTGTCAGTTGCCTATCATCCCGGAACGAAACGTGTCGCGTCCGGGGGATTCGATGGCCGCGTCCGAGTTTGGAACGCTGAGGACGCCAAAGAAGTTGTAGCTCTCGTCGCTGCTCCGGGTTACGAAACAGCCAGCAAGTAGCCTCCAACTAACGTGATCGGTATAATGAGGTCGCAAGGCCGATTCGGCTTTGCGGCTCGCGACGTTTCATCTATTGTTACGTCGTGATTGTCGCTTCGATCTTGGACGGAAGAGGCAACTACGCGGCTTTACGCTTGCACAGATGCACCGTCTCGCAATCATTCCATCTTTTTCGTTGTGTGGTCGTTCTTCCCGCTCATACGGAACAGAGGCGAAGTGATGAATGTCAAGCTGCGGGTACTACACGGAAAGCTCAGGAGCCGCGAAGGCGGCAGTGCGGGGCTGGAAGTTCCGATATCCAAATCACGCTTCGTTATCGGCACGGCCGAAGACTGTCAAATGAGATGTCCGAGCACGACGATCAGTGAACATCACTGCGAGATTGTGATCGATGGAGATCAGATCTTGCTGCGTGATCTGGATAGCGAAACCGGGACATTCTTGAATGACTTCCGAATCGATCAGGAACGTCTTCTTCAGCCGGGAGATCGGTTACGAGTCGGGCGATTGGAGTTCGAACTAGACGTCGAGCGATCAGTGAGCAAGGCGACGCGAGAGGCAGATCCGGTCGATGACCTGATTAGCAATATGCTCGTCGAAGCGGACGAGGAGGAGCGAGCTACGCGTTTGGCGGATCCACAGGCTCGTCACTTCAAGATCGATCCGCAGGATGCGGCCGCCGAGCCCGATGAGCCTGAGGAGGAAGACCGGCTGACAGCCCTTCGTAAGAAGATCCCGCCTAAGAAGCCACCGGGCAAGCTGCCTCCGCAGCCGACGATCACCGCCGACGATACGATCTCCGCAGCGGCAGAGACACTGAAGAAGCTGCTGGAGAAACCCAAACCGCCGAAGAATCGTTGATCGACGGATCGTCTCAAAACAGCTCATCTAAGACTTCGTCAAGCGACACGTCGTTGTATGTTCGCTGCGTTCGACGAGCCTCACTCGGCTTCGTTGGTGTGGCATCCATGAAGTGCTTCGGATCTGAAGACTGTTCTGCCGCCGAAGTCTCTCGGGCGCGTCGTTCATCGATGGCCAGTTGCCGCTCGATGTCCGATCCGTATTGAACAACAATGACCGATTCCGATTCGGGGGCGTTCTCATTCAGGAAGTTGATGATTTGCAAAGCGTCAAGTGCGGTAGCGAATCCGTCACCGTTCACATCGAAGAAGCCAACGCCAGCCGTGGGTAAGCCAACGAGGGCTCGTCGATCATCGCTGTGAAGCGGTGCGTTAAGTTCATTGATCAAGACGAGCACGTCAATCGGCACGACGAAACCATCTATGTTGACGTCGAGCCGGTTGACGGGGCTTTGCCAGGGGGCGGTGCTCTTGCTCACGATGATGCGCATCGTGTCCGAGCTATCGAGGCCCGGCTGCCCCGAATCAGTAGCCGTCACCGTGACGTCATAGATCGCAGCATCCTCATCTGCCGGTTGGCCGGAAAATGTCTTCGAAGAAGTGTCGAACGTAAGCCAGTTCGGCAGCGGCGAACCGTTCGCCAGTTCAGCCGATACCGTCAGTGTGTCACCTGCATCGGGATCTGAGAACGTTCCTGGCGGCAATGCGAAAGCGATGTCCGTTCCCCCCACGACAACCCGATCGGCGAGTGGCGTTTCGAGAACGGGCGGTTCGTTTGCATCATCGACAGCGATGAACAAGTTCTTGACGACAGACAGCCCTACCGCATCGGTCGCGGAGATGCGAACACTCAGCGTCGACTCCGTCTCGTGATCAAGCGACGTTCCTGCGAGAAGTTGCAACTCGTCACCGACAATCTGAAACACTGCGTTGTTGGCCGATCCTGGTCCGCTCGTCAAAGCAAATGTGTGGGAATCGTTGGTATCCGGATCGACGGCTGATAGCGTGCCGACGGTGACGGGTTGCGTTACGTCCGCTACCTCGCTGATCGAGGACGAGCTTAGGCTAATGTCGGTTGGAGCCTCGTTGTCAGGCGTAAAAACGACCGTGAGGACCGGTCGCACAGGAATAGTGGCGTTCTCTCGCGAATCGATGCGCACCGCCGAACTATTGCTGCCTTCGTTTCCTTTGAGAATCCAGCCGAAGTTCATGCTTGAAGTATCTAGCCAGCCCTGGACATCGTTCACCATCTGGGGAGACGACCACGTATAGTCGCCGATACTGCCGACGGATGTCCCCGCGGAGGTAGGCGCTGCAAAGTCACCACCTGCCTGGTCCCACTTGCCAGCACCAAACATTCGATCCAACCACGTCGCATCGCCTTCGGCCGCGGCCGTTCCACTTCCTTCCGCGCCGGGCGCGTTCGAATTACCTTCACCCCATGCCGCGAGGACGCAGTGCAGCGAGACTGTGTCGGAGCCGGGCCGCGAGCGCGACACGTGTAGTTGCAGCGAAACACTGTTAATCGTCGCGTTCTGGGGAACCGCAGAAGCGATGTCAAAACGAACCAGCCCACGGCGGATCTCACCTTGCCTCGTCCGGCCGGCGAAGAAATGATCACCGGCACCGTTACTGATCGCGCCAGCCAAGTCCTCGTACAACGTCGTGTCCGCGACGGCGGCGATGTCAACCGTTGCCAGCAGACATCGGTCTTCTAACGCTTCGACAAAGGCGCGACGCGAACCGAGCCGCTTTGTATTGCCTTGCTTGCGAAAGAACATCGGTCAGTGCCTCACCCGGAGTCTCAAAGCTTCCATGCTAGCACGGCTGTTGAATGTCTCCTACATAACCGTAACTTCGCAATCAGAAAGACCGTCACAATTGTCATGCTTGATGACGATAAGACTGATAGGGCTGCTTATTCACATTAAGCGGTCTGAACAGTTTCGAGTGTGAGACTCCATACACTGATGATCCACAGACTCTGGCTACCGTGGAGTGCGGCTTTCGTCGCGAAACGAAGCTTCCTAGTCGCGTTCGTAAGTGCGTGGATGTTGGTTGTGCAAATTCAAAGCCGTTCGGAAGAACCGCGCCAAACGCCTCGCTCGGAACTGACCGAAGCGGAATGGGTCAGATTGATCGACCAACGGATTCAGCAGCAACTTCACACGGCGTCCTACCTGTCTCAGTCTGACATGATGGACGACGCTTCATCGCGAGGGGCTGACGAAGCTCTTTTCTTCAGAGCTTGTACAGCGTGCCACGATGCAGAGCGATCGCTGGAACGCCACAAGAGTCGCGAGGATTGGATCGCGACGATTCAGCGAATGCGCATGAAGGACGGCTCGGCGGTGGAGGCATCGGATGTGCAGCCGATTGCAGATTACTTAGTGAGTGTCGCGGGAGCTTCGACGGATCGCGCGGAGACTCCAGCCGAGACAACCTCTCTGTTCGCGACGTTATCACCGGTCTGGCGAGGCGGAAGCTCACAGCCGAGCATCGAGAACCCTGATTTCTTCGTGGATGCATGGATTGGTGCCGAGCGGCGTCCTTCCAGCGTCATCCGAGCGCAAGCGATCGCCTGCACAAGTTGCCACGAGGATCGCAATGGCAGCGGTGGGTTCTCGCTGGAGTTGGTCGAAGCCTCGGCTGAAATTGACGTTGCGGCGTTGGTTCTCGGCCGTACGACTGAAGAGTGCGCTTGTGAACCTGTTTCCAAGTTCGAGCCAAGGCTGGTTGGTTCATCGTTCCATTTGGGGCGTTCGCCGTGATGAGCCATCCAGGCGTGTATCGCACGGTCTCCAATCCCTTGATGTTCAACATGGGCCGCCGCGTTGGAGTCACTGGACCGTTGCAGCCCGTCCTTCCGGCGCCGTATGCCGCCGAAGGAATCAATCTGCACACAAGGACATCACTATCGACCAACCTGACAACGACGTTGGGCCTTTACGCGGTGAATGGCTTGCAAGGGACAGACCCCACGTTCTTTAACGCCAGTCGCAGCTACCGCGACAATAATCGCCAACCGGCGTTCGGCGGCCACGCGACTCTGAAACACGACTTCTTTACGATCGGTGCCTCGCTCGCCGAAGGTAACCTCGCAGACGACGGGTTTCCGAGTGCGCATTACAAGCTCGTCGGCGGAGACCTCACCGCCCGTTACGAAGAGCTTTGGCGTCTCTATTTCGAGTACGCGATGCGTGAGGACGAGGCAGGTGTCGTGCCGGCGACCGCAATCACACGTACGGATTCGTCGTCGAAGGTGAAGTTCGGCTGATGGAGCGTCTCGGAGCCCTCGTCCGATACGACACACTCGAACATCGTAACGATCCGTTCGGAGATCAATCGCTTTATCGATTTACCTATGGGCTGAATGTCGGAATACCGGGAGGCAGCCGCGTCGCGATCAACCACGAACGGTGGGTATTCGACAACGGGACGGATGCAGATGTTCTGGGCCTGCGATGGACCGCGACCTTCTGACGCGTAGTTAGTGTCCGACCAAGAATATTTTGAGCCCTGCAATCGCAGGGATTTGTTCGTTAAAAGCTCCTCGAAGATGGAACCATTTCTTGTCTGGCGCGTATCAAACGCAGCGAATAGTACCAAACAGGAGGTCATCTTCGAGGAGCGAATGGATGCGAAAAGCTTTCTCAGGTCAGACACGGTTCGATTGTCAAACCATACCCGAAGTCAAACTTAATCTGAAGTGTCGCGACGAAATTATCCCCATCTTGCGCGGCTTGCAGCACGCTTATAGCCAACCGCAACTGCGCGATGAGATTCTTGATCTTGTCGGGCAAGATGTCAACGAGCATTCTCGCAATGATCGTGGACGAGAGGGACTCGACTACTGGCATATCACGGTGTTGGCCGCGGCACGCTTGGGCTGCAACCTGGACTACGACAAGCTTCAGGATCTCGCCGAGCAACATCGAGCCTTGCGGCAGATCATGGGAATCGGAGACTGGCAAGACGACATCGATTTCAATTGGCGACGCATTCGTGACAACATCAGTTTGCTCAAACCTGAAACGACCGAAGCCATCAGCCACCTCCTCGTGGCGGAAGGCCATCGCCTGCAGCCGGATGCCGCGAAGAAAGTTCGCGTCGATTCCTTCGTCGTGGAGACCAACATTCACTATCCGACCGAAAGCTCGTTGATGGTTGATGGCGTGCGTAAAATCATTGGGCTTTGCGTTGACTTGGCGGACGACTTGGGTCTACCCGGCTGGCGTCAGCACGAGCATCTGCTCAAGAAGGTGAAACAGATCGCGCGGCAGATTGGCGGCATTGGTGCACGCAAGGGGCCGAACTACATGCAGCGATTGAAAAAGCCGTATCGTCAGTTGCTCAAGCAAACGCGTCGCCTCCTCAGGCGGGCCGCAGATCTCTGCGAACAAGCCCTTTCCCAAGGGGCGAGCGATCTGAACTGCGCGTTTCGCACGGCTTCGATCAAGCATTATGTGGAGCTGACGCAGCAGGTTAGCGACACGGCTCGACGTCGTGTGTTGGAAGGCGAAACGGTTCCCAACGAAGACAAGTTGTTCAGCATCTTCGAACCGCACACGCAACTTTACAAACGCGGCAAAGCTGGCCAGCCGATCCAGTTCGGCCGTTTGTTGTTGGTTTATGAAGACGCCGCGGGCTTCATCGTTCATCAACACGTGATGGATCGCGACTCGCAAGATGTCGACGTGCCGGTCGAACAAACGCGGGCGTTGCAAAAACGATTGCAGAACACGATCGAAGAGATTTCGTTTGATTGCGGATTCCACTCTCCCGACAACCAAACACAGCTGGCGGAAATCGTGCCGCAGGTTTGCCTTCCCAAGAAGGGCCACAAACAGTCGGCCGACCAAAAGTCATCGGCCAGCGAACAGTTCCGTCAAGCGCGGCGTCGACATGCAGGAGTGGAATCGGCGATCGGTGCGTTGCAAGCCGGGAACGGTTTGGAACGCTGCCGCGACAAGACGGAGTTGGGGTTCGAGCGTTACGTGGCGTTGGGCGTGTTGGGCCGCAATCTTCAGACGTTGGGCAAACTACTGATCGCCCGCGAAGACGAGTCATGCCACGCGGCGTTCAGCAAACGCTCGGCTGCGTGAAGTCGGAGTTGTGATTTCGTGCTTCTCTGCACGCCACAACGCGACCGGTCTGCGCTCTCCCTCGGATTCTGGCTCTCCATCCGCCTCTCCCACCACGCCTACGCCCGCTCGTCAACATCCAGCCCCATCTTCACTCCCGCCGACGCGCCGATTATCCTCGTAAAAAACGAGTCAGAGGAGTTTCCGTACATCGTCTAGTTACGACGGTCGAGCGAGCGGATAGGATCTGGCGGACGGGGCGCCGCCTCCCCTTGCCGCTGCTGCGTGAAGCCGCGTGCGGGTATGGGGGGCGGCACGGAGAACGCCCATTTTGAATAAATGAAAGGCCCGGTAGAAACAGATTAGGCCCTTGCTGGCACCCGCGCTGAATGGTAGCGTTATGGCTCAGGATTGCTGGGAATTATTCCGGCCACAACGGGATCAAGTTGTCTGATAGGTTTCTCGTGTCGATTACGTCGGTAGGTATAAATCACACCCTCACAACTTCTTCAAGATAAAGGACCGAGATATGAAAAAACTCCTCACACTGTGTGCTCTCGCATTCTTTGGGCTGGCAATCGGCTGCGGCGAGAGGACTGCCCCGCCTGCAACGGAAGCCGAACAAGAAGCGGTGCAGGCGCCTGTGGATGATTACATGAAGAAGATGGGGGGTATGAACTCCGCAGGGATGAAGGACGCACCAGATTTCTCCGGCGGTGCTGGAACAGAGGCCGCTGGAACAGAGGCCAGTGAAGCGCCGAAGGAGTAGGACACAGGGTAGTGCCCTAATGTGTGTTAGTAATTTAGTAACAGACCGTGGCTGGTGCTTCCAGCCGCAGCACTGGGGCAGGATGCCTCAGGTGCTTGACGACCGGATATTGCAGTTGCTTGTTTCTTTCTGGGGGGATCCTGCAAGAAAAGAAACGAAACGACCGACGGCGATACTTCCAGCGACCTTGGAAGTGACCACCCCCCAGACTTTGATCCAGCACGAGTGAGAGAATCGGGGTTAAGTAATTCGACTGTGTTCTGGAGGCTGAGGCG
>PBSM01000001.1 GCA_002726245.1 Planctomycetaceae bacterium | reverse complement strand
AACTCAACGAAGAATCTACTCGACCCACACCCAAAAACACCAACCCAAATTCCAATGCACTCCACGCGCGCGAGCCTGTTCCTGCACCCGGCGGCACAAGACCTAACTGCGGCTTTCCAATGCCCGTTTCACGGCAGCGCCCATGTCGGCGGGGCTTTCCGCGACTTCGATCCCAGCGTCTTGCAATGCGGCGATTTTCTCGGCTGCAGTGCCTTTGCCGCCGGATATGATGGCACCAGCGTGGCCCATTCGTTTGCCAGGAGGAGCGGTACGACCGGCGATGAACGCTGCGACCGGCTTGGTTACGTGTTCCTTCACAAAGGCAGCAGCTTCCTCTTCCGCCGTGCCTCCGATTTCGCCCATCATCAAAATGGCTTCGGTTTCGAGGTCGGCTTCGTAGAGTTTGAAGAGGTCGATGAAGGAAGTTCCGACGATCGGGTCGCCGCCAAGACCAACACAAGTCGTTTGGCCAAGTCCCATGTTTGACGTCTGCCAGACCGCTTCATACGTCAACGTGCCGCTACGACTCATGACGCCGACTCTGCCCTTCTTGTGGATGTAACCAGGCATGATTCCGATCTTGCATTCTTCCGGAGTGATGACACCAGGGCAGTTGGGACCGATCAGGATCGAGTTGCTCTCGCGAACGACTTCGTACACGTGCACCATGTCGAGTACGGGTACGCCTTCCGTGATGGCGATGACGGCATCGATGCCGGCGTCGATCGCTTCGAGGATCGCATCGGCCGTAAATGCCGCAGGAACGAAGACCATCGTCGCGTTGGCACCGGTCTGCTCGACAGCTTCCGCCACGGTGTCAAAGACCGGTAGGCCGAGAACCGTTTCACCACCCTTGCCTGGCGTGACGCCGCCAACCATGCGCGTGCCATAGTCGATACAGTTCTTGGAGTGGAACTCACCTGCTTTGCCAGTGATACCTTGGCAAATGAGCTTGGTGTCTTTGTTAACGATAATGCTCATAGCGGGTTGTCATTGGTCATTCGTTACTTGTCATTCGTAACAGCCGACCGCAACCAATGCCTCCAAATGACTAGTGACCAGTGACAAATCGGACTAACCAAGTGTCGCGACAACCTTCTTGGCCGCGTCCGTCAAATCATCCGCCGTAATGATATCCACGTCGCTCTCGGCGATGACCTTCTTACCTTGCTCGACTTCTGTTCCTTCCAACCGCACGACCAGCGGGACATTGAAGCCGACCGTCTTATAAGCTTGAACGAGTGCTTCGGCGATCGTCGTGCAACGCATAATGCCGCCGAAGATGTTGACCAGCACTGCCCTGACGTGGTGGTCGGAGAGGATGATTCGGAACGCTTCGGTCACTTGCTCCGCGTCGGCGCCACCGCCAACGTCGAGGAAGTTCGCAGGCTCGCTTCCATGCAGCTTGATGATGTCCATCGTGCTCATCGCCAGGCCTGCTCCATTGACGAGGCAGCCGATGTTGCCGTCGAGCTTGACATAGCTAAGACCCGCTTCGCCCGCGCGCACTTCCGACGGCTCCTCTTCGGAGAGATCACGATAGTCCGCTACGTCTTTGTGTCGGAACAGCGCGTTGTCGTCGAAGCTCATCTTGGCATCGAGTGCCACGAGCTCTCCGGCCACCGTCACGACGAGGGGATTGATTTCGACAAGGCTCGCGTCGTAGTCGGCAAACACTTTGCACAACGTTCGCATGAACTTGTCTGCACTGCGGACGCTCTTACCGGTGATACCGAGCTTCGCGCACAGCTTGCGAACTTGATAGCTCTGTAATCCGATTTGGGGGTGGAAATGCTCCTTGTGGATCAGCTCGGGCGTCTCGGCCGCAACCTTTTCGATTTCAACGCCGCCTTCGGTAGATACCATCAGCACCGGCATCGCGGCGGCGCGATCGAGCACAATCCCTAGGTACAACTCACGTGCGATGTCACATCCAGCTTCAACGAAGACTTGATTAACGGTCTTGCCTTCCGCCCCCGTTTGAATCGTCACCAGAGTCTTGTTCAGCAGGCGGCTTGCAACGCCACCCGCTTCCTCAGCGCTCTTGACCAACTGAACACCGTGTTGCTCCGGGTCGTCCTTAACCGTTCCTTTGCCACGGCCACCGGCGTGAATTTGAGCCTTCACAACGGCCAATGAACCGCCGAGCTCTTCGAAAGCTTTCGTCGCTTCCTCAGGAGTCCGGGCGACGTGTCCGTCCAGGACTGCAACGCCCTCTTTACGGAGGATTTCCTTGGCTTGATATTCGTGAATCTTCATCGATGCACTTCCGCACACGTCCAGAATCGGGAAAGTGCGGATTATAGATGTCGAGGAGGGAAGCCACAAGAAGACGAGCTGGCGCCAGCACACCGAGCGAGACCGCCGCAGCGCGACGTGAGATCGGAGATCGCTTCCAGCACACGGTGTTCTGTAAGCCTACTGCACGAACGTCATCGATTGTCGCGGATCTTGGACGTTCAGCTTCTTCATCTTCTTATAGAGCGTCGTGCGATTAATCCCCAGCGCTGCCGCTGTCGCATTGCGGTTCCAGTTGTTTGTCTGTAACGCCTCCAGGATGATTTGACGCTCGGGCGCATCTAATGCGTTCTTGAGCGACTGACCCGAAACCGATTCGACCGTCACGGGCGTTCCTGATGTGAGGTGGCTTGGCAGATCCGTTGGCGTAATCATCCCGCCCTTACCGAGCAGTACGGCGCGCTCGATAACATTCTGCAACTCTCGCACATTGCCTGGCCATTGGTATCGCCGGAGAGCAACCAATGCTTCCTCCGAGAAACCTTCAACGTCTTTACCGGATTCCTCTCGGACACCATGCAGGAAATGATCGGCCAAAAGAGGAATGTCCGAAATCCGCTCGCGAAGCGAAGGCAACTCGATATTGATAACGTTGATTCGATAGAAAAGATCCTGCCGGAAACGTCCTTCCGCCACGGCCTGCGACAGCTCTTCATTCGTCGCCAGCACAACTCGCGAGTCAACGTGGAATGTCTTCGTACCGCCGACTTGTTCGAACTCAAAGTCCTGCAGCACGCGGAGCAACTTGACTTGCATGCTGGGCGACGCTGTTCCGATCTCATCCAGAAAGATGGTGCCGTGGTCGGCTTGCAGGAACTTACCGATCTTATCGCCGGTCGCTCCCGTAAAGGCACCGGCAACGTGGCCGAACAGCTCGCTTTCGAGTAGCGATTCGGGAAGCGCACCGCATGCGATCTCCACGAATGGGCCTTCGCGCCGGCCGCTGCGGCGGTGGATCGCCTGTGCGATCAGCGACTTACCAGTTCCACTCTCGCCCGTGATTAGGATCGTGGCCTTCGTATCCGCGATACTGCCGATCATGTCGTAGATCTTCAGCATGCGGTGATCGTGGCCGATAATATTCTCCATGCCGAATCGCAGATCAAGCTGTTCCTTCGCCTTCTTATTCTCTTCAATCACTTGACGCTGCGAGAGCGCGCGCTCAATCGACATCAACAGCTCTTCGTCGATGAGGGGTTTCGTCAACAGGTCAAACGCACCAGCCTGGATCGCTTCCACACCTGTTTCGACCGTGCCGTAACCCGTCAGCAGAATCACCGTCGTGGCTGGGTGGTGTTCACGGCAATGGGCAAGCACCTCAAAGCCGTCGCCATCTTGCAGTTGTATGTCGGCCAACACGAGATCAAACGTGCGTCGATCGACCTGCCGGATCGCGTCCTCTCGTCCGGGAGATTCAACGACTTCATAACCTTGTTCGCGCAGCCAGTCGGCCATCGAGTCAAGAACATGCCGATCATTATCGACAAGTAGCAACGAGCCCTTGTTCATGGTTCGCTTCACCTTGTGCATTAAGTAATGGCACATTATGACCCCCTAAAGTGCAGTTAAGTAAACAACCGTCGTAGGTTATCTACGTCACGCCTTGCGCGCGGTCAAAGCGCGCCGCGAGAACTACAGCCCAAGATGACGGAATACCCCATGCTAGGGACGTACGTACACTAACTCAGAGCTTGTAACCCGCAAATACGTTGTCTGCCGATGCCTTTGCTGACTATTCCCTCCAGTACGGGTAGTATAAATTAGGTATTGGTCACGTTCTTTAAAACTTCGAATCGACATCGATAGATGTCGGGGGGCCGTCAGAAGGAGGGATACTGAAAATGACAATTACAATCGTCGTAGCGGATGATCACGAAGTTGTGCGAAGCGGGTTAGCGAATCTACTCAAAGGCTCAGACATTGATATCGTTGACGAAGCGGCAGACGGCGATGAGGCCGTCGAGAAGACGTTGAAGCACAATCCCGACGTTGTCTTGATGGACATCCGAATGCCAAATCGTGACGGACTGTCGGCACTCGAGATGATTCGCGGCAAGAATCCAGAAGCTCGTGTGATCATGCTATCAACGTACGACAATCCAACCTACATCGCTCGCAGCGTGGCGCTTGGCGCCTCCGACTACGTCTTGAAAGGCTCAACGCGAAAAGAGCTGGTTGACGCCATCACGCGGACTGCATCGGGCGACGAACCATCGGATACAAGCGTCCTGCGCCGTGTCAAGCGAGTCATGCGCCGACGTCACGACCGCGAAGACGACGGCATTCCGTTGACCAATCGCGAGTTGCAAGTACTCCGCCATGTCGCGCTGGGTCTCAGCAACCGTGAGATTGGTCATTCGCTCGGCATCAGCATCGAGACTGTCAAAGAGCACGTGCAAAACATCCTACGTAAGCTTGACGTAAACGATCGCACGCAAGCAGCCGTCTGGGCCGTACGGCGCGGCGTTGTGTAGTTTTGTTGGAGTCCCGCCTTTAGGCGGTCTTCATCCGGTGCTGAGCCGGCTAAAGCCGGTGCTCCAACTCATCCTGCTCGCGGATGCGCCTTCTCGTAAGCTTCGCGCAAGCCAGCAGTGCTGACGTGCGTATAGATCTGCGTCGTGATCAAGCTCTTGTGTCCCAGTAGTTCCTGCACGCTGCGGATATCCGCGCCTCGATCTAGCAGATGCGTGGCGAAGCTGTGTCGCAACGTATGTGGTGTCGTGCGAGTATCGAGCCCGACATGCTTGAGGTGTTTCTCCAACATCCTTCCAACACTGCGTGTCGTTAAGCGGCGTCCAAACTTGTTGACGAAGACCGGAGCGGTGCCTCCTTTCGGTTCCTTCGGCGAAAGACTCCGTTCCTTAACCCATCGCTTGACGGCTCGCATCGCAAACGATCCGAGCGGAGCCAGCCGCTCTCGCTTGCCCTTTCCTCGCACTCGCACAAGCCCATTCTCAAAGTCGAGATCCGCATCATTCACGCCGACCGCTTCACTCACGCGCAACCCGGCCGAGTACATCGTTTCCAGGATGGCTCGATCCCGCAATCCGAGCGGCTGTGTTGCAGGAGGCGCATCCAGCAACTGACCGATTTCATCGGTCGAGAGGAAGTGAGGCAGTTTGCGATCGCGGCGCGGATTGCGAAGCGGCTTGGCGGGGGTGCTGTCAACGATCCCCTCGCGCTGGCTAAAACGAAAGAAGCTCCGCATCGACGCCAACTTTCTTGAGACTGAGGACTTGGCGTAACCCGCTTCGTGCAGCGCCGCAACGAACCCACGAAGGTCAATCGGTGTGACCTCCGACGGTGATGGATCGTGGCCGAACGCTTCCGTCAGATACTCCGCTAGCGACGTCAAGTCTTCACGATACGACTTGATGGTCAGCTCGGACGCGTTGCGTTCGACTGTGAGATAGCGAAGAAAGCGGGCGGTCGCGGTGTGCATGCTTTGGTTCCCTCTCCCTCTGGGAGAGGGAGCCATTGCACTACAGCACGTCGTCCGAGGCGCCGTTGTCGGTCGGCAAGGGCAACGTGAATCGCGCCGCGGATTGCTTGGGCTGTTCCGTGAACTGGCGAATCTTTTGGCTCAGCACAGCCGCGTCGTACCAGCTAAAGCTCAGATCCGGGTTCGACGCATAGCGGCCCAACGTTCTCAGAGCCTCGGCACGGTTGTCGTCGTCGAAGAGGAAGACGTATCGTTCTTCACCTTTTACGAGCGCCAATACATTGATGTCTTGTGTCACGTCTCAAACTCTCCTGCACGAGCGTGGCTATGGCTGGTTGCGGGGGCCCATCCATGAGGCCTATCGGTCATATCGGCCGATCGGCCATCGCCACACCACTCGGCTTTCGCCGGCTCCTCCTTGCGCTGCAAGCATCTCTGTCACGTGAAGGTGACAACAGAAACGGGTGAAATCGCTCGTGCGAGTTAGGTAAGCTTGCCAGTCTCCGAAGCGAGCGTCGTCGCGAAGGTAGAAGTAGTTAGCGAGACGCTTCGTAAACTCTGCGTCGTTTCCGTGGTAAAGCTTGGTGTGCGTCATCACCGGCTCGTACTGCGGACGTGCTGGCGGCGGCACGGGGCCGGGCGCTGGAGGCACAAATCCTCGTGGATCGGGCCAGTTCTCCGGAAGTTGTGGCGGTGGAACTAGCGAAGCAGGATCGGTCGTCGCCAAGACTGACGGCTTCGTCGGTTGTGCATTTGTATTGGGTTCTGCGGCCGTCGGCGGCAAGTCTTCCTCGGCTGACGCCGCGCGCATGACGGAGGCTGGCTGCATGAGGTCTTGCTGCGCGGGCGTCTGAGTCTTCAATTGTTCCTTCGCTAAGGCGAATTCCGCATCGAAAACAAGCGATGCTGGAATGAACTCCTCTTCGGCCGTGCCCCATGGCAGTCCATAGCCGGGCGGGATCGGATGGAAGCTCGGGTTCGCGGCGTACCAGCGCACGGAAAGGCCCAAACGCGGCGGATAGTACGGATCGAATTCCGTGACCGACCCAACAACGACAGCATCGACATCAAGATAGCGGGCGAGTTGCTGGAAGTCGCGAGGCGACTTCAGTTCGATCCCGCTAGCTTCGACAAGCCGCTTCGTCACACCGACGGGCACAACCTCAAATCCAGGGATGGCTTGTAATTCGTTGTAGTAAGCAAGCGCAAACTCATCCTGATCGACCGTTGGTTCAGCGCTCTGGTTATAGAAAGGCAGAACGGCAACGCGGCTTAGCTGCGGGAAGGGGTTGTGAATCTGCGGTTGTTGCACGACGTCCGGGAGCGCCGAACATCCGGCAGCTATCACAAATAGCAAGCTGAGGGGCAAATAACGCATCGCGAAGCGGTCACCAGTTCCCTGCGAAGCCCCCTGCTTCATAACGACTGGTCCGAGCCGACTGACTCGTCTCGCTTCGTTTTATCGGCACAGGTTGCTCCTCGCGCCAGCGAATCTTCTCGATGGAAATAGGATTTCAACCTGTCTCAGTAAATCACGACAGCGTCCGCTCGCACCCAACCCTCTTGTGCCCCAGTCAGCCGCACCAGCACCCACCCGTTACGCTGATCGGAGACCACGAATTCGGTCGCTTCTGCTAGCGGCTCCGTGAAGGCGGCTTCATAGCTCACTCCGTCACCCTTCCTGGCAACGACTTGATCACCCACGATCACACCATGCTTTACATGGGTGAAGCGATACCAGTCGTACACGGCCGACAAGACAAGTGCTAGCGTGACCAGCAGCGCAGCGAGTGCACAACGCTTCAAGACAACCGGCCAGAGATAGAGACTTCCAACTGCAAGGCCAAAGGTCAGCAGAGCGAAAACAGAGCTCAGCGTGAACTTGCTCGAATAGCTAACCCAATCTTGCCAGAAGAGCACATACTCGACGACCGGTTTGCGCCCGGTGGCGTTGTGTCCCGACAAAGCATTCCGCAAGTTCGCATCCAAGTACGGATCGCGCGGCCGATGTCGCTTCGCCTGTCGGTAGCAAGCGAGCGCGCGACCACGTTCGCCTCCCCTCATGAACGCGTTGCCTTGGTTGTACAAAACCGCTCCCGAAACGACTCCCGAATCGAGGATCTCCTGATACAAAGCGGCCGCGCGCACGAACTGCTCGGGCGAGCTTGCTTGATCAAATGCCACTTGCGCGCTTTGGAACTTCGCATACAGGGAGGGATCGACAGAAGCTCCGCAGCCTGCAAGCAGGACTATGAGAATTGACAGGTGCCAGGCACGAAACGCTGTGCTAGGAAGGCTCCACAACAGTCCCGGAGGGACGACATGTAATAGCCGGGGGTGTAAACCCCCGGAAACGTTCTCACAACGGACACAAAGCCCCGGAGGGCAACGCCGTGAATGAGTTTTAGGCGGCATTTTGGAGTTCCAGTTGTTTCAGGTGTTGATGATGCTTGGCGGTCGCTCGAGACACGTGGGGAGACCCACAAGAAGGCTTGTCCTTCTTGTCCGGGTGGTAACGCGCGGACTTCGAACCGCGCCGCTGGTAGTTGTCCACCAACGCTGCTTGCAACAGCGTCGTCAGATCGTCCACGTGCTCTGGACGGTTGTGCAGGTGGTTCAACGACACGCGAACCGCTCGCAACGACTTCGCGAAACTCAACGGTCGAGGCTGTTGCGGCTTGGCCTGCAGTTGCTCCTTCAAGGCGAACAGCTCGATCACCGCCATCCCGAAGATCGACCACTCCATCTCGACCAACGCACGTTCGCTGTTGCGGCTGCGCAGCTTGCGGCGCTCGAAGGTTTGTTTGAGTGCGCGGAATTCCAACTCCACTCCCCAACGCTGCTCGTAGAGCTTTTTGATTTCTTTCGGGCGCAGTTTCGAGTCGTCCAGGACGCTGGTCAGCAGATGGACTTGTTTGTGGCCGATGCGGCACTTGACCAGACGCAGCACCAGCGGTGGTTGCTTGTTGCTCATCGCGGCGTTGGGCCAACAGTAAACGATGCCCTTCTTTTGTTGTGTGTAGAAGCCGAGGCTCTCCAGCAGACGCACGTTGCCGCCGACACGCACCAAGAAGTCGTGTTTGTGGTCGAGGATCAACTTCCAGAACTCGTAACCGACGAAGCCCGCATCGCCGACAAACAGCGTGTTTTTCAGGAAATGGCCGCTGCGAATCAGGTCCTTCACATGTTGCCGTTCGCTGGAATTGGATGGTCCCAGCTTCCAACACCAGGGCATTCCCAAACCGATGTGCCACATCATGGTGATCCAGATTTGCGGCGTTTGCGGTTGCGATTTGGTCTGAGCCTTTTTGCGTCGCCGCCGACCTTTGGTTTTCTTCTTGCGGTACTTGGCCGTTTTTCCCTTGCCATAATTCTGGGCACAGAAAGCTTGCTCGTTGGAGACCGTTCGCGGCGTCGTGGCTCGCGAGCCATCCATCGCGATGGCCATCCACAGCCCGACTCGCAAATGGCGTCGTCCGATCTGCTGCATGAGTTCGTGCAAGCGGATTTGCAGCCGCGGCATGAACGCCGGCGTCCAAGTTTGCAGCGTTCCAGCCAGGCCTTGATAAGTGGTCAGTGCCGCCTTGCCAAGGAGTTTCACGGACTGGTCCCGCGCATCGTCGAAGGCCTCGGTGAGCTTGGAAGAATCGGACCAAATCCAGAGCAATGCCAAGACGACCAGTTCGGCGGCGAGCCAACTGGTATTGCCATGAAAGGCGAGGCGGTCGAAGATTCCAGGACTGAGCAGCCATTGTGTTGCATCACGAATTTGTTTGGTGTTGTGAGCCTGCTGGCGTTGCTTGCGTCGTTTGCGAGCCGCACGTTTTTTGGTAGCACTCTTTGCTTTTCTCACGGCCAGACTCCTTTCTGACTGAATCGTGTTCAGTTGTGAGACGAGGAGGAATCTGGCTTTCTTTCATGAACTCCGATCTATGCAAACCCCAGTTTTTCCAGCACAAAACTCCTTCACGGCGTTGCCCTTCGGGGCTCTGGTTGTGTTTCTAGCACACGTTCCTGGGGCTCACACCTCCGGCTACGGTATGTCGTCCCTCCGGGACTAGATTCGAGATTAGGAGCTTCAATGAGCACAGTTGCGAACATGGAAAAGGAAGCGGATGAATTCCGCTCGAGATACGCGGCCATTCGGGAAGAGATCGGTAAAGTCATTGTTGGGCACGACGACATTGTGCATGGTGTTTTGACGTGTCTGTTCGTCGGCGGACACTGCCTCCTGGAAGGCGTTCCTGGGTTGGGAAAAACGCTGTTGGTCCAGACGTTGTCGCAAGCACTCCACTTGGACTTCAAGCGGATTCAGTTTACGCCGGACCTTATGCCAGCGGACATTATCGGCACCAACATGGTGATGGAGACTCCCGACGGGCAGAAGGTATTCGAGTTTCAAAGAGGCCCGTTGTTCACCCAGATTTGTCTGGCGGATGAGATCAACCGCGCAACACCGAAGACGCAGTCAGCCCTCTTGGAAACAAT